>DUDU01000040.1 GCA_005110395.1 Candidatus Melainabacteria bacterium | reverse complement strand
CAATTGCAAGAGGATACAGAAATTTTGACAATTTTAGAATTTCCATTTTATTTCATCTCGGAAAATTAAGTCTTTACCCCTAAATTCACTCATTTCCCAGATGAACCAAAATTTTTAATCGAAGAAATCAGGAGAGAGGTTTAATTTATAAATTCACAAATTAATTCCAGAACTAAAAATTCAATTGAATATATTTCAAATAATCAGACTATTGATTCTGCCAAATTGGAAAGGCAATGCAAAATTAGTTTCAATTGCTATTTTGAGTGTGGCTGCTGGAGTTGCTCTTATTGTCTCAATCTTTAATTCCAATGAATCAATTCTTGAACAATTTGATTATTCCAACAAACTCATTCAGGGCAAAATTGCGGCCAGAATAGAAAGTGAAACTGGTGAATTCTCTGCTGAAGATTTAAAACCAGAGCTTTTGAATGAATTATCCAATTTTGATTTCACGCCAGTTTTAGAGAAAAAAGTTTATGAGCCCAAGACAAAAACAGTGCTGACTTTGCTTGGAGTCGATTTGCTGAATGATTATCGATTTCGTGATTATGCTTTTGATTCTGATAAACCTCCAATTGTTGATTTGATAAGTCCTGACAAAGCTTCACTGCTAATTTCAAAATCAACTCTCGAAAGATTAGGCTGGGAGGGATCAACTCAAAAAATCATTTATGGATCAAAAGAAATTGAGATCAAACTCAGCGACGTTTCTCTCCAAGATATTGGATTAGTCAAAGCTGAGGATGGGTTGATTTTGCTGGGAGACATTAAATATGTGCAGCAACTTTTAAATCAAAATTCAGGAGTTCAAAGTGACCAAAAATTCACTTCACTTGATTTCCTTGATGCAAAGCCTGCTGATCTTAAAGCGCAATTGGCTCAGCATCCGGAATATCTTCAAGGGTTCAAAGTAAGTGATCCTGCCAAACGCCGCTCTGAAATTGAAAGCCTCACTTCAGCCTTTAGATTTAATTTACAAGCTTTGAGTTTTATTGCGCTTTTGGTTGCGGCTTATTTGATTTTTCAAACCATATTTATTTCCTTTCAGCGCAAAACAAAATTGATTGGAATTGTGCGCGTCCTAGGAATGAGTAATCAGCAAATATTTTTGAGCCTATGTCTAGAATCTCTTTTAATCGGTTTCCTCGGTGTGATTTTAGGTTGCATGCTGGGTTTATTATTATCCAAATTTGTTTTACAAGCACTTCAAACTACTGTCAATCAACTTTATTTTTCAGTCCGTAGTTCAGAACTAATCTTTTCACCTAAAGGACTAATAATTGGTTCTTCAATTGGCTTACTCACTTCATTTCTGGCGGGTTTACCATCAGCTTTTTTAGCTCTTCAGGTACAACCAAATGTCAATTTACGCAGCCAAGCATTTATGAATTTATCGAAAGTAAATTACGAAATCATTTTCTTTTTATATATTCTTGGTTGCATTTTTTTGATTTCATTATTCAGCTCTCAAACTCAGTTATTTCAAATTCAGAATAGATATATCGGTTTTTTAATGGCGCTTATTATGTTGTTAGGAGTTACTCTATCTTCTGGTGCATTACTGAATGTTCTGATCAAAATCATTTCTGGCTTTAAGAATTGGTATGCGCAACTAATTATTCCTAGATTGTCAGCCAATTTTATTCGTCTCTGGATAGCAATTGGTGCTTTGATTTGCGGTTTATCTATGACTTTATCCATAAACATTATGATTGATAGCTTTAGAGATACTGTAAAAAACTGGACTAATCAAACTCTAAAAGCTGATATTTATATTTCCCAGATCTATGATTCCAAAGCTGGAATCAATTCTCAATTAATTCAAACAATAAAATCATGGCCTGAAGTACTGGATATTGATTATTTGAGTAGTCATTCATCAGAACTGAATGGTAAGCATATTGATATCGGTGGAAATAATATAAAACTACATATTAAGCATTTAATTTTTATTGAAAAATTACCCAAACTTTCTGAGCTTCTTATTTCTCCGGCATCTATTCAGCCAGTAATTGTTTCTAATACTCTTGCAATTAAACATAGAATGAAGCTCAAAGATCAATTTGAATTAAATACTAAAATTGGTAAGCAGAAATTCTTAGTAGCCGCAATTTACCAAGATTATTCGAGCGAGCACGGAATGATTTTAGTCAGCCATGATATTTACAAAAAGCTATTTAACAATTCACAAATTTCTAATATTGGAATTTATGTAAAAGACTTCAAAAAAATAAATATACTCAAAGTCAGACTCAATAAATTGGAAGAAAGCAGATTTCTCAAAATACAGACTAATTCGCAATTAAGAAAAATCGTTCTGGAAATATTCGATCAAACTTTTCAAATCAGTTACTTATTCTTTTGGATTGCTCTAATAATTTCAATTTTCACGGTTTCTCTTACGCTCTTTTCATGCATTGAGGAAAATGCTTATTTGAATATAGTCAAAAGATATTTGGGAGTTAGTCTCGGTCAATTATACGCACTTGAGATTGGGCAGAGTTTAATAATTACTTTTATTGCCTTGCTTGTGAGTTTACCTTCTGGGTATTGGCTGGCTTATATTTTGCAAAATACCGTTAATAACAATTCTTTTGGGTGGATTATTTATTTGAAAGTTAATTCCGAATCGATTATCTTTATTTCAATTTGTTCATTAATTGGTTCAGTTATTGGCTCGATATTTCCAATTTGGTCACAAAGAAAGTTAATTGCAGCAACAACATTAATAAGAGAAATGGGTTAGCCAAAAGATTTACCCCTTGAACTAACCCACTTAATGGAAACAAATAAATATTTAAAACTATTAAGCTTTTTTCTTTAACTTAGCAGCAATTTTTGCTTGTTGTTCTTCTTTTTTCTTATTTTGTTGCTGGCCTGATTGTTGGTTGTAGCGTCTTTCAAATTTTTGAACACGACCTTCAGTATCTAATAATTTCTTGGTGCCAGTGAAAAAAGGATGACAATTACTGCAAATACTAACTGTAATAGTCTCTTTGACTGATAAGGTCTCAAATTCATTTCCGCAGCCAGTACAAATAACTTTGGCTAATTTTAAATTTGGATGAATGCCTGTTTTCATTTCTCTAAACTCGATTTTTGTGAAACTCTATAAAATTAAAAAATTAAAGCAAGAGTTTATCATGAGCAATATCAACTGCGTAATTTTATTTAATAAAAACTCTCACTCATGTTTAGCAACTAGATTTATAATCAAATCTATCCATTATTGATTTTCAAAAATTACACTTACTCTATATCGCTGGTAAGTAGATTCTCTGGCAAGTAATTCAACTAACAAAGTTCAATAAATATGACAAATTTTTTTTTCCGTTTGACTTTTATCTTTGGCTTGTTTTTGCTTTCATCTCAAAGCCTTTCATTAAATGCTGATATTCTGACTCAAACCACTGATCCTAATTTAGTTGATGTTCAATCAAAACCAGTAAAACCAGGTTTTGGTTGGGGTGGCATTACGCTTGATGACAGCGATTTCTATGATGTCCCAAGAGAAAAGTGCGAGGGCGAAAGTATTGGTGCAGTTTTAAAGGAATATCATTTGTCGAATAAATTTTATGTTTTCAAAACCGATAAAGGATATGGCGTTATTGAATTAAATCAAACTCTTAAAGAAATAGAAACAGGTTCAAGACGTAAGAAAAATTGTCAAGCTTATATTGGGATGAAAATCAAAGGAGAACTTGATTGTAAAGGTAGTGCAAGAGTAGCTAAGGAAGAGCCTTATGAAGGATGTGCTTTTGAAACTAAAGTTTGGGGTCATGGAATGAGTGAAATCCAAGTATTTGAATTAGTTTATAAAAAATTACAATCTCAATTTGTTGATTATAAATCTAAATGCGTTTTGCCGCCCCAAGCTAAGCCCCTGTCCGAACGATTTTTAAAATTGTAATGTACTCTTCATTTCCCTTACACAGAGCACGTCGCACCAGAAACAACAATGCGTTTCGAAATCTGGTTCGTGAAAATCATCTTTCCATTCAGGACTTGATTTACCCACTTTTCATAATAGAAGGTCATAATCAAAAAATTGAAATTGCTTCTATGCCTGGATGTTTTAGGCTCACAATTGATCTGCTTTTAAAGGAAATTGCTGAAGCAGTAAAATTAGGCATTCAACACATAGCAATTTTTCCGGTTATACCTAATGAAAACAAATCTGAGTCTGCTGATGAAGCCTATAATCCGAATGGACTGACTCAAACAGCTATAAAGGAAATCAAAAATAATTTTCCTGAAATTTGTCTTATTACTGACATAGCACTGGACCCATATACAATTCATGGGCATGATGGAATATGCGACTCAAAAGGAAATATACTCAACGATCAAACAGTAGAGATTTTATGCAAAATGGCAATTGTCCAAGCTGAGGCGGGAGCTGATATAGTTGCGCCTTCTGACATGATGGATGGACGAGTATATTCGATTAGACAAGCTCTAGATAAAGCTGGTTTTCAAGATACATTAATACTTTCATACTCTGCTAAATATGCTTCTAGTTTTTATGGTCCATTTCGTGATGCACTGAATTCACATTTAAATTCTAATTTGCAATTTGGTGATAAAAAAACTTATCAAATGGATATTGCAAATGCCAAAGAAGCCGAAAAAGAGATATTGCATGATGAAGCCGAAGGTGCTGATATGGTAATGGTAAAACCTGGCTTAGCTTATTTGGATATTGTTTACCGCGCATCTCAGATTACTACTTTGCCTATTATTGTTTATTCGGTTTCTGGTGAATATTCAATGATAAAAGCAGCAGCACAAAATGGTTGGCTTAATGAAAAGCAAATAGTATTAGAGAGTATGATTGCTTTCAAGAGGGCGGGTGCTAGCGGAATAATTACTTATTTTGCTAAAGATATTGCAAGGTATTTAACTGATTAAGTATTTATCCGAATGAAATTTCTGATTGTTTAAATAGTTTATTTGTTGTTTGTCTTAAGCCAGTGAAGAACTTGATCGATGTTTTTATCGGGCGGAAAAACTGGATAAAAAAACTTTGTGATCTTTCCATTCTCAAAAATAATAGTAATTCGTTTTACCAATGTCATATTATCTATAAATAGAGATGGTAATTTCAAAGCATTAGTGAATTGCAGCTCTAAATCACTTAATAAATCAAAAGGTAAATGAAGTCGTGTTTTAGCTTCCTTTTGATATTCGCTAGATTGAGTACTTAATCCAAAAACTTTAGTATTTAAAGCTTGCAATTCATGATAATGGTCGCGAAAAGAACAAGATTGCGGTGTACAGCCTCTTGCTCCAGGTATTTCATTCCAACCATCAGGAAGATTCTTGTCAGGCCTACCAGTCATTGGATAGCAATAAACAACTAAGCATCCATCTAATTCACTCAGGTTAACCAATTCATTATTTGTTGCTCGAAGTAATATTTTTGGAATAGATAATCCCAATAGGTGATTACAAGCTCCATCATCATGGGGTATCGGTAAGTCTTCAGGTAATTCCAAAAATGTTAATTTCTTATCCATATATATTTTCGAGATCTAGTTTTTTTAGTCTTGCACTGATAGAACCTTGAGTACGTCCAAAGTGAAGTGCTATTTTTCTGAGCTCAACATTTTCACAACACATTCTCTTTAATAATTGATCTTGTTCTTCTGTCCAGGGTTTATAAGCATCAGCCTTAGTTTCTCTTTTCTCATCAAGTGTATGGTTTCTTTTCCTACCAATTACTCTGACTGGTTTTTCTTTTTTGTCTTGAGTATCAAAGGTTTTTTTATTAGATAAGTTTGAATCATTATTAGATTTTTCTTTTTTTGCAACCTTTAAACCGTGGATTTGAGATGAGCTTGGAAATCCAATTGGTAAAAGGGATTCAGGAATATAAATAGTATCTTTAGTACGAGTAATTGCTACATATAAAAGATTAATTTCTTCACTTAGTTTAGATATATCAAATTTTTCTTTTGGATCGGCTTTAATTTTTTCTAATCTCTCTTTAGTCATAAAATCGTTTACCAATTCAATTGAATCATATTCCATGCCTTTGCAGCGGTGAACAGTTGAGAAAATTATTTCGGCTTTATTTTTATCATTATCATCAATATGTTTTTCTTTGATCATTTTGATTATGCCAGGAATACTGTCTCCGTATTCTTTGATAATTTCCACCATCATGCCCAATTGAACATCTTCAGTTTTATTGATGTATTCATCTAGCTCGGTAGTATCGCGCATGCCCTTCAATAGTTTATCTCTGATGAGTTTTCGTTTTCCAGTATATAAATTCAAAACATCATAAAGCGAAGTACCGTCATCAGCATAAGTATATGAATTAATATTTCCTTCAAAGTAAATCTTTTTTGCATTCTTGTTTTGAGTAATATATTCAATTGTACGTAAAAGCAATCCTAGATTTGTTCGGGCAAGTATAGCTTTAGTTTTTATTTTGTCTGTTTTAGTATTATTTTTTCCAGCTATTATTACTGTTTCATGCTCAGTAATAATATGTTTCCAATCAAGTATTTTAGTGGCGAGATTTGCAATATCTTGGCTAAAGCGAAAACTCGTAGAAAGATTATAAGTTTTGAAATCAGTTTTTTCGAGCGAATTTACTGCCATGCGCCAACCATATATTTGCTGATGAGTATCTCCTACTATTACTTTAGTTGCATTTTGTTTCAGGAATATATCTAACATTGCAGGAGAAGCGTCTTGAGCCTCATCAAAGAGAATATAATCAAAAGTAAGTTTAGGATTGGCTAATTGGAATTTTTTGAGATAAAAATCGTGAATTATTTCTATTTCACCTTTATTCATTTTGTGAAGAAACAATCTAGTCTGCTGAATAATATATTCTTGAATCGGTCTTACAAAGGCTTTTGCCTTGCTATCAGTGATTAAATCGAGATAATTTAAATCTTGTACTTTTTGTTTATCACTATTGCAATAGTAGCTAATGCATTTATTGATATGATTGGCAACTATATACTCAGTATGCTTTTCACCATTGCCTTTCAGTCCCATAATCTCAACGATTTCATGAGTTTTATATCCTTGAGGACGAACTTGATAATCATTTTGATAAACAATTTGTTTGTACGCCAATGAATGAGCTGTTTCGACGCTTACATTGTTTAAGCCTTGCTCCGAGAATCGCTTGATAGCTTCCAACCTAACCGAACGATTGAATGCCAAATAAAGTATCTTTGCATTGCGAGGTCTACTTTTTGCATATTCAATAATAGTTGTAGTCTTTCCTGAGCCAGCCACGGCATTAATTTTTATATTGCCCTTCGAATTAATAATGGCCTTTTGTTCAGGGGTTAATTTCATTTAGCTTAGAAATATTTTCTTTTTGAATTTTTTGTATTAATTGTGAATTGTTGAAAATCAGTTTGCTTGAGCATAGACAAATTCAAGTTATCACAAATTACCATAAAGACCATGAAATGAGAAGAAGAGGAATTTATTATCAATATGCTCATTTTTACAAAAATACAAATTTCAAAGTTATCAAATTCTAAATGTGGAAGAAGCAACACAAATAAGGCAAAATAATGAATTACAAATTTAATCACTAGAAATCGCACACAAACTTTAGATTCAATTTTCAGGAAGTTTTCATGAGCAGCAATCTTTTAATCGACAATTTTACCAAACTGATTCAAGAAGCCCAATCAGACTTTGCTAACACAAACAACTCCGATGACTTAGAAAAAGCACGGGTTAAGTATTTGGGCGATAAAAGCGAATTAAAAGCTTTTCAGAAGAAAATGGGAGAAGTTACTAAAGAAGAAAAACCAGCTTATGGAAAAGCTCTTAATGAGGCAAAACAAGCAATTGAAGGATTTTTTCAATCAGCCAAAGCTCAAATTGACGAAAAAGAATTAAACTTCAAGCTTCAAAAAGAAAAAATCGACACAACTTTGCCTGGTTTAAGGTCAAATCAAATTGGTTCTTTGCATCCATTAACTCTGATTGCAAAAGAAATTGTTGATATTTTTACAAAGCTGGGTTTTAGCTTGGTAGATGGTCCCGAAATCGAAACCGAATATTACAATTTCACCGCACTTAATACACCCGATAACCATCCAGCCCGTGATGAGCAAGACACTTTTTATACAGATATAGCGAATCATGTTTTACTTAGATCGCAGACTTCACCAGTTCAGGTTAGGTCTATTGAAAAATACGGTGTGCCAATTCGCATAATGTCGCATGGACGAGTTTATAGAAACGAAGAAGTAAATGCTCGTAAGTTGCCTTTCTTTCATCAATTCGAAATTTTGTGTGTAGAAGAAGATATTAACTTCGCCCATCTGAAGTGGACTTTGCAGCAATTCCTCAGTGAATTGTTTCAAGATGATGTCAAGATTAGACTTAGGCCTGACTTTTTCCCTTTTACTGAGCCTTCAGCGGAAGTAGATGCGCAATGTCCTTTTTGCAAAGGTAAAGGATGTTCTACTTGCGGAGGTCGTGGCTGGTTAGAGCTTTTGGGCTGTGGAATGGTAGATCCAAATGTGTTGGAATTAGCGGGAGTTGATACAAAAAAATATTCAGGTTTTGCGGCGGGTTTAGGTTTAGAGCGTTTCGCGATGCTTAAATATGGGATATCAGATATACGAGATTTTTATTCAGGTGATATTAGATTTTTAAAACAGTTTGCTTAGTTGAACAAAAAATAAGTTGATATGAATTCTTTACCCCTTGAGGAAGAAATTATTTATTCATTAAGCGAGTTGTTTAACGATCGCGGTCAAAAGCAGCCATCACATGCTGAAATTAAAAACGTAATTGAAAGAGGGGGGCTTTCATATCCTGAAACGTCTGAAGGAAAGAGCAAAAAGATACAAACTGTTTTATTTCAGGCATATGAAAATGAGCGATACAAAGAAGGAGGAAATATTTCCCTATCATTATGTAAACTGCTAAAAGCAAAAGGAGGCTTTATAAAAGAAACGAAGAACTACGTTGGAGATGATCCTATTGCAAGTTTTCGTAGCATATTAAGGCAATACAATTTCATTCTGTCTTCAGATGGCTATATCACTCCCGTGGCTCTTGAAGGATTGGAAGGAAGAGAACTTACGGAAGTATTGTTGAAATATGCGAAAAGAGCACAAAAAGGGATAGAAGATGCAGCTCTTGTAGTGGGAACTGGAAAAGATTTGATTGAAGCAACTGCTAAACATGTTTTAGTTGAACTTGGAAATTCCTATTCTGAACATAAAAATTTTGAGTTTCTTTTAGCTCAATGTTTTATGGCTCTTGGCATGAAAACTTCAGAGGATAAGTCAGATGCAAATGAAAGAAAAACACATGAAATAGAAAGGCATTTATTTTCTTTAGCTTTATCAATTAATAGACTTCGCAATAAAGAAGGTATAGGTCATGGAAGACCATTTATTAGTGAACTCGTTGAGGATGAAAGTAAGATAGTAATTGAACTTGTTGGAGTCATAACAGAAAAGATACTTCTTCAACTAAAAAAACAAAAGAACTTTCAAATTTAGATTCATTTTAAAAACAAATTTATTAACTCGCAGCAATAGAAAATCAGAGATAGTTCCAATCACGAGCAAGCCTTCTTAACCTCAGCATGAATAATTTCACCTGCTTTAATATTGAGTCCACCGTGTAGATTTTGATCTTTGGCTCCAGTTTTGGCTAGCTCGTGAACATATTTAATAGTGGCAATATTGAGAGCTTGAGTTGCAGTTCTAGGAACGGCTCCTGGCATATTAGTTACTCCATAGTGAACAACTCCGTGTTTTACAAAAGTCGGTTTTGAATGCTTGGTTGGTTCAATTGTTTCAATACATCCACCTTGATCAACTGCTATATCCAGCACAACTGAGCCCGGCTTCATTTTCAATACGTTTTTTTCAGTAACAAGTATGGGTGGCCTTCTTCCAGGTATGAGAACCGCCCCAATCACCAAATCAGCTTGCTGGACTTGCTCCGCAATTAAATGAGTTTCTGAAGCCAAAATAGAAGCTTTACTGGCAAATAATTCATCTAACTCTCTCAAACGCACAGGATTTTTTTCAAAGATGACAACCTCTGCACCCATTCCAATTGCTTGTCTGGCAGCTTGAGTTCCAGCTATTCCTCCGCCCAGAATTACAACTTTTCCTTTTGGTAGACCTGGCGCTCCGCTTAATAAAATACCAGAACCACCTTGTGCTTTTTCTAGTAAATGAGCTCCAATTTGGATTGACATGCGTCCAGCAATTTCGCTCATTGGAAGAAGAGCTGGCAATAATTTGTTTTCTAATTCAATTGTTTCATAAGCATATGCTGTTAATCCGATTGCGCATAATTGCTCAGCAAGCTTTTTGTCAGCGGCTAAATGCAAGTAGGTAAACAGAATGTGGTTTTTTGTCAAATATTTCAGATCTTGCTCTAAAGGTTGCTTTACCTTGACTATCAGCTCTGATTGAGTAAAAACTTCTTCGGCAGTACCAAGAATCTTTGCACCAGCTTGAATATACAATTCATCACTAAAACCACTTCCCGGTCCAGCTTGAGTTTCGACAAATACTTGATGTCCTTCTTCTATAAGTGATGAAATAGAGTTTGGTGTGAGGCTGACTCTGTATTCTAAATCTAATATTTCCTTAGGAACGCCTATTTTCATAATTTGCTGATCTTGAAATTTTGTAAAGTTACTTTCAATTTTATAGCCTTTTCAGAGTATTATTACACTTAATAAGTCCGTAGCACGTATTAGCATTTACTCCTTGAAGTTATCACGGCGAAGAACCTTCTGAAGAGAGATTTTAAAAATGACTTTTTTCGATAAATTTTTTAGAATCCAATTAAAGGACTTTTTGAGTCATTACAGAGCTCAGAAAAAAACATTTGTAAATAAACAGAATTATTCATTTTCTGCACTTGAAGTTTTATTAAACAAAATAGTCAAAGAAGCAATTTATTTTTTTAATACTCAGCCCTGTAATACAATTTACAAGAATCCAATTTATGAGCCTTCAAGTTCCGAAGAATTAGAGAATTCAGGCTCAGTAATATTCAAGAAATTAATTCTTCTCAATATTTCTCGTTATGCTGGCAAAGATTTTGTTGTCAAATCTCTCAAAAGGAATTATCAAGGTGTTGCGTCTAATTCAATATTTGTCAATCTAACTCTCAACAAGCCCTTTCAGACAGCTGAGCAATTAGCCACGATTATATTAAAGGAAATTGAGATTAATAATTCTGTAGCAACTTCTAATATTAAGTCTGGTACTAAGAAAGTCACAGATGTTTTGCAATCGCTTGAAAATGTTTTTGGTAATGTTTTCTCAAGCCCAATTTCTCAGTCACTTGCTCAGCCATATTTTCACTTGCCCTCTAAATCATCATCTCAGCACACTTCTCAGCTAACTTCTGAATCACATTTTAAGACAAATACTAATATTGAAAACACACAAGCTATTCAAAAAATCATAAGCTTGGGTCATGAATCTCAAGATAAAGATAAAGTGTCAAGTATTTCTGAAGCATATATTTATTCTAATGAAGCTACTAGTCAATCAAATAATTCATCTAATAAGTTAAGAGTTATTCCTCAGGCTCAAAATTCGGTTTTATCGAATTCACTTTTATTGGTTTTGCAAGAAATAGAAGATTTTCCAATTTCAGAGCTTGACAAACTGATTAGAAGCCTGCCTCCGAATTCTAATATTCTTCTTATTAGTCAAAATCCCAATTATTTCTTTAAAGCCAAAAAGACATTAGGTAATTTAAGAGAAGTTGTTTCTATGAAATTAATGGATTCATCAACTATGAATATAGAAGCTTCAACTCAGCTTTTTCAGGAAACCATTGATTTTGATGTTAATAAAGATAATAAGGAAATGAATAATCTTATTATCCAAGTACTAAATCAAATCAATAATGCGCCTGATTTAGTTTCATCAATCGGCTTTGGATTTAGGTTGCAAAAACAATCACTAAAACATTATCTTGAGAGTATAAAGAAAACTGATCTAAAAGTCTTTAGCAAAATAAATTCTTTCTCGCAAGATAAAACAAATTCTAATCAAAGTAATAATCACAATTTATTAAATCAATCATCAAATCAAGGCAATGCTGTCGATCAGGCTGGTCAAATTAGTAATGAACAAAGATCGGTTTTATTATTATGGAATTTATTAAATATTTTTCCCAGAGAAATTACTTTATTGCTTCAGAGAATAGTAACTTTGCCATTATCAGGATTTTCTTTCAATGATTTATCGATACTTTGTTCTGATTTGATTACAAAAAAAGTATTTGATAAAAGTGACTTATATGATTCTTTAGAAATATTGGTTTATTGCGGATTTCTAAAAATCATTTCTTCTAATACAGTTTTACTGTACTCAATTGATCTCAAAATTGGAGAATTGATAAAAAAACTAGATACCCATAATTCTTCATCACAAATATCAACTAATCGTATTTTATTAAAAAGACTTGAAAGTAAAACTATTTGGCAAGAATCACAAATCTGGATTACTCAATATGAGCAAACTTTGATTACTTTGAAATGGATTTTGAATAATGCTTTATTTGAAGAGTATCACTTTTTCCTATTGCGCTTTTATCGAATCCTTGGGCATAAATCACTTTATATAGAATTGGAGCAATTGTTTTTACCGATATGTAAACAGGCAATAAAAGAGTCTAAGAGTAATGAAAGTAGAGGCTTCTGGTACAACCTTTTGGGTTTAGTGTTCAGAGAAATATCAAAATACAAAGATCCAAGAAAGTATTTACAGCTTTCATTGGATTCTTTTCAAAAATCGCTTAAATTTCACAACCCACAAAGTCAAGAGAGAAAATACAGTTTTGTCTATCAAAATATCGGTGATGTCTATGTTGAACTGTCCAGACTTGATGAGTCATATGCCAAATCAGGCTCACTGAGAGACTCAATTAAAGCATATAAAAGGGCATTAGAAGTAGTTGGAGACAAACAATTCTCAGACTCTTTACCAGCCAGAAGAGCATTAGCCCGCAGCTTTCATCAACTAGGACGAATTGAGAAACCCTCTGAGAACTATCAAAAGTCATTCCTCGTATATAAAGAAGCAATTCTTAGACTCAAGAAAAACAATCAAGTTTCTAGCTTAAAGTTACTTGAGCCTGATTTGGAAAAATTAAAGAAACAAGTAAATGTCTCTTTAATTCAATGTTCTGAAATTGATAAACAAAAAATGAGTATGCTCAAGGATGAAATTGAGAAATTGAATTCAGTATCTAATTGAATATTCTTTGTGGCCTAAACTTCAAATGTTATTCAGTTCAGATTCAAGCAAAATGCCTTGATTCTATTTATTTCAAATTTATAAGAAATGTTTAATTAGACCTATTGAGAATCGAACTAATCATGAATTCAGAAGAACTGTAAAATTACTCAAGCTTTATTTTATGAGCATATTTTGCTAAATGTAATAATTTTGCATTTAAACTCTCTAACATTATTAGTTTTCAAAATCACAAATTTATGATTCTTTCTAGACAAGCTTTTGCATCACATCCAAAAACAAAAATAATTTGCACTATTGGCCCTAAAACCAGCTCTCCCGAGATGATTGAAAATCTCATTTTGGCTGGCATGGATGTTGCTAGGCTCAATTTCTCACATGGTTTTCATGAAGATCATATAAAGGTTATAAATTTAATTCGTGAGATTTCTACTAGAATCGGAAAACCAATTGCCCTATTACAAGATTTACAGGGGCCAAAAATTCGAACCGCCAAATTAAAAAATGGCCCACTTACGCTTGTTCCAAAACAAATCTTTACCATTACAACTGAACAAATTGATAATACTGAGTCCCTTGTTTCTACTACTTATACTCAATTAGCCAAAGATTTATCCAAAGGCGATACTTTGCTTATTGATGATGGACTGCTTCAACTCAAAGTCTTAGAAACTGATGGTGTCAAGTTGACATGCGAAGTTATTCATGGAGGACTACTCAAAGACAATAAAGGCATTAATATTCCTGATGTCAAACTTACAACACCAGCTCTTACTGCTAAAGACCGTGAAGATTTAAAAATAGGTCTCGAATATGATGTCGAATATATTGCTCTTTCATTTGTACGTGAGGCAAAAGATGTTCTTGAGCTCAAAGAATTGATTCGTGCTGCTGGTCGAAATATTCCAGTAATTGCCAAAATTGAAAAGCCTCAAGCCATGGATAATATAAATGAAATCATGGATGTCAGTGATGGCATTATGGTGGCTCGTGGCGATTTAGGTGTTGAAATGACCCCCGAAAAGGTGCCTGTTGTTCAAAAAAGGCTAATCAAAATGGCTAATGAAAAAGGTATTTTGGTTATTACAGCCACACAAATGCTTGAATCAATGATCAAGAACCCTTGTCCAACTCGT
Source organism: Candidatus Melainabacteria bacterium (assembly GCA_005110395.1). Classification (GTDB taxonomy): domain Bacteria; phylum Cyanobacteriota; class Vampirovibrionia; order Caenarcaniphilales; family Caenarcanaceae; genus LMEP-10873. Next base: position 56,620 of record DUDU01000040.1, on the reverse strand, counting down.
GCAGAAGCATCAGATGTGGCTAATGCGATTTTTGACAATACAGATGCCGTTATGCTTTCAGGTGAAACTGCTAGCGGAGACTTTCCAATTGAAGTTGTGAAGATAATGTCTCGAATCATTGATGAAAGCGAAAAAGCTTTGTCTTATCCTAGAGCCAACAATTCTGATTTAGATGTTGAGTGTGCTCTTCCAAAGGAGCCAATGGGATTTTTTCCTAAAACAATTAGTGAACTAGCTTGTATTGCTGCCAGAGAAGTTAGTGCCAAAGCAATTGTTGTTTTCACTTCCTCAGGAGCAACCGCTAAACGCATTTCCAAATATCGTTCAAATTGCCGCATTATTGCACTTTCTCCTTATGCCAGAATTCAAAAAGAAATGGGGCTTTATTGGGGAGTTCAATCTGCCATCATCAATGATGAATTGAATGATACTCGTACAATTGAACAAATGGTTGAGAAAGTGGATGAGATTTTATTGGGATCAGGGTTATTCAAAAAAGGAGACATTGTCGTGGTGACAGCTGGATCGCCCCTTCCAGTAAGTGGAACAACAAATCTAATGAAGCTTCATCGTGTTGGAGTTTCAGAAGTTGATGAAGTAAGCTAATTCAAAAGACAATAGATATTTCCCCAAATCATCATTATCAGAATAAAATTGATGTGTTTACTATTTAATCCTATTCCGCTCAGCTCGAACTTTATGATTTGAACTATGTAGTTATTTTTCATTATTTCTTGGTTGAATAGAGATTGAGTTTTTATTAATGCTTATTGTCCAAACTAAATCTTTATGTCATTAAAAGAACCTTTTGAAAAAGTCAAAAATGCTCCGCCAGAAGTTTTCAGAGATCGAATTCTGCTCTTTTCAATTATTTTGGCAACTTGGTTATCTATCAAAATCTTAGAAAAACTTCTTCCAGACAGAGTTTTGAACATTTTTCCTGGACCTTTACCTTTAGGATTATTGTTTTTAGTTATTGGAGCGGTTCTTTTTTATACAGTAGTTGTATATGTTGCTCAACAATGGAAGAATTTCTCAGCACGTCTTTCTGCTCATGTTTCTGAACAATTTCCTAAACAATTTTCCGATCGAGTTTTGCCTTTGCTTGGTCAGACTGACAAAAAATCCAATGTACGTTTAGGAGAATCCTCAATGGGCCAGGATCATCAAGATCAAGCGGATGATAATAATTCTTATTACCCAGCAATTGATGTTTTTGTGCCTTGTCACAATGAAAAAAATGTGATTCTCGATACTATCCAGAATTTACTACAAATTGATTATGCTAGCTATCACATTTATATAATTGACGATCGCAGTATTGATGGTTCAGCTGATAGAGTTGATGATTTTATTAAGTCAAATAATTTAAGTAAAAAAGTTAGTCTCATTCGTAGAGTCGACGGACAGCCTCCTGGTAAATCTGCTTCACTCAATCAAGCTCTTAGTATGACATCATCCGAATTGGTGGCGGTGTTTGATGCTGATGCAAAAGTGCAATCTCATTGTTTCAAAGAGGCGATTAAGTATTTTGAAAATTCCAAAGTAGGGGGTGTTCAATTTCAAAAGAGAATCAATAATGCTTCATTTAATACTCTTGCAAAATGTCAAGATTTGGAATTTGCCTTTGATACTTTTTTGCAAGTTGGAAGAGATTCACTAAATGGGCTAGTTGAGTTTAGAGGTAATGGTCAAGTTAATTCTCGCAAATGTTTACTTGAAGTTGGTGGATGGGATGAGAGAACTTTAACTGATGATCTAGAGCTTTCCACCAGGCTTTATGTTTATGGTTGGAGAATTAGATTTATACCAGAAGTAGAAGTTTATGAAGAAGGAGTTATTACGCCTACTGCTTTATTCAAGCAAAGAAGACGCTGGGCGGAAGGCAGTATCAGAAGATATTTAACGCATTTTCAATGTTTTGTTACTCCTAAAGGAAAAATTAAATTTTTACAGAGATTTGATATTGTGCCTTTTATGTGCCAATTTGCAATTCCAATCTGGATTTTCCTCGACTTAGTGCTTGAATCAATCAGTTTTTTCCGTGGTGAGGCTACTCATATAACAACTTTGATGCTAGCAACTCTTTCCTTGAGTTTAGTCTTTATCGTTAATATTTCGATTTCTATTAGGCGCTGGAGAGGATATTCTGCCTTTAATTCTTTTAAATATGGCTTATTGACTTTCTTCTATGGCTCGGCTCATTGGCCAATAATTGTTTTGTGGACGGTAAGAAAAGTACTTTTTGGAAGAAGACCAACTCAATGGAATAAAACACCTCGCATGGTTGATTTGATTGAAGCGAAAAATGCTGATTTTTGACCATCATTGAATGTTTGCAATGAATTAAAACAACAAATTGTGAGCATGAAAAAAATTCACTTGAATTTTATAAGGCATTGAAACGCTTTGCCGAATCAAGAAAAGAAAATATGCTCATTGCTTTCTGGGCGTTCAGTGAAGCTTGCATTTGGTTTGTATTTCCTGATTTTATACTTTTGATATTGGGAATACTTTCACCTCAAAAGCTCTGGAAATATTTGACTATTAGCATTATTGCTTCCTCTCTTGGTGGCTTGCTAATGATGTATTTGTGTGTTGATCATGTCAATTTGGTTGAGAAATATTTATTTCATTTACCTTTTACAAATCTAGGTATGTTGAATCATTTGAAGACGCTAGAAAATAATTTTGGAAATCTGTCTTATTTCCTTCAGGCTTTTAGCGGAATACCTTTCAAAGTGTGGACGTATCAGGCGGTTTCTCAAAATAGGAATATTCCTATTTATTTTGTTTTTGTGTTTTTTTGGCAGAGCCTGATGGATGGCAATCGTTTTATTTTTAGGCAAGTTTTTGCAAAATAATTTTGGGCAATTCTTGAAAGAAAACTATTTAAGTTTTTACAAACTTTTTCCTTTGCCTTTCTTGCTTTTATGCAAATTTCAATTTCTCATTTTCAATATTAAGCCAACATATATCTTTAAATAGAGGGCCTTATACGGCAAAATTTTTTGGGGAATAATATGATTGACTCATCTAAATGACTGAGCTGAGTATGGGTTGCAGCTATTAGTAAAATTCACAATAAAGATAATCGTAAATTTGAATGATAATTCCCCTTTATAAAAGTTCTATTCGTCTCCGCAATGGGAAATATGAGAATGAAAGCATTTAGGAGATTTATATGAGCAACTTATTAAACAATTCAAATTCAAGTTTCAATTCACAGTTAAGTTCAAAATTAACTTCTCAGCTAAGCTCTAATTCAAAGTTCTTAGATTCTAAACATTTTAAATTAGTTCAAAATTCATCAATAAAGAATCTTTTAAATTTATTTTCAAAAAAGGCAAATAAATCAAATGATGTAAATCAAACAGCTGAAGAATATTTTCCAATGGGCTGGTCAGTAAAAACAGAAAATTTATCCGAAAAGCTTTGCCGTATGACCATTAAGAAACCAGATGGCACGGAAATAGTTTCAACTTTTGAACGCAATAATTAATTTTCTCCATTATATTGTTGTCTCAATTCTGCCTCCCCTTGCTTTTGTGATTCCTCACGGTGCTTGAAGCTATGATTTGTGCCAATTTGTCGCAAAAAAAATCACCAAGTAAATTTCTTAAATGGATTTCCCTATCAAGAATTGAGAGCTAATGGCAGCAATCACAAAAAACTAACTTATAATTTTAGAAGTTACAAGCTTTCGAAAACTCACAAGTTAATGCCTCCAATAACTGAAAAGACCGCTTCAAAAATATCATTAGAAGGCATCAAAGAAAAAGTTGAATCTAATATCAGGCTCACTAGAGAAGATGGTTTAGTGCTTTTTGCCTCAAATGACATACCTTTAATTGCTAGCTTAGCTACCTTAGTCCGCCGCCGCAAAGCTAAGCCTGGCAACGAAAATTTTGTTTGGTGGAATACTAATCTTCATCTCAATCCAACTAATATATGCATAGCCAATTGTAGTTTTTGTGCATTTGCTCGTAAGCCCAAAGAAGAAGGCGCTTACACTATGAGCATTGAAGAAGCCACTGAGAGAGCCATAAATGGATACAAGCTTGGAGCCACAGAAGTTCATATAGTTGGTGGCCTCAATCCCAAAGCGGCTTTACCATATTATTCTGAACTGCTCAAATCAATAAAGAAAGAAGTTCCTGCTCTGCACATCAAGGCTTTCACAGCGGTTGAAATTGCTTTTTTTGCTAAACTCACCAAGCTTGATTATATGCAAGTACTCAAAACCCTCAAAGATGCAGGTCTTGATTCCATGCCTGGTGGCGGTGCCGAGATTTTTGCTAAATCAGTTCGAGATGAAACCTGCCCAGACAAAATTGCGGCGGAAGAATGGCTTGAAATTCATGGAATTGCTCACTCATTAGGTCTTCGCTCAAATGCAACAATGCTCGCTGGTATTGGGGAAAACCAGGCAGATAGACTAGACCATATGCTTTTATTGCGTGATCAACAGGACAAAAGTCATCAAAACAATAATGCTGGTTTTCAGACTTTTATTCCGCTTAGTTGTCACTATGAAGAAACTGATATTGCCAATTTAGTTGAACCAATCACGGGAATGGATCAGATTAAAAACATTGCAATTAGTCGTTTAATGCTTGATAACTTCGATCACGTAAAAGCTTATTGGATTCAGCTTGGTCAAAAGATTGCGCAAATTGCTCTTCATTTCGGTGCAGATGATGTTGATGGAACTGTAGTTGATGAAAAGATTACCAATGCAGCAGGAGCCGAGAAAAAAGGTACTCAATCTGAGATTTTGCAAAAACTAATCAGAGATGCAGGATATGAGCCTGTAGAAAGAGATACTTTATACAATATTATTCAAAGATAATTGTTGAAATTTCTCACCCCCCAACCCCTGAAGCAGTCTTCAAAAGAGTGTTTCAAGATTTTCTGTAGGGAGGTTAAGGAAGTTTTAGAACTACCTTAGGTTTCAATTAGCTATTGCGGGAAAGATTAATTCCTACTCATGTTTTGTTGAATTTACCCAAAATATCACCTTGCACTTAAATATGGGGGATTTTGGTTACGAATTAACAGGGAAGGAGGGTGCGATAAATTATGAATTCGGAAATTCATTGGTTAAGTAATGCTTTTTCAGGTTTTGGTTTTCAGCCTTCTCAAAAAAGAGTTGGTGCTAGAGAAGAAACTACAGTAAAAGCTGGAATTTCACCTTCTGATAGATTTGAAAGAAATACTGGAGGCGATTTTGTTGAATTATCTTCTCTATGGCAGCAAGTTGGGCAAATTGCAGGGGAAGTCACGGGTAAAACAAATCCACAAATACCTCAGCAATAAATAAGTTTAAGGGATGAAGATCCATTAGAAGGATCAAGAACAAGAACGCCAAATGTAAAAATCACCTCTACAACAAGCGCTAAATCAGATCAAACTCCAAAAACAATCACAATAGATACTTTTTCTCAAAGTTCACCAAATGAATTTGCTGGCAAATATACAGTACCAGTGGGTAGTTTGAGTATGTCATCGTCTCTAAGACTACCTTCTGTGGGAGATACAATTCCGACAACGGTAAAACCAATATCTCGATCCCTTGTTAATACCCAGAATAGAACTAAAGAGAATGATGTCACTGATTCAAAGAGCGCAATAGCTACGAAAATTGAACAGACTAAAGAAGAATTGAGGAATTTTGATTACAACAAAGGACTAGAAGCCAGAGAGAAATTAGTTCAAGAATTGAATGACTTAATTGATAAACAAAATCAACTTTTATCTTCAGATGAGTCGAGAAGCAAAGGGATTAAGGTGAAATTTGCAGGTAATGTTTCATCTAAAGAAGCGACTGAAATTGGGCAGAGCTTGAATATAAATAATTCAATATTGGAAAAATACAATGTTAAGCAAGTAATAGCAGCTCATGCTGATGATGGGAATGGAGTATGGAGAATTAATGGGTTCAGTGAAACGGCTGAGAGAATTATCACTTCAGGAAAGCTAACAGAGGCTCAGAAAATAGAAAAGTTGAGTAAATTGGGAAATCTTGATTTAGTCGGAGAGAAATTTGCGAGTAATTTGGAAATAGGAGAGAGTATCTGTGTATTAGGTTGTAAAGGCAAGAATGGAACAAATGGATTTATATTCACCAAACAAGTTGATGGAAAAGTAGAAGTAGAGTCAATTACTCTGAGCGAAGCCAAGGAATTAGCCAGTGGAGTGAGACTTGGGGGTGATGATGAATTAGATGGAGTCATAAATGATGAATATGGCATTAAAAGAATAAAAAAACCAAACAAAATATCCTGACCAAATGAAATTTCACTTTGAGTCAGTAATAAAGGAGAAAGCTTTTTGGCCTTTTTTCAATTTGTCTGATGAAAAAGTTCAAAGAATAAATAGTGTTATTAATTTCTTAAGGATGGCGAATTATGGATTAACAACCAATGAACCGAATAAACAAGACTTGGAACTATATCAAGAAGCTCTTAATAAATATTTAAACTCACATCAATCCTCGCCTCATTTTGTTATAACTCATGATGATGGTAGTTACATATTTTGTATAGATTATAGAAGAGCAAAACAAGCAGTTAAAATCGATGATAAGTTTTACCTCTTAGAAGAAATCCAAGATTCACCATCTGTAAATAAAGTGATATCGAACTTAAATTTAATCAATTCTTCAAAACCATTTTTTCCAAAATTTAGAACTTATAAAAAAAACGGATTAACTTATTTAGCTAGAGAATTTATTTCTCAAACTGAGATTAATGGCATAACTGATAACGAAAAAGAAGAATTTATTAATTTGTGTAAAAGCATAGGATTTGCACCAGATATAAATCCAACTAATTTCATTAGATCAAACGGAGATATTTATTACATAGATCAAGACTTTGTTCAATGGGTAGTCAACTCAACAAAGGCTGAAGCAAATGAGCTTGCTAATGAGGTGAGAATGCAAGAATGAAGCTTTCTTCAAGCTAAGTCCAAAAGAAAGAGTAAAAAACTTCTCTGTATTTGTATGAAAGATTGTTTAAATAATTAGGCTCCCGATTCCAAGCTAAATTTATTTCCATTTTCACTCGTTTCCCAGATGAGCCTTATCTTTTTATCAAAACAGATTTTTAATAAGTGAAAGTAAGCTCAAAAATCTCAACACTGGGTTAAATTTACTAACCAATCTCATGATTCCTTTAGGATAATTTTTCGATGAAATTAGAAGAACTTGTTCATAATACTCTCTATTCAGTTGCTGATCTCAATTCGCAAATCCCTGATGTAGATCAAATGGCTGAGCATCTTTGTTTAGAACTAGGCTTAGGGGATATAGAAAAATTCAAAATCAAATTTATCGAGCATCTCAGCGACTCAGAAATTCTAAAGACCTGCTTTTATCCAGGTGTAATAGATGAATTGCAGCAATTAATAGCTAGCTTAGAAGAAAATAGCAAATCGATTTTAATTGCTTCATGGACTCAGGGGAATCTTTTTCTGCAAAGCCAAAAGGCCTCAATTTTTCAAGAACATATTCACAATAAAAACATTGGCAGTCCTTCCATTTATGCCTCTTTAGAAAAACTCGATTTACTTAGTTCCGTAGTAGAAGATTTTGAAAATCAAGGCTGCGATTTGATATGCGTAATTGATGACCGAATAAACAATGTTTTGAATGCTCACAAAAAGCTATTCAATGCATATAAAAATCTCAAATTCATTCACAAAATCAGACCAGATAAATCTATTACTCACAAATTAAATCTGAATGACAAAGCTGAAAGCTGGACTGAGCAGGGGTTAATTGATATCACTGAATGGATTGAATTGGAAAAATTATTACTTGAGAGCAATTCAAAAAAAATTGGTTTGATACTTGATAAAGACGGTGTTATTTACAATACAACTCTCTATCGAGTACTTTTAGAAAAATCACTTATTGAATTTTTGCAAGAAGAAATTAATAACAAGTATTAGTCTATTTCAGATATTCTTCAAAAATAACATTAAACCTTTTGGGCTCTGTCCTTAATTTAATAGATTTTTCTTTCTCCCATTGACAGGGAGATTCTTGCATCATGGTTTGATCGTACTACGCAAATGCGCCAATGATTCTTTTGCCCTAACAAGTAAGCTATCTATTTCCAGAACTAAACTATTTAACCAATCTCTATTAACATGAGCAATCAAGCTCCATCTAATTCTCTGGGAGCTTGATTGCAAACTCTATATCTCAATTCTTTAAGTAAGCTTCTCTGGGGATTTTCCATATTCCTTAACTGTTTGAGTATTATGGAGATTTGTTATCTTGCTTGAACCCCTAAATCAAGTGTGAAATTTGCATTTTATAGTTTTGTCAATAGATTGAATGTGACAAAACCACAAACAATTATATTTACGACTTCGGACTTTTTAGTTATTTCTCTACTTCTTTAATTTTTCCTGTAGAAGAAGAAACATTAGCAGTTGAATTTATTCCATCAAGTATGCTGTTTGATAATTGACCAGCACTATCAGCATCATAATATTTCCCACTGGTTGCTGCTGCTACGCACTTGAGCTGAGCCTTTGCCTGCCAATCATTACCAACACCAAAACCGACTACATTGAATTGCATATCAATATTATTGGCTTTGAGAGCTTCAGCCAAAGCACATGGATCTCTTCCGCAGGTTTCCATTCCATCGCTAATTAAAACAATATTTTTATACTTTACATTCACAAATTTCAAATCATTTACAGCTTGCTGAATAGCATAACTAATTGGCGTTGCACCATTGGGCTTGAGCTCTCGGAGCTTGTTTACCATTTGTGCTCTATTTCCAGTTCCAGGTGGGACTAATAAAACACTATCGCTGCATGCTTCCATTTCACTCATTGGATTTTTGGAACTACCATAAACTCTCAATCCAACTGGAATACTGGTGTCAATCTTTGATAAAACCTGCTCCAAGACTTGCTTAGCTGCTAACATTTTAGTATTAGATCCAGGAGCTGGTTCAGCCATACTACCTGAAGAATCAAGCACAATCATAATAGCTTTGGAATTTTCGGTATCAACACTACCTTTGATGATCTGCATTTCTTGCGTTTTCAAAAAAGGATTTGCACTATATGCAGCCAAAGAGAATGCTGGGATTAAAACCAAACCAAGTATAAGAACTATTGAACATTGATTGAGACTAACTTGATTTGCTTTTACTTTAAATAAAGTTTGCAGTTTTTTTTGAACCTGTGAAAGGAAGTTTTTCACTCTAATAATTCTCCAGATCGTAGATTGAATCAATATGATTGTATTCTTTCACAATATTTTACAAACTAATCTTGTAGTTTTTAAGAACTTACAAATACTGAACAAAATTCCAATTAATAAGGATCAAGTTTATAAGCTATTTATCTCTAACAAAGCTAGAAGTGAAGCAATATAGGAAGGCACCGTTTCAGAAGCCATTCCATGATGATGCTCTGCGAAGTGTGATTGTGTTTTTGATGGTTCTAAATTCAATTCAACTGTATGAGCTCCAGAGAATCTGGCTTCTCTCACAAAACCAGCAGCTGGGTAAACTTGACCAGAAGTGCCAATTGAGATAAATAAATCTGCTTGTTTTAAAGCTAAAGAAATTTCAGCCATTTGAAGAGGTATTTCGCCAAACCAAACAATATGAGGCCTCAAAGAATCTTCTAACCCGCAACAATTGCATTTATTCATTTTGTTTAAATTTTGTTCCCATTTGTAAACGCTCTCAGTATATTTGCAGCGTACTTTGAGCAGCTCACCATGCATATGAATAATATTTTGACTTCCTGCCCTTTCATGAAGATTGTCGACATTTTGTGTAATCAGCATAAACTTACCCCTGAATTGTTTTTCTAATTCAGCCAATGCAAGATGAGCTTTATTTGGTTTCACTCCATCATTCAGTATTTGACTTCGTCGTTGATTATAAAATTCATAAACCAATTCTGGATTTCGTGAAAAGCCTTCAGGGGTAGCAACATCTTCGATTCGATGATTTTCCCAAAGACCATCAGAATCTCGAAACGTTTTTAGTCCAGACTCAGCTGAGATTCCAGCTCCAGTCAATATGACAATTGATTTATATTTTTTCTGCTTTTTTATCAATTAGTTCTTTTAAAACTTAATTTTCGACTTGGCTTTCCAATACACTTATTTTCAGGTGTTTCAGCCAGTCCTTTCAATGAAACTAGACTAAATCAACTGAAGATTCATCTAAATTATTTTTCTTTTCTAAATAGCCTAATTCGTAAAACTCTTGATTTGCTTCATTCAGATAATTTCTGACAGCTTGAATTTCAACTGGACTTACAATGAGAACCAAGCCAATTCCCATATTAAAAACTTTAAACATCTCAGATTCCTCCACTGAACCTTGTTCTTGAATGAAATTGAATATTTGCGGAATTGTCCAAGAATTCAATTTGATTTTGGCTTTTAGTGATTTATTCAAGGCTCTAGGTAAATTCTCTGGAAGGCCACCACCAGTAATGTGAGCAATGGCTTTCACTTTGTCTAGAATTGGTTGAATTGTTTTGGTGTAAATTTTGGTAGGTTCTAGAAGTTCATCTACCAGTGGTCTTGAAAATCCTGAATAAGTTTTTTGCAAATCCAAATTACTTTTTTGAATAATAGAGTGAATTAGGCTATATCCATTGCTATGCACTCCTGATGATGGAATTCCAATGAGCAAATCACCTTCTTCAGTACAATCAGGATTGAGAATTTTATTTTCTTCAACTATTCCGACGCTAAATCCTGCCAATTCATAGCCTTTTGGTGGGAGCATTCCTGGCAATTCAGCTGTTTCTCCACCAAGCAAAACTGAACCCGATTCCAAACATGCCTGAGCAATTGAATTTGCAATAATCAGAGCCTGAGTTGAATCTAACTTCCCCGTTGCCAAATAGTCGAGAAAGAAAAGCGGCTTGGCTCCCGTACAAAGCAAATCATTGACGCACATCGCAACTAAATCTTGGCCTATTCCTTCAAGCTTTCCTGATTCATAAGCAATTTTCAGTTTAGTGCCCACTCCATCTGTACAAGCAACTAGAACTGGATTTTCATAACCCTTTGGAATTCTAAATAATCCAGCAAATCCACCAATTCCATTAATCACCTGGGAATTATTAGTTGGCGAGGCAATTTTTTTTATTCCTTGAACAAAGTCATTTGCTGCTTCTAAATTTACGCCTGCTTGTGAATAAGTTGTCATTAGTCTTTCGGTAATAGAATTTGTTTTTGTTGTGATTCGTAAAATAGTTTTTAGTAGTTTTAACCCTTGCTTTGTAGGCTTGGTTTGTCTTCCTTGGAGCTATCTTTTGAATTCTGCCTAATTAATTTTAATCCGTAAATTGTTGCAAAAGGCTTGCAAAAAAAATAAGTTTAGCTATACTCAGTTCTGTTCTAGACATGAGTAATTTATGTCAGATTAAACCCTAATTTAGGAATAAACTTTATTAAAATGAATTGGATTAAATATTTAGCTCTCTGCTTGCCTCTTACAGCTGTATTAGTTGGCTGTACACCTGCAGAACAAAAAAAAACTACTGAAGAAACAACTACAGTAGAAGAAGCTACTACAACAACCGAACCAACTACCGAAGAAGCTCCAGTAGTTGAAGGTGCAGCTCCAGCAGTTGAAGGTGCAGCTCCAGTTGCCGATGCAACTAAAACCACTGAAACAACTACAACAACTTCTTCAACCGAAAAGAAAGCCATGTAGTTTCTAAAGTTTTGATTTTTAATTAATTCTTCATTTGTTGAATTTTTAGTTAAGAGTTAAAGCTCAATCACCTCTTCAATAAAGTCCTTCCTGTTAATTTAGGATGGGCTTTTTTGTTTTATTGATCCATCTTTTATTGACCCGATCAAGTCTTTCAGAAAATACAACTCAAACCATTGTTATTGAAAGTAATTATGAATCTCAAAGCTCCAACATTTAAGCACTAATTAATTGTCTTTTACCTCTGAGAGAAGTCATTGTCTGCTCATATCAGAACTTGAACTGTAAGTCAAAGCAAATTTTAAGCAAATATAAAATTTGAATCATCCCCCTTGAAAAAGCTTTAGAAAAGTTTTTATATTTGAAACTGGATACTAGCGTTATAATTTGCAACTGATCCACAAATACGTTTCGTAATATTTCAGATTTTTATTTGAAAGGAGTGCTCACAAAAATGCCCACTGAAACTAAAGCAAAAACAAAACTAGTTCCAGTTGAAGACCGCATCGTAGTTGAAAAGCATGAACCAGAAGAAAAGACCTCTGGTGGCATACTTATTCCCGATAGCGCAAAAGAAAAACCTCAACAGGCACTTGTTATAGCTGTTGGCCCTGGTAAGAGAGACGACAAAGGTAATCTTATTCCAGTGGATATTAAAGTTGGCGAAAAAATTCTTTACCCTAAATACAGTGGTACTGAAATCAAGCTAGATGGCAATGAATATTTAATTCTCAGAGCCACTGATGTGTTGGCAAAAGTTGAGTAGTTTTCTTTTGAAATAATTGACTTTAAATTTGTAGCTTTTACTTAAATTTTCCAGATTTCAAGGTCTGCAAAACAATAGGTATAAGCTCAATAAAAGCTTCTCTCAAAATTTCAAACAACCAAAAAGATCCCTAATTAACAAATTTATTTCCTGGAGGAATTTACAAAATGGCTAAAAAGCAAATTCTTTACAAAGAAGATGCGAGAAATGCAATCAGTCAAGGTATTAATGAACTTGCTGATGCAGTTGCAGTAACACTCGGTCCTAAAGGACGAAATGTTCTTATCCAAAAGAAATTCGGTGCACCTCAAAGTGTTAGAGACGGAGTAACCGTTGCAAAAGAAATTGAATTCGAAGATGATCCTGCCAAAGATATTGGTGCAAGATTGATTAGAGAAGCTGCAACCAAAGCCAATGATAGAGCTGGAGATGGGACAACCACTGCTACTGTTTTAACTCGTGCAATCATTAATGAGAGCCGTAGAATTATTGCAGCTGGTGGCAATCCAAGAGAAATCAGAAGAGGAATCGAAGAAGCTACTCATTTGATTATCGAACAAATTAAAAAACAAGCAAAACCAGTCAAAGATCGCCAACAAGTCAAGCAAGTTGCAACAGTTGCAGCTGGTAATGATGAAACAATCGGCGAAATGATTGCAGATGCTATGGACAAAGTTGGACAAGACGGAGTCATAACGGTTGAAGAAGCCAAGAGCTTAGAAACTTCACTCAAAATTGTTGAAGGTATGCAATTCGAAAAAGGATTTATTTCTCCTTATTTTGTGACCAATCCTGAAAGACAAGAAGTTGAACTTAAAGATGCATTTGTTTTACTTTGCGAAAAGAAAATCAATTTAGTATCCGATTTAGTTCCAATTCTTGAAAAAGTCGCCAGAGCTGGTAAGCCACTTTTAATCATTGCTGAAGATGTTGAAGGTGAAGCTTTAGCCACTCTAGTTGTAAATAAACTTCGTCAAGTTCTTAGTGTTTGTGCTGTCAAAGCTCCTGGTTTTGGTGATCGTCGCAAATCTATTCTTCAAGACATCGCAATTCTAAGTGGTGCGGAAGTTATTTCCGAAGATTTAGGAAATAAACTCGAAAATATTTCAGCCGATCAGCTTGGAGTAATCGACAGAGTATTAGTAAGCAAAGATGAAACTACTTTGATTGTTGATATTCCTGCAAATCGCAAAGAACAAATAGAAGGCCGCAAAAAACAAATTCAGAGAGAGATTGAAGAATCTACTTCTGATTATGATAAAGAAAAACTTCAAGAGCGTTTAGCTAAGCTTTCAGGTGGTGTTGCAACAATTCAAATTGGAGCCGCAACTGAAACTGAGCTAAAAGACAGAAAACTCAGAGTTGAAGATGCAGTGAATGCAACTAAAGCCGCATGCGCCGAAGGTATTGTTGCTGGTGGTGGTGTTGCTCTCATTCGTTGTCAAGCTGAGCTTGCTAAAACAATTGAAGCTTTTGAAGGCGATAAATTAGTTGGTGCAAGAATTGTGCTTAAAGCAATTGAAGCGCCTGCTCGTCAAATAGTTGAAAATGCTGGTCAAGAAGCATCTATTGTGATTCAAAAGATTAAAGAGCAAAAAGACACCAATATCGGTTATAACGCAGCTCTTGATACATATGAAGATATGTTTAAAGCTGGAATTGTTGACCCTGCAAAGGTAACTATTTCTGCATTACAAGCAGCCTCTTCTATTGCATGCATGGTAGCTGAGACTGAAGCCGTTATTGTTGAAATTCCAGATAGAGACAGAGCTCCTGCAATGCCAGCTGGAATGGGCGGAATGGATTACTAAACTTAAACATTGACTCACTAAAAGTCAGTTTTTAGAATAAGTTAGAAAAATTGAGAGGTGGAGACGTCAAAAAGCTCTGCCTCTTTTTATTTTGTAGTTCATCTATTGCCTCAGCCGCCTATACATTTACACTCTGTACATTTTGCGTCTAGCATTCAATAACTCAATAAAGTTCAGAAATTTTTGACTTTACAAATAAACTAATTCTTTCAAGAAATTCACCCTTAAATAGCAAAAGCAAAATGGAAGATTATTTAAAAGAGCTTGGTGACTTGCCTTTTGATATTAACGAAGATGAATCAGATTCAATAGATTTTAAAGAAACCTGGCACAAGAATAAAGCTGAACTGCTTCACGATATTTTATGTTTTGCAAATAGTTTAAGTCAAAAAAAATATAAACGTCTGATTGTTGGATTAACTGATAAAAAGCCACGAGCTGTAAATCCAAATCTTAAGCCGTTATTCAATAATGAATCTGAACTTCATGACTGGCTCAGAAATATAAAGATTAATAACGGCATTAGAATCAGCATGCATAAATGGGGAAGTATTGAAGAGCTGAGAATCGCAAACCAAGAGAAGCGCAAACCCTATTTTCTTTACGAAGACTATTTTGATGGGCAAAAAAGAGTAAAAGCAGGTGCTGTTTATACACGCAATGGATCTTCAAATACACCTATAGACAAAACCGCCAAAGACTATGAAGTTGAAAATTTGTGGAAACAAAGATTTGGATTAAATATAAAAGATCCTCTTGAACGCTTAAAATTTGAATTAAAGAAAATAAGTAGTTTTCATAAAGACTCCATTGAGGCTCATTGGAGTTGTACTTATGATGATGGAGGACAAAGTTTTTTTAATAGGTTAGAGCCATCTTTGGCAATTACATTTGAATCTTTATCTTCTGAAACGATATGTGAAGAAAACATTGATGCAAAATGGGGAGCATTACAATATCCATGTTCAGCTGCCAGATTCTGGGAAATAACAGTTAAATGGAATGAAACAAAAGTTCAAAAGTTCGACTTTGTTGAAGTTGATTGCTCACCTGGGCATGGAAAATATTTACCAGTTCCGATGAAGATGCTTGATCAAGATAACAATGTTGTTGATTTCTGCATAATATCCTCGTCTATTGAATTTTATCTATTAAAAATTTTTCTTAATCGATTTAATCAGAATGTTCATGTTCCTAAATTAGTTCAGTTGTTCCATTCATTAGATGAGGCACAAGGCTATGCAACAAGTCAAAACTTGCGTTTTTGGAATAATGAAGATGAGTACCTTGAGGAAATAGAACAATGAAACTTCCAACTTAAAAACAACCACTCAATAAAGAGTTTAAAAAGCAGCTGTTCTCAAAGAATTTGCTCAAGAACACCTGTTTTTTGCTGTGGTGGCGCAAATCCATTCCAAATCAAAGTATTTCCTTGAATATTGTTCTCCTTGTGGATACTAAAGGCAGCTGCCTGTAATTCAAAAAATACTTTTCGCTTGATTAAATACAAAGCATGATTTCAGAACTTTGAGATAATTGAAAAATCCTATTGATTGTTAGTTTTATTAATTGTGAAATCTTATAGTTATTCAAAAATCCGGCTTTGGGAAGAGTGCGAACTAAAGTTTTGTGCTCATGAATTGTTGGGTCTCAAACCTGACAGCTTATTTGATTTTGATCCCAAAATGCAATTAGGTAGTCTCATTCACAATTATTTTGAGAAATTTTATAAAAGTCAAATTCAAACTAGCTTATTTCGACAAGGCGTAATCTCTCTTCCAGAATGGCAAGAAGAATTTAGGCAGGAATGGGACAAATTAAGTCAGAAACTATTTATTCCAAGTAAAGATATTCAAAAAGCCCTTGAAGAGCGAGGTCTCGTCTCTCTAAAAAACTTTTATGAAAGAGAAAAGCAAAAAGATTTCAAATTACCAATTTATCTTGAGGGAAGATTTCAAGTTGATTTGGGTCAATTTAAGCTTGGGGGAAGAATAGACCGTGTTGATCGTGAAGAAGATGGAAGTTTAACGGTTATAGACTATAAAATTAGTGATCAAGTTCAAACCTGTCTTCAAGCTGATGCAGACCAGCAATTGACTTTATATTATTTGGCTTGTAAGCAAAGCTTGTCTCGTGAAGCACCAAAGAGATTGGCTCTTTACTATCCAATTCAAGATGAAATAGTTTATACAACTAGAACTGATGACGATGTTCATGAATTACTTGAGAAAATTCTAAATATGGATTTGGAAATTCTTGAAAGAGGCTGCAATTCAGATAAATACAATACAAGTCCAGCCGAATGGAAATGTCGAAGTTGCGGATTCAAAGAACAATGTCCCGAACATAAATTCATGCATGATTTAAGTTTGCCAAATAAAGCTGATATAGAAAGCAAGGTAGAAGAGTTTTTAAGCTTAAAAAAACAGATTGCACCATTAGAGGAATCTCTTGAAGGATTAAAATCCGAAATCAAGGAATATATGAAAGATAATCAATTGAAAAAAATAGGTGCATGTTCTCTTAAGCCTATTCAAGGTGATATTTATGATCCAATTAAAAGCTGGGATTTTATCCGCAAACTCGAAGATGGATATCAATATGTCAAATCACTCAATAAAAGCTTAATTGATGAGCATTGGGATAATTTTGAACCAGAACAAAAAGATATTTTAAAAGCTGCAAAAATCAGAAAACCAGTTGTATATCATTTGCGTGTTGATAATTGAAAGGGGAAAGGAAATTTTTTAAAGCACATCTGCAAGAAGCTGATTGAGAGTAATACTCGCATAATTACCAATACTAATAACAATTAATAAATAAATTAAACGAAGTACAAAAAGAAATTTAAATCAGCGAATTTTATATCTAATTGATTTTTTTAGCAATAAAGATATTCAGTACAAAGAGAGGTAGTTAATGACCTGGAGCGACATGAAAAAAAGCCTAAAAGCTCCGATTGCAAATAATAAAACCAGAATATATTTAAAAACTTCTACATATAATCTTCCATTTTGATTTAGGAATGTTGATACTAAAATGCGATCGAAGCATGACACAAAAAAGTTCAACTAATCAGTGAATTAGAGCTAGTTAATGTTGCATTTTGATTGCAACTTAGTATGAATTGTATTGTGGACATATTTTTCTTGGCATTTTTTTCTGTACCTTTTAAATTAGTACATTCATTCTTTCTCAAATCTTTCTTTCAGTAACCTTTTACAGATTTCTCTAGATGGACTCTTTCTTTTATGCCGATTTCCTTTGCTTTTTAGCTGTTTTCTTTTTGTGAATCTGTATTGATCTCATGGAAGGTCTAACATAAATCCTAGTCCTTAGAAAAAATTTTTTTTTGTTAAAATTTAAAAGCTTAAGAAATTATTTAGTGCTAGGAGAGTGAAAAATGTCGCAATTAACTTATACTCAGAATTTAGCTCAAGATTTTCTTGCTGCAAAAGATCTAAAAAAAGACAAAGTACTTTCTTTAACTCAGGTTATAAATAATTCCCGTGTTCAAGAAGAACTCCAATTAATTTCTAATTTGACGAAAAATAGAACAATATCTGATTTAAAGGGAAACTTGAATGGTAAGGAGTATCAATTTGTTGATTTAGTGCTTGAAGGCGGAGTTATGCTAGGAATAGCTTTGCTTGGCTATACATATGCTTTAGAGAAAAATAATATTAGATTCTTATCAATTGCTGGTACTTCCGCTGGTGCTATTACTTCAACTTTGTTAGCTTGTTATGGCGGTGACCCAGAGAATTCAGAAAAAACTGCCAGCGAATGGGTTTTAGAAATACTACTAGAAAAAATTAATAAAAGAGACCAAGATAATAATTGTGGACTGGCCGACTTTGTCGATTTAAAGGATGAAAGCAAAGACTTAGGACATAAATTTTTAAACAATTTAAAGAAAACAAAAACTAAAGAGCAAAAAAAAGAAAGAAACAAATAATTTTCTTAAGCAAGTAAAAAAATTGATTCGGGAAATATTTAATAATGCGCCATTTGATGCAACTATATCCGTTGTCTCCCTCTGGCTAAAAAATTTAACTGACGATAAAAATACTCTGGGACTACTTGATAAAAAAGATATTTTGTACAAATTAATAGATAAAAATTATATTAATCCAAATAAAGCCTTTCCTAACTGGATTAAAGGATTACTTGAGGAACAAAATGCTTTAACAGTAGAAAATTTTAGAAAAAACAGATTGGAGTATTTGAAAAAATTTGACTTTCAAGAAAACAAAATTGATTTTAATAATGAATGGTTTTTAGAACATTTTAAGATTGTGGCAACAGACCTCACCACAAGCAGCAAAGTGGCTTTCCCCAAAATGGCTCGTCTGTATTGCAAGAACTGGGAAAATAGTACTGATTTCTCGGTTGGGGATTATGTGGCGGCTTCGATGTCTGTGCCATTTTTCTTTAAACATTTTGAAATTAGTGATTTGCCGCCAGATACAAAAGAAGACTGGGAAAACTTAACTGGTTATACGGGAGAAATACCTTCAAAAGCGGTTTTTACAGATGGTGGAATTGCTTCAAATTTCCCGATTGATTCTTTCCATACAAAAACGGGTAATCCTAAATGCCCAACTTTGGGAGTAAAGCTTGGTGATGACCGCTCCGCTTCATTTCATTTTAGGCAAGCTTGGATAAAAGACGCAAAAGATTATAAACCTCATGGAATAAATGACACAGGTAATATTGCTGAATTTACAAGTTCCATTTTAAATACGGCTCGTCAAATGGGCGACTTTGAATTTATTCACAAAAACCCCGATTATAAACAATTAGTTTCTTGGATTAAGGTAGATGAAAATCAAGCCTTTAATTTTGCTATGAGTAATGATGAACTAATAGATTTATTCCTTGAAGGTGTTAAAGCGGCTCGTATTTTCTTAAGTGAAAAGCGGGATTCTACCGAATACTTTTTTGATTGGGAGCAGTATAAGCAGTTTAGAAAAGCTATTTAGCAGATACTAATAATGATTCTAAACAAAACTAAACTTACATACAAAAGGAAAACTGAAAAATGACAATATACTCTCCAGTGCAAAACTCTAATATTAAGTTGAAACAAGACTTACCAGATCCATTATGTTATTTATATGCTGATGAATACTTTTATGGATTAGTTGGAAATGTTGCAGAAGAAGCTTTTAAAGCAGGAGATTGGGTAAACAAGATTAATAATAATGGTATAAATTCTTTTAATAATTTTTGTACTAATAAAAAAATTATTAAAATTCTAGCTATTGGTGATTCATGGTTTCATTATCCGGGCTTTGGTAAAGATGGACATTTGCTTCATGGTGGAGACGGTAATTTTTTAGATTGTTTGAGAGATAGACGAACAGTTGGTATTTATAGAGTTGGTTTAAATGGAGCTGAAGCAAAAGATTTATTTGATGAAGAGCATAGAAATTTTTATGACGGATTACTTAAAAAAGGTAATTTTGATTTAGTTTTAATCTCTCTGGGTGGTAATGACTTGGCGGCTGAAAATGTAGCAAAGTATATAAAAAATAAAGATATTGATACTAAAAGTTTAGAAAATATTTATCAGGAAATACTGAAACAATATGAATGGTTTTTAACTCTTTTGTCTGATTATAAAATTCCAGTTTTAGGACATTGTTATGATGACGCTACTTACGACAATGGTGGTGCAAACCTAGAGATGGATTTTCTTGGTATTGATTTATCAGAAATTATTCATAATAATAAAAATTGGATTGTCAGACATTTGGAACATGAAGGAATTAAAGACAAACATAAGCAAGCTGACATTGTTAACACCGTTCTTGAAGGCTTTAAAAAGAATGTTTTAGATAAATTAAGGTTACAAGAACAATTTAATTTTAGCTATGTTGATACTTATGATTGTTTATCTAAATATGCTCAAGGTCAATTGCCGAGGATTCCAAGTATTCCAGTTACCCAAGATCAAACCCCGAAAAGATTTTGGCTTAATGAAATACACCCAACCAGAGACGGCTTTAGAATCTTAGAAAATTATTTATATGATGCTATCGCTAAAACTTTAAATCTACCTGATTTGGGGATTACAAATCTTAAAAGTGTAGCGGGTAATTTAGTTACGGCTGGCTAAAAAGTAAAAACTAAATAGAGTACGGGGAAAGAGAGCTTGTTTTCGAGTACCTTCACTCTATAAATTATTTGTTAAAAACTTAAAACCACCTAACTTGCCACAAAAATCTAACTAAATGCAAAACGAAGATACAACACCAGACTGGATTTATAGCAATATTAAAGATGCCGCTGGGCAAGCTGAAAAGGTTTATTTTATATATTTAGGTGCAATTTTATTTGTACTCATAAGTTTGTCTATTATTCCCGATAAAGCTTTATATCTTATAAATTCAAACTTAAAACTACCAGTTATTCAAAGTGAAGTACCTACAGAAATATTTGTTTGGTTTGCACCTTTATTATTAGTTTTTATATATATTGGCTTGCAAGTCGCTCTCTATAAAGTGCATGAATTACATCAAAAAGTAGAGTTTATACCTAAAGAAGAAAGAGAGAATAGAGTATTTCCTTTTTCTCTTTATAATTCATTGGTTTATCCAGAAAGTGGTATTTTTGGCACAATACAAACTCTTTTTGCGGAATTAACTACTTTTTATAGTATTGTTTTTGTTTGCTTAACAGCTTTTTATGTAACTCTCAAAGGGCGTGAATGGATTAAAGAGAGCTTGGTTTTTGCTATAACTTGCTTTGCTTTTATTTTAGCTACTTATTATCAACGCAGATTTAGAGAGATAAGTAATAGTCAGGATAATAATAAATATACTAATCAAATTAATGCTTTTATTTGGGGTATTTTATCTTTTTGTCCTTGGTTTATTTGGCTTTTAGCTCAGCCTAATTTCATAAGTGGCTTGCCTTTGGTCTGGAGTATGTTGGCAATTACTTTCTTTACTGCTTATTTAGGTAATTTTATTTGTTTACTCGCGCAAAGCCAACGAAGAAAAATATTAAAACGGAAACTAAGAATAATTTTAAATAATAAATACCTTAAATTGTCTTTTGCGACATTGTTAATTAGTTCAGTTTATGCTTTTGTTCTTATTGACTGGGGAGTAAGATCATACCCAATATTAGACTCTTTAGAGAGAATAATAGATGGTTTTGAGAAGAATCTTCCTTTTATAAATATTCTTCTATTATTATTATTCGCAACTTTAATAGCTTTAATAGTAATAATTTTAATTTGGTATTTAATTTCATTTATTTTTGTGAAGCTTTTTATTTATTGGTATAAAAAAGATGAATTGCATCCAGATTCTGAAAGATGGCAAATTATTCAAAAGAATGCAAAGGCAGATAAAAAAGTCTTTTGGTATTTTGCTCTATATGCAACTGTAGCGGAATCTTTGAGAATTATTCTGAAATTCAATCAAGCAGAATATGATCCATATAAAACTTGTTATTTCTTTTGTCAATTGGCTCTATTAGCTTTAATTGTTTGTCAGTTTTACAAATTCATTAAACCAGACAATAAACAAGTTAAACCATTTTCAAAATTTACAATATTTGCTTTGATTGCTTTAGGTAGCATTTTATACTCTTGGTTTTTCCTTAGCTTTTTAATTTTTATTTGTCTATGGGGGTTCAGGAGAATTGCTAAATCTGCCAGATTAGCTTATGCAAAGAGAAATTGGAAAGTTGATTTTCTTCATTGTCTTGAGTTACTCCCAAGATTAAATAAGTGGACAACTTTTATTTTGCTTTTCTCGTATACAGTATTTTTTATTCCACTTAAATCTCTTGGAATTTCTCTAATTGGTATAACTACTCCTATAATATTGGTGAAATTGCTGATTTTAGTTATATTAGGTTTATGCTTTTTGAAATTAGTATTTGAGCCGATTATAAAAATAAAAAATATATTCTCTTTTGAATTAAATCGTATTTTTGGAAATCAAGGAAATTCACAGTTAGAAAAAAGCTCTCTGATTTGCTTTGGAATTAGTTTATTTGCTTGCTTTGTATCTTTCTGGACAATTGCCGATATGTCAATTTATCCCATTAATTTGAGGATTGAAAATATTAATCAAACCCAAGATAAAGATAATCACAATGAATTAAGAAATGAAAGAGATCTTTATTTACCATGGAAAGCGGCAAACAAAATCAGCAATGTAAAAATTATTGGAAAAACGAATGAAGCTCTAATTTTAGATAAATCAACTATTCATAATCTGGATTTATCTAAGCTTGAAATAGAAGAAATACCTAAAAATTTATTCATTATTAAAGCCATGGATGAATTTTTCGTTTCTTATATGAAAATTTGGCAAGATTTATTAAACAATACTGGGCAATGGCCTTCAGGTGATAGCTGGGAAGATAAGTTTTTTCAAGTTGATATTAAAGAAATGGAGACACAGAAAGAAAAATTCAATACATATACACCCGCAATAAGTTTGAGAGGGGCAACAATAAGTGGCACTATAAAGTTTCCAAGTAATGTAAAAGTAGGTTTAACTAATGCTGATTTAACTAATGCTGATTTAACTGAAGCTAATTTAGAGAATGCTGATTTAACTGAAGCTAATTTAGAGAATGCTGATTTAACTGAGGCAATTCTTCCCCGTCAGGTAGATTGGGTACAAAAGATAAAAAATAAATCTCTTGTAAAAGTTAATTTAACAAAAACTGATTTAACAAAAACTGATTTAACAAATGCTGAATTAACAAATGCTGAATTAGAGAATGCTAAATTAACTAATACTAAATTGAAAGATTCGATATTAATAAATGCAAATTTAAAAGGTACAGAAAGTAGTGGTATATTAGTATGCGGATTAGTTGTCGATCAATTGTGCGAAGCAATAAGCATTTGGAACACAAAATTGGATAAAGACTTACTCAAAGAAGTTAAAGAGAAACCTGCTTGTAAGAATAAATTGCAGTTTCCATCTAAAGAATTAATCGAAGATGCGGATATAAAATTAGAAGAAATTATAGAAAACGAAGACCTTTCTGATGCTGATTTAAATGGTTCAGAGTGGATTTCAGATAAATCTATTTTCTGTAAAGCCTCTAAATTTCCAGCTAAAGAGAAAATACCCAAAGAGGTATTAGAAGTGATTCAAAATAAATGCCCCGATAAACTCACCAAATAAAATGCAAAAAATAAAACTAAATTCAGAGTATAAAAAATATTTATTACATTACTTTGCGGTTTTAAAAACAGAGCTGAAATCACTGAAACAAAGCGGAAATATGGTGAATGAAATAGAAGAAGTTACTAGCGGTTATTAGACGAAATTTAAATAAATACCTAGTAAGATCATCCACTAATTCTTTGTTTCAATCCTATCAAAAGCGGATTGAATATGCTCAGTGTTTTGATGAGAATACCTTTCCACCATAATCAAAGTTTTGTGTGCTGAAATCCTCTTCACGTGGGTAAGTTAACGCCAGCTTGCATTAGATGAGTAATCACCGTATAGCTTAGTGTATGCCTGACCACCTACTTCGGATTGAGTCCTGTTTTTTCAATTACCCTTGCAAATGGTTTTCTAATTTCTTGCAAATGGTTTTCTAATTTCTTTCAAATGCCCAATATACAACTGTCATTAAGTGGAGAAAAAGAAAAACAGTTGAAGACGCCTCTCATGCTCAAAAGAGGCACTGGAAATAGGCATTAACCCGAAATAATCATTAAAGAGAGAAAGCTAACGAATCTGCCAATTGATGATCTTCTTGAAGTGGTTAACTGTGAATTATCAATTCCAATCGGGAGATCTTGGTTGGGAAAAATTTTAAAGGAGAAAGGATTGACTGAAAAGACAAGAAGAGAAATGAAACAATTCGCTGAATAGAAGGTTGGCTTCATTCACATAGACTATATTTATTGGCCGAATGATAAAAAGGAATGCCTGTATGAATATCTTTTGCAAATTGATTTGAAGATATAGTGAGTTTTTGATAAACCTGATTGAAAAGTTCTTTATCTTTTTCCATTCCCAAAAACTTGACCAAAACAAAGAACACAGTATTGCAAATAAAGAAATAAGCAATTGGAGGAAATGCTTCTAGGTTATCTTTCTTAGAACTGAAAAAAACATACTGTCCCAGAAAAGTCTGCAAGCGAATCAAAATCGACAATTGCTTGATAAAGAAATTAGGGTTTTAGAAGTAGAAAACAAAAATATCTTAAGATATAGAGCAAAAGCCCATAGTATTTCTTGAAGTATTTGATCAACTGAGAACAAAAGGCTTCTTAGATTGATTGATTTATTTATCCAGTATCTGAAAAATTTGGTTATCGCCTATTAATTTGAAGAATTAAAGTTTACGTAAGTATTTTAACGGTGTATTTTTTTACTAAAGATTTTTTAGTATGAGTATTATAGATTTTACGAATAGTGCTTTGGGTCTTGACGTGGCTATTCTTGAAAGAATTCTCAATAAGTTGAAAATAGTTCTTGAGTTCTACTGGCTAAAGATTTAGACTTAAGTAACTTATTTAAGCAGAAATAATTTTAATTAAATTAAGAATTACAAATCAGGAAAATTATGATGGGTTGGTTCAATCAATTGTTTGGAAATGTTTCAATGAATGCTTCAATTGGGATTGACTTAGGAACAGCAAATACTTTGGTTTGCGTTTGTGAGCCATCTGGAAGAAATACTCCTTATAAACTCAATATTATTTTAAATGAGCCATCAGTTGTGGCTGTTGATTACCGAAGCGGCGAAGTCTTAGCAGTTGGTAGTGAAGCTCGCAAAATGATAGGCCGCACTCCTGACTATCTCAGAGCCATTAGACCCCTCAAAGACGGCGTAATTGCTGATTTTGATTATGCTTCTCAAATGATAAGTGAATTTATCAAAAGAGCCACTAAGAGCAATCTTCTCTCTTCGATTAGTAAGCCAACTTTAGCTATTGGTGTTCCATCTGGAATTACTTCAGTCGAGAAAAGAGCCGTTAAAGAAGCTGCCGAAAATGCTGGTGCAGGGAGAGTTTATTTGATTGAAGAACCAATGGCTGCTGCAATCGGAGCTTGTTTACCAGTTGCAGAACCGGTCGGAAGTATGATTGTTGATATTGGAGGTGGTACCACTGAGATTGCAGTTATCAGTTTGTCTGGAATTGTAGTTAGTGAGTCAATCCGTGTAGCGGGCGATGAATTGAATGAATCTATCGTTCAATATCTCAAAAAAGTTTACAATCTCGCAATTGGTGAACGTACAGCTGAAGAAATCAAATTAGCCTTAGGGCCTCAATTTGGCAATAATGGTGATGACAAGTTTGAAGTTAGGGGTCTGAATTTAATTAATGGGCTTCCAAGAACTGTTTCAATCAGCCAAATGGAAGTGAGAGAAGCTATGGTTGAGCCACTCACCTCAATAGTTGAAGCCGTCAAAAGAACATTAGAAAGAACTCCCCCAGAACTTGCTGCTGATATTTTTGAAAGAGGAATTACTTTAGCTGGTGGTGGAGCTCTACTCGACAGCCTTGATGTTGCAATTAGGAATGAAGTTGAAGTCCCCGTATATATTGCAGAAAATCCGCTTGAATGCGTTGTAATTGGAACAGGCAGAGTATTGGTTGATAAGACCTTAAAGAGAGTTTTAGATCATCAAGCTGAGCCAGTTTCTGTTTAATTTACAATTCCAGTCTCTAAGCAAGAACTTTGAGAGATGAATACTGCAATGTGTTTTTTTTAGATTATTATTCTGCGAACGAATCATGAAGTTGAAATAATTTATTGAACCTTTTTGTTCTTTGAGTATTATTTTTGCTTTAATTTAATAAATAAGTTGCAATTAGATATAGGCTTTTCTGTACCTCCCAATCTCCTTGAAAGGAAGGCAGAAGAAAAAAATGTTTGGTGCCGATCGCAAACTAATATCAGAATCACTAGATTACTTATTCAATTTACTTAAAATATCATCGGTAATTTCTTTTCCACCAATTAGAGCCGACTCTTTGGTAAGAATCAAACTGAGATTTTGCATATTAGCTTCTTCTTTAATTGCTTTATAAACTGATAATTCAATTTTCTTTCTTAAAGAATCAGCCGTTTCTTCGGCTTTGTTTTTTTCTGCTACAAATTGTTGTTCAGCTTCTTTCCGTTTTGCTTCTTTTTGATCATCGGTCAATGACTTGTCTTGAAGAGACTTTTCCACTTCGGCATTTAATTGCAACAATAAATCTTGAATTTTACTTCTAAGACTTGCAATTTGTTTTTGAGCTTTTTGTGATTCGCTATATTCATTAAATATTCTCTCTTCATCAACAACCCCAATACCTTGATTTGTAGTTGCTGGTATTTCAGCCGCTAGAGTAGTCTGGGAAGAAATCAACAAAATAATTGCAGAGAATAAGAAATTGAAAATATTTAACTTGTGATTTTTCATTTTTTCTAAAACTATATTGTGAGAAGTCTATGAAAGATTTTCTTGGGGAGATATCAGTAGAAGATAGAAATTCGATAGTATTAAAAATTTAGCCGTGAGAGTTTTCAGGAAAAGCTTTAACTAAATTTGAGATTGAAGAATCTGAAGATTATAGACCTTGTATTTTTTTGAATTGAAATTTGTTTTCTTCGGGAAATAATTTACTTTCAATTTCTGACCAAAACTCATCTTGATCTTGGGATGCTTGATTATTTGTGCTAAAGGAATATTTGAGTGCTTGTCTTGATTTTGTGAAAGGTAAATAAGTTTCTCGACAACTTGGACATTGATTGAGATGATTGTTGATTTCTTGAGTTTTGGCTCCAGAAGTTTCACCATCAAGATATTCAAATAAACCAATATAAAATTTAGTTTTATCTGACCAGTCTAAATGAGCATTTTCAGAGAAAAACTCTTCGTGAAATTTCTCATTTAGTTTTTGATTAATTCCATCCCAAATATTAATTTCTTTCAATTCATTTGGAAGTTCATAACTTTGCTGAAGTATTATTTCCCAGTTCTCATCAACTGGACGGAATGGAATATTAGAACTAATTATTGAATTGTTTTGTGCAGAACTAATAATGGTCGGATCCAATAATTCTTCATTGTTTAGCTTGGCACTTAACTTTGTACTTAATTGGCTCCAAATATCAATATTGGCAAATTCATCAGGCAATTCGTCCAGGGAGCTTTTTAATAGATTGTTTAACAATTCATCTTCTTTAGAAAGAGTTGTGTTTACGACATTCCAAAAACTATTTAAATCTTTTTCAATCGAAACTAGATAGGCCTTATTACCATTTTGAAGAATCTGAGAAATCAAAGGTAAATTGGAATAAAATTTTTGAGCTTCTTCATTACTCTTGATGAGACTTTCTTTTTCCTGAAGATTGAATACATCTTTCACTTCCCCATCGTAGTATTCAGAAATAGCCTCTATATCTTTTAATTTAAGTGTCATTTGTTTTCTACTGGCTTGTCTTTTTTCTTTTGCTTATGGCTTTTATTTGAGAGAAATACCTTCATTCTGCAAACTACCCAATTGACTGCTTGCTTGAACTGTCTTTAACTTGCTTGAGCTTAAATTCGGAACTGAATTCGAACCTTTAGTATTTTGGCTCTTAGGAAGTCTATCGACATAATTTTTAAGCATTATTTGCAGCCTCGCTCTCGCTCTAGCTATTCGGGATTTTACTGTTCCAAGCTCGCAACCGAGTGATTCAGCAATTTCTTCATAACTAAGCCCTTGCAATTCTCTTAAGACGATGACCACCCTAAACTGTTCCGGTAATTCATCCATTGCTTTTCGAATAAATGCCGATAATTCTTGATTTAAAACAATTTCATCAGGTCCAAGGCTTAAATCAGGAAATTCTCTAATTTGTTCATCGTCTTCATCTGTTTTATCAATTGAAATTGTGGCTATTCTTCGGGGGCGCTTTCTGAGCTCATCATAAAAAAGATTAACCGTAATTTGATTGAGCCAAGCTCTAAAAGTTTTAGGATTTCGGAGACTACCTACATGTCTATAAACTCTTATAAATACTTCCTGCGCTAAATCTGCAATATCGTGCCAATCAGGAGCTAACTGATAAAGCATGGAAAAAACTACTTTTTGATAGCGTTTAACTAATACTTCCAAAGCTTGCCTCTCACCTTGCTGACACTGAAGCACAAGGTCATTATCATTCATCTCAAAATAATAGCTTTTTGGATTTGGCTTATTAGTAGTGGATGAGTCTAGATTAGACAAGTTTTGATTCGACAAAGTTTCTGTCTCTCTATTTAGCTTTAAGATTTAATAATTAATATTTTATTTGAACAAGAAAGTTTATTGGGTGGCAAAATCCTAATAAATTCTATTAAGCTCAAATAATTTCAAGGCAATAATTTCCAACCTTCTTAATTATCCTCTATTAATTCTCGCAATAATGTTTCAAACATCATCAAATAATCAAACAAATAAATCTTTTAGTGACAGTGATTTTAAAGAAAAGCTTTTTGGGAGTCTTTCTTATTTAACAGGGGGAATATTTGGTTTCATTCTTTTAATTATTAATCGTGGAAGGAGTAATTTCCTGAGATATCACATTTATCAGTCGATAGTAATTTGTTTATTGTTTATCCTTTTAAGGGAAGCTGCAAAATTTCTTTTTTTTGTACTTACAATCTTGCCATTACCAGCATCAGCTGATCAGGTTATTTGGAAAATAATGCCTTGGATTCTAGAAGGAATTTTAATTCTTTATTTAGGAGTCATAATATATTGTGTGTTCACTCTGTGTAGAAATCAATATACTTGGATTAAATGGATATCCGCTCAAATAAGCAAAATGCTTTGAGATTACTTTTAGTAAAATTACTCTTAACATTTAGTGTTTGATTTGAATTGTATATTTAATTCTTTCAGTGGATGTCTAATAGACCTTTATAATCAATACAAAATAAAATTGCAAATAAAATTGCAAATAAAATCTTTGAACATTACTTGAGGAGATCAAATGGCAATTTCAACTAAAGAAGAATTGGTAAAAGGCAAGATGAATGAGAAAAGTGCTCAGACATTAAAGGTAGATTTGGGTGAAATAAGTGATCCTAATGATTCAATCATTACTGACAACTCAGAGATTTTGGGTTTCAATTCAAACACTACATCACAAACTCAAACCAAATTAGAAAATAAGTCACAAGCTCAGTCACTTCATGGCCCTTTTGACTTGCCCCGCATAGAGAGAGCTGTTAGAGAGATTTTGCTTGCAATTGGTGAAGATCCTGACAGAGAAGGACTAGTTGGGACTCCAAATAGAGTAGCTCGCATGTATGAAGAGATTTTTGCTGGACTTCATCAGAATCCATCCGAAGAATTGAATTGCGCTTTCAGTGAAGATTATACAGGGATTGTAATGGTCAAAGATATTGAATTTTATAGCATGTGTGAGCATCACATTTTACCAATACACGGCAAAGCTCACATCGCTTATCTTCCAGGCGAAAGCGGAAAAGTAACAGGCATTAGCAAGTTAGCTAGACTCGTTGAAGGCTTTGCAAAAAGACCTCAGTTGCAAGAAAGATTAACTCAACAAGTTGCAGAAACTCTTTATCAAACATTAGATGCGAATGGAGTAATGGTTTTGATTGAGGCAAATCATTTGTGTATGTCTATGCGTGGAGTCAAAAAGTCTGATGCCAATACAACCACCATTATGACGCTTGGCAAATTCAAAGAAGATTCCAATTTGCAAAATCAATTTTTTAAAATGCTAGACAAAAATGCTTAATGAAATCTCATTGAAAAAGTTGTTAGTGATAAACGTAGTTTCACAAAATAATCTAGAGCAAGTTTGGAATCAATAATTTGTGTATAGAAATTTGCATAAAAGTTAAATACTTTCAGGTACATAGACTGTTAACTGATTTGGAAGTACTTTTATATTAACTGGGGTTTTACCAATATAATCTCCATCAGCTTGTACGTTGAGTAGAGGAATTGATGTTATCTTGAGAGTCTTAGCTTGATAATGTTCAATTCTTGAATTTTCTTCTTTGTAGGCGCCCGAAAATAATTCAGCCAAGATTGCAAAATAATCTCCAGTTGTTTCCGCTTTTAAAATACAAATGTCCAGTAAACCATTATTTTCTTCAGGCATTTTAATCTGAGGAATAAAGGCTTGAATATAACTGTTACGGTTGATTGCAATAATACCAATAGCTTTTTTCCAATACTTTTTCCCATCGATTTCAAGCACAAATAAAGAATGCTTTAATTTAATAATCTGTTTCAAGCCTTCAACACAGTAAGCAAAAACACCCAAAAATTTCTTCTTTTCTGAGGTGGTATTTTTCATGATATTGGCATCAATTCCTGTTCCAACCGCAAGAGTAATATAACGATCATTAACTTTAGTAATATCAATTCTTTTTTGCTTACCTTGAGTTAAAATTTTCAAGGCTTCAGAAGAGTCACTTGGGATATTTAGGCTTTTAGCCAAGAGATTGCCTGTACCAGTAGGAATAATGCCCAAAATCACTGACCAATTATTCTGAATTAAAGTAATTGCTTCACGGACCGTGCCATCTCCACCAACTGCTACAATGCAACCATAAGTACCATTTCTGATATCTTTTGCATAGATTGAACTGAGATTCTCAAAATCATGGCATTCATGTATTTGATAAGTTGCACTAATAGGCATACTCTGAAAATGATTTTGAATAAGTTCTTTTATTTCTTCCAATTTGGTTTGGCTTGAATTTGGGTTTACTAAAAATAAATAGGAATTATTAATAGTATTTTTCAACATATGATATTGAGTCGACTTATGACCAAAAAGCATACGCCTCAACACATCATAAAAACAGACAATCAATTCTCTTAGTATCAATAAAAAACCTTTTTTTAAAGTATTTCTTGAAAACCACTTTACTCGAATGGATAATAGACCAGCTTTTTTTGCCCCAAAAGTATCAGTTACAATTCCATCTCCGATCATTGCAACTTGCTCGGCAGACAAAGCAAAAAAATCAAGCATTTGTTCGAAGCAAAGTGTTTGAGGCTTAAATGCATTCTCAATCATCGGAATAAACAAATTGTGTTTTGCCAATAAATCACGAACTTTCTCACAATACTTGGAACTGAAATTATTCGTAATAATGCCAGTTTGTAGACCAGCTTCTTTATAAGCTTCTAAAGTACTTACAATTTTTTCAGACAATTTGCCAGTATGTTCTTCAATCAAAGTATCATCCAAATCAAAAATGACACCTTTAATTCCTCTTTCAATCAACAGACTGGGCGGTAGATCGTCAATATCAGTTACATACAGCTCTGCTTGAAATCCTTTAAAGAAATTGTTTAGGTTCACATAGTTTCCTTTATTTAATTTATTGATTCACGATAAAAACTCAGCCCGAGCTAATAATGAGATTAATTGTGCATTCATGAATATCATCTTGATATCAATAAATATAGTAGATATTCAAAAAAACATACTTGATAGAACTTTTTCATTTCAGAACATTAACGAACGATAATCTAATTACCGAAGAAGGCGGCAGGTGTTTTTCTCAATTGATCGATTTTAGATATACCAATTATTTATTAACTCACAGTTCTAAAAAGTCAGTACACAAATGTGGGCACCTCTATAAATTATGTTTCCAAACTCTTTTTCTAAAAGACCCCTTTGCACTATAAAGCATGATTCGGAGCTTCATTCTTTCTTGTAGGAATAAGGAATTGAAAGTGGCAGAAAGGAAGGAATAGATGTTCTCATCTGCAACTTTGCACAACATGTCCCATAGTTCTTCGAATAAATTAATCCAAATAACTTAAACCTAAAGAAAATAAAATCTTGCATGTGTCAAAATTAGCAAAGTTTAAAAATTCCATTAAAGACACCAGAAACTCATCAATTAATGAACGCTGCAGGAATATTAAGTAAAAATCTAGACGAATCGAGTCTTTCTTCCGAAACAAGCACCGAATTTCTTTTTTCAGTCGCAAAGAAAATTCCTGGCTTCAATGATTCGATGATCGACATAATCACCCATTCGAAGCGTGAAATCATAGTTGAGATTCCTATACGCCGCGATAATGGTGAAGTTTCAGTTTTTAGAGGATATCGTGTCCAGCACAACAATTCTCGAGGTGGCCCTTTTAAAGGCGGGATTCGTTATCATCACGATGTGAATTTAGCAGAAGTACGTGGACTTGCTATTTTGATGACATGGAAAGCGGCCTTGGTAAGAATTCCCTTTGGTGGTGCTAAAGGTGGTATTTCTTGTGATCCCAAAAAATTATCTGCTACCGAGTTGGAGCGTTTGACAAGAGCTTATGTTGAACATCTTGGAGACAATATTGGTCCTTATAATGACGTGCCAGCTCCAGACGTAAACACTAACGCCCAAGTTATGGCCTGGATATTTGATGAATATGCTAAAAGCCATAATAATTGTTCATTAGCCGTTGTCACAGGTAAGCCGCTTGAAATTGGTGGATCGCAAGGGCGTGAAGAAGCTACTGGACGTGGTGTAGTAATTGTTACCTGCGAACTGTTGAAAGATCTAGGATTAAATCCTGCCGAGCAAAGATTTATTATTCAGGGTTTTGGAAATGTCGGTTCTCATGCTGCCAGAATTTTGCACGAAGAAATACAAGGAAAAGTAATTGGTATTTCAACTGTAGAGGGTGCTGTTTTTAATAAAAAAGGCTTAGATGTCACTGCTCTCCATAAGTTTCAGCATGAATATGGCACAGTGAGAGGCTTTCCAGATGCTGAATGGCTTACAAATGATGAAATGATGATTCAGGACTGTGATGTTTTGATTCCAGCAGCTTTGGCAGGCTCAGTGGATGAAAAAGTTGCCAGCCAGACTAGTGCAAAAGTAGTAGTTGAAGCAGCAAATGCACCAGTTACTATTGAAGCTGACAAAATCCTTAATGCGCGTAAAATTCATATAATTCCCGGAATTTTGGCTAATCCTGGGGGAGTAATTGTTTCTTATTTTGAATGGGTGCAGAATCTTCAACAACTCTATTGGCCTAGAGAAGAAGTGATTGGAAAGTTGGAAACATTATTAGTTGATGCTTATAAGAGAACATATAAAAGCTCAGTGGAAAATAATTGTTCTTTAAGAGAAGCCGCTTTGAGAATTGCTTTGGTTGAAGTTATTAAATCAATTCAACTTAGAGGTTTTTAGGAAGCAATATTGAGCTAATCTTTGCGTCAAAGTTTTTGTAAATTCTCATGAAGAGTAATGAAAGAAATTCAAAAATCTTTAGAACTCAAAGCTGAACTGGACTCTCTCAGACCGCTTAAGCAAGATGATGAAGCCAGAGTCATGCAAAAGCTAAGGCTTGACTGGAATTATCATTCAAATAATTTGGAAGGTAATTCGCTAACTTATGGCGAAACAAAAAGCTTAATCTTATTCGGGCTAACAACTTCAGGAAAGCCACTAAAAGATCATCTTGAGGTTACGGGACACAATGAGGCTGTTGAATGGATTCTGGATTTGGTAAAAGGCGACTTTTCTCTTTCAGAGCATTTCATTAGGCAACTTCATCAACTATTGCTCAGAGAGACTTATTATGTCGATGCAATTACAACTGAAGGAAAGCCTACCAGAAAAAAAGTTGAAGTAGGCAAGTACAAAACTGAACCAAATCATGTACTCACAAAAACAGGTGAAATTTTCAGGTTTGCCACACCTGAGGAAACACCTTTTCTGATGAGTGAATTGATTCAATGGTATGAAGAACAATTCAAAAGAGATAATGTAAACCCTATTTTTCTAGCCTCAGAATTCCATTACAAATTCATTCAAATACACCCATTTGATGATGGTAATGGAAGAGTAATTAGACTTTTAATGAATTTTATTTTGATGAAATTTGGCTATCCGCCAGCTGTAATCAAAACTCAAGATAAAGCAAATTATTATGCAGCTCTTCAACAAGCTGATTCAGGCACAATTGAACCATTCATCGATTATATTGCTCAAAATCTAAACCACTCTCTAGAAATCATGATTAGGGGGGCAAAAGGCCAAGACATAGAAGAGCCAGATGATTTAGACAAAGAAATAGCTTTATTAGACCAGAAGTTAAAGGCTCATAAAGAGCGAGTACCTCAGACGGATGAAGCTATTCTTGAAATTTGCAAGAATTCAGTTTTGAGGCTTTATAACAAATTCATAGAAGCTGGTAAGAAGTTTGAGGGATTCTACTATGGGCGAGAGACTAAATTGATTGTTGGTGATAATAATTTCCACTTAAGAAAAGAAGTTTTGTGGAAGATATTACTTATTACAATTAAAGAAGATTTTTTGGAAAAGTCTGGATTAACCTATGTAGAGATGAGTCGGGTTTTTACAAGCTTCAACAGAGTAGGTTTTGAGAAGTTTGATTTTGAAAGTTCAATTAACTTTGAGTTTAGAGATGGTGAATATATTGTTTCTGTCGAATGTTCCCTCTTTCTAGGATTAGGGGGCTTTAAAATCACCAAGCTATACAATGAGCAATTAACTGATGATGAGATTAATGAATTAATTAGAACAATTAAAAAAGCGCATAAAGAGTTTATTGAAGAAAAAACTAAAGAAAAGAATTAATTGAAAGTTAGGATTACCTTTTATAAGCTTTCCTATGCTCTTCTTAATTAAATACTTTTTTTCTTGTCATTCATTTTACTCATCAAATATGCAGCTAGAAGTGACGTAATTGGAATAGTTAGAATAAGGCCAATACTTCCAACTGCTGACAAAATCAATTCTTTTATAAATAATTCCATATTAAATAGATAAGCTGTATCAATTTGCGTAATTAGAATAATAGTTGGTAGTGAGCTTCCGGCATAAGCGAGAATTAGAGTGTTTATCATTGTTCCCATCACGTCACGGCCAATGTTCATCCCTGATTTGTACAATTCTTTGAATGCCATTTCAGGGGCTGCAAGTTTAATTTCTTGAAGAGCACTTGCAATTGAGATAGCCACGTCCATGGCAGCACCCAAGGCTCCAATCAATACTCCTGCCGATATTAATTCAGTTAGCTTAATCTTTGGAAATTGATAAAAAAGGCTTTCCATTTCAGGCTCTAATAAACCACTCATATGACTAGCATTAACAGCCCAATATCCAATAAGCCCCGCTGCTAAGACTCCACCTATTGTTCCTATACAAGCGGCTAATGTTTTGTAATTTAATCCACTCACCATAGCAATGGTCAAGCACGTGGCTATTGCACAAAATAAACTAGTAGTTAGTAGTGGTGAATAACCAGCTTTGATTGAGGGAATCAGAATAAAGAGTAAGATGCTAATTTTTATAATGAGCGAAATAAAAGCTAAAGCCCCCTTCTTGCCACCTATACCAACTAATAGAGCTGTGAAAAGAAACAACAAAATCCACGAAATTGACTCTCGATTATAGCCCTCTATATTGAATAGTCCATCTTCTTCGCTAACAAGGATTTTGTCTCCCTTTTTGAGAAGCACCTGATAGGAAAGACCAAGTGGAATAGTATTTAAAGCTTCGATTTCTCTATCATCTGAGAGTTTTACTTTTAATAATTGCTGTCTTTGTTTTTCGCCTTCTCGAAGTGTAATCTCATTATCCAAGAGT
The DNA here is from genome assembly GCA_005110395.1 of Candidatus Melainabacteria bacterium. Classification (GTDB taxonomy): domain Bacteria; phylum Cyanobacteriota; class Vampirovibrionia; order Caenarcaniphilales; family Caenarcanaceae; genus LMEP-10873. The sequence continues at coordinate 20,744 of DUDU01000040.1, read as the reverse complement.
ATTTCTTTTACAATTCCTTTATAGGCATGAGTTGTATTCTGAAGATTGTCACTTTTTACCTTCAGCGAAAATGACAAAGTCAAAAGGAAAAAGAATATAAATATAAAAAATCTTTTCATGAGGCTATATTTTACAGTCATTGCTTCATTCATTAGAACTACATAAAATAATCTTATTTATCTGTAAGTTTCTTGAGGTCACCTCTATTAAATCTCTTCAACCCCCCAACCCCCTGAGAGGGGGCTTTTAGTTCTCTCTTTGAGAGCCCCTTTTCAGGGGTCGGCGAAAGCCGGGGGTTAAAAAGCTTAGTTCTTAGAAGCTCCCTTGAGTTTAAAACTGGATTATAGGCTAAAAAAACTTAAAGAATAAAACTAGGTATATTAACCATTGAAATAATGAAAACATTAAGTTTTAAAGAAAGGTGAAATAGAGAACTGAGTTGGAATTTATTCCTTGATACAAGCATATAGAAGAGCTGTTTGTAACTCAGAAATATTTCTTCCTTGTCGTTTTAACATTTCTTTCAGGCTCTCCATGATTTCTATTAGAACATAAGGATTGATAAAAAAATCTTATGAATTTCAAGTTGCAAGACTTGATTAGTTCAGTACTAATGAAAGACAATTTTCTTAATACCTAGTAGAAAGAAAACCATACCTGTAAACGCAATACTCACAGACAGAACTGTAAACAATAAACCCAGTGCATTCAAGAATTGCCAGCAAATTGCGCCAGCAGCTAAAAGTATAATTCCAATCAGCATAAAAGCTATACCTTGAGTTATTTCTTCTATTCTTTCTATTTTATTTTGAAGTGGTTTCAAGTCGATCGGTATTGAGAAATCGCCGTTTTCCATTTGACTGAGTAATTTATTAGCCTTTATTGGTATACGTGCAATTTCTAATAAGCCTTCGGCTCCCTGAAACCCAGTTTTATCAATTGCTTTAGTTAATAATTTCTCTAATATACCAACGCTTTTTGATTGAATAAGCCATTCTTTTGTATAAGGCTTAAGTGCTTCAATAAAATTAAAATTCGGATCAAAGGTACGACAGAGTCCTTCTATAATTCCAATTGTACGGAAAACATAAGCTAATGTCGGTGGCATTCTCAGAGGACTAGCGGCAATAACTTTATTTATATCTTCTTTAATGGTCTCTAAGTCTAATTCTTGTAATTTACTACCACCATAGTATTTGTACGTGGTTTTTTGAATTATATTTTTAAGTAGTGCTAAATCAGCACCAGGCCTAATTAAATCCATTTTTTGCAGACTTAATATCAATCCATCTGTGTTTTGAGATACTAATGAGATAATCGCTTCTTTGACATTATCTCTAATTTTATTATCAATTTTATAAGTCATTCCAAAATCATAAAGTACTATTTTTCCATTTTTGGTAATGGCTATATTTCCTGGATGAGGATCTGCATGGAAGAAACAATGCTTGAAAAATTGGTCGAAGAAAATACTTATAATCTTTTGTGATACCCATAATTTGTTTCTACCAGCTTTTTCTATGGCTTTGCAATCAGTGATTTTGCTTCCAGGCTCATACTCAAGTGCCAAGACTTCTTTGGTGACATAATCCCAATATACTTTTGGAATAATCAACTCAGGATGATCTTCACACAAATTCAATTTCATTCTCTCGACATTTACAGCCTCTTGGTAAAAGTCGATTTCTTCAAATAATACTTTGCCAAATTCATCGCAAATTTCAGGCCAATATTTATTTTTACCCCATGGAATATAACGCTCAAAGAATACAGACATTGCTCTCGCTATACTCAAATCTTGCAAAAATAATTTATCTAGATTTGGCCTTTGAACTTTTAGAACTATTTCATTTCCGTCTTTGGTTCTAGCTCTATGAACTTGTCCAATACTGGCTGAAGCAATTGATTCTGATTCTATATACTCAAATAATTCTTGAGCTGTCTTGCCTAGAGATTTTTCTATTACTTGTTCAATAACTTCAATTGATAGCTTGGGTGCTGAATCTTGAAGAGTACTTAATTCCGCCACATATTCTTTTGATACCAAGTCCTCACGAGTTGCAATGAATTGACCAACTTTGATGAAAGCCGCGCCTAAATCTGTTAATCTGCGATAAAGCCATTTGGCATTCTTTTTTCTAAGAATATGGATTTTTTTTGCATCGAAATTATTGTTATTTTCAAAATCAATTTCTTGTTTGATTATGAAATATAGGGTTAGTGCGAGTTTAGAACCCTTAAAAAAACGAGGACTTTTGATTGAATAAAAAATTATCAGTGATATATCAACGAGAAAATTGGCAAATCCAAACCATTTAGGGAAAAACAATTTCTCCGTAAGCGGAAATAATTTTTTAGCTAGGTTTGGATAATACTTCATTTATTTATTCTTTTCGAACCAAATCCTTACTCTCCTTACATAAAAGAGTATTAATGAGGAGTTTCAAAAATACAGTATTTCAAAATCAACCTTTGCTTTTCAATTCGGTTACATCTTGCTGCAATTGATTGAGTTGATGACGCAATTCCTTCATAGTTAAAGCTATATCTTCCATAGTTTTTGCATCAGCTTTATCATTTTGCTTAGATGAATCGCCTTTCCCTTCTTTCAATTCATCTTTTATATTGTCAAAAAATTTGTTGACTTTTTTAATAACTTCTTCTCTTTTGCTTTCTAATTCTTCATCGAGCGAGTCAAAATCATTATTACATTTTCTGTTAATCCCCAATTCATCAAGCGATTCGCTCAAATAATTTTCCAAATCTTTCTTAAAGACTTTGAGACCAGCAAAAGCAACTTTTCCAAATTTAGACATGATTTTTATTCCTCAAAATAACTTTGTTGATGCAGCCAATTAATACACCAAATTAATACATTTATTATTCCCTAATTTTAAATCGCTCCTGACTCAATGAATAAATTATTTGCAAAACATTTTGGAAAAACCTCAATGTAGCTGGGTATTCACAAAACAAGCATCATTGTTACAGAGCTTAGTCTCAACTCCAATATGTAAATCCGCATAAAAACAAGTAAAAATTAAAAATAAAGTTTGGAAATCAAATTTGATTAATCTTTGCAAATAAATATTACTGATTATTTGAAGTATAAAACAAAGTATTCACCCAATTGTTATTCGCCTTATCATTAAGCGGTTTGAGTCTCCAAATAAAGGCATCAAGTATATAGTGTGTAAGCTGTGGTAGTGAAAGTAATGGAACAATAATTGCCAAAAATTGTTTAGATTTTAAAAGTGGTAAAGAATAGAATGCTTGAAATAGAGTTGGGTTTTCACGCCAAACTAAACTGTCCCAAAGTGATTCTTCCAAGTAAGCAAAAGACCATAAAAACACCAAAAATACAGGTATGCAAATTATGGAAAATAAAAATTTGTAACTGAGATTTAATTTGGGAAATCTGAATTGCAATATCGCTTGTTCAGATATCAATGGATCTGATTGTTGCGAAATCCCTCTACCATATATCCACAAAAGAGCCATATAGGGAATACCATGGCTTACTACATTGATTGCCGTAAAAGCCATGTCACCATTAAGCAATACTATTCCAACATACCAGGAAAGTCCCGTACCTAATAAAATTAAATTTTTAGGTATATTGAAATATTTAGTTTTGATACTTAAATAAACTTCTTTGACAATATAACAAACGCTTATTAACAAATAAAGAATTAAACATATTCGTTCAACTAATACTGGAAGGCCTACAAGAAAATCATCCTCGACAAACCAATTGAAATTACGTGGTAAATGAGTATGCCAAAAGATAATCGGATATATTGTTGCAATATAAATCAAAGCTGCGTCTAAAAGCTTAAATGGCTTATATTCATCAGGTTGCTTTCGAGAATATAATGCCATAAAACCATATTGTTGCCTGACAAAATGGAAAACGGCAATATAAGCCAAAACCCTCCAGAAAAGCAAATCATTCAAGCTATAAAGAATTACACTAATCAGCCATGCAAAAAAAGGTATAAGCGTAAACAGAGTTGCATTTTGTTTGAATTCTAGTGGGTTGAAATAAGTACGAAATACACTACTGTATACATGTGCCACGTCGACTAATACAATAAATACAATCCAAGCCCATAATGGCAAAGCCTCCGTATGATCGAATGAATTACGAAATAAAATTACAATCAGCGTAATCAGAAAAGCAGGTGAAATAATAAAGACCAAATCCACAACTGGTGAATGAATCCAGCTCTGAATATATTTGGATTGAATGTATTTGTTTTGAGTACTAATCAATGTGTTTTGTTAGCTAAATAAATACTATACTCTTTCTGGTTTTCAGCAAAAGTCGCTTTAAAAGCATTATCCAAATCATATATCAAATCATCAGGATGTTCCATTCCAATAGACAGTCGAATCAGTCCATCCGTAACACCAACTTTATCTCGCAAATCTTTGCTAACACCAGAATGAGTAGTTGATTCATAATGCGTGAGAGCAAATTTCATGGCGGGAGATGACAAAAACCTCAATGGTGGAAATTGGTAAAAGCAAGAAAGAGAAATATATTTGTATACAGCTCAGCATTACTGTGGGAATTTAGCAGAATACCAGCTAATTAGGCAGACATAAAGGTTGTGCAAAGTATTTTTATGTTCATGCATTCAAATGGATGGTTGAAAAGACGTTTTTGTTTTTTGAGGGTTTTAGGGGGCTATTCAAAGATTATGAAATGAAAACTACTAACTCTGAGGTTTGAATTTTCTTTGCTATGACCAAAATAATGCTGAATCGTCTTGCTTAATCTTCTTTTTTAAGAGAGCTTCTAAAATGGAGAAATTAATTATTTATCCATTAAAAATTTTGAATATTTCGGAATACTTTCAAATCATTTCAAGCCGATTCAAGCAAGGCAATGCCACGGAACACACATACAGAGGTGATTTAAGCCAGTTGGTGGAAAGTTTGGTTAAAGGTATTTCTTGTACCAATGAGCCCAAACGTCAACAATGTGGAGCGCCTGATTACATTTTAACTAAAGGTGAGATTCCAATTGGCTATATTGAGGCTAAAGATATTGGAGAGTCGCTGGATAAAACTGAAAAGAGTGAGCAAATAAAGCGTTACAAAGCCAGTCTGGACAATTTGTTTATTACTGATTACCTTGAATTTAGGCTGTTTAGGAATGGTGAGAAGGTTGCTTCAGTCAAAATAGCTGAGCTCGATGAAGGGAAGCTAAAGCCCTTAAAAGGGAATTGGGATCAATTTGATAGCTTGATTAAAGACTTTTGTACTTATTCAGGTCAAACCATTAAATCAGCTCCTAAGCTTGCAAAGATAATGGCGGGAAAAGCCAAATTAATGCAGGACATAATTTTCAGAGCATTAAAGGATGAAGCTGAAACAACTCTTAGAGACCAGATGGAAGCCTTTAAGCAAGTTTTAATTCATGATATTGATGAAGCTACTTTTGCTGATATTTACGCTCAGACTATTGCTTATGGAATGTTTGCCGCTCGCTTTCATGATGAGACTTTAGAAGACTTTTCCCGTAAGGAAGCCGCTGAGCTTGTTCCAAAGTCGAATCCTTTTTTGAGAAAGCTTTTTCATTATATTGCAGGTTATGACCTTGATGATAGATTGGTTTGGATTGTTGACGCTCTAGCAGAAGTTTTTAGAGCTTGTGATTTAAAGAAAATACTCAAAGAATTTGGAAGTTCAACTCAACGTAATGATCCAATTATCCATTTTTATGAAACCTTTCTAGCTGAGTACAACCCAAAATTGCGTAAGAGTAAAGGCGTTTACTACACTCCTGAGCCAATTGTGAATTTTATTGTTAGAGCAGTTGATGAGATACTGAAAACTGATTTTGCTTTGCCAATGGGCTTAGCTGATACTAGCCAAATTGAAATTGATTCGGAAGTTTATGACGGAAAAAAATACAAAAAAGTCAAGCAAAAAATAGACAAAGTGCAAATTCTTGATCCAGCCACTGGAACAGGGACTTTTTTGAGTGAAGTTATTAAACATGTTTATAAAAACTTTGAAGGTCAACAAGGTATTTGGAGTAAGTATGTTGATGAACATTTAATTCCTCGCTTGAATGGTTTTGAGCTTTTGATGGCCTCTTATGCAGTTGCTCATTTAAAACTCGATTTACTTTTACAAGAAACTGGATACAAACCGAAAGACCCGAAAAATCCACAAAGATTTAGAGTTTTTTTGACTAATGCACTGGAAGAGGCTCATCCTCATACTGGAAGTTTATTTGCTACTTGGTTAAGTGCTGAGGCTCAGGAAGCGAATGATATTAAGAAAAATACCCCTGTTATGGTTGTAATGGGCAACCCGCCTTATTCAGTCAGTTCAAGCAATAAAGGCGAGTGGATTCTAGAACTAATAAAAGAATACAAAAAGGATTTGAATGAGAAGAAGATAAATTTAGACGATGACTACATAAAGTTTATTCGTTATGCTCAGCACTTTATTGATAAGAACGGGCAAGGCATTGTTGCAATGATTACGAATAATTCTTTTATTGATGGAATTACTCATAGACAGATGCGAAAGTCATTGAGTGAGAGCTTCGATAAAATCTATATTTACGACTTGCACGGAGCTTCTGATAAAAGAGAAGTTTCACCTGATGGTTCTGAGGATGAAAATGTATTTGATATTAAACAAGGTGTATCAATTAATATCTTTGTGAGAACAGGTAAACCAAAATCAGTTAAATCAGTAGTCCATCTAGATAGTTTTGGTAAGCGTGAGCAAAAATATGAGTATCTTTGGAATAACAGCATTAAATCAATTAATTGGACTGAATTATCTGTAAAAGAACCTGAGTACTTTTTTATACCCAAAGATTATAAAGATGAAAATAGTTATAAAAAAGACTTTTCAATTTTAGAACTTATGACGGTTAACTCTAATGGTATTGAAACTCAGAAAGATGAATTAGCAATTCAATTCACTCAAAGTGATCTTTTGAAAGTTATAAATGATTTTGAAAATTTAAATGAAGAACAAATAAAAGCAAAATACAAAATTTCTGATGGACGAGATTGGAGAGTTTCCAATGCTAAAAAAGATATAGAAAGCAGTCAAAAATTAATAGGAGAGATTCTCTATCGTCCTTTTGACTGGAGAAAAACTTTATTCACTTTTAAAGGAGGGTTTATTGCATATCCGAGAATAAATGTTATGAAACACTTATTGCAAAGTTCCCGCAAGACAGACAACTACGCATTAGTTGCAATGAGGCAATACGTAGATTCATCTTTTAGCCATATTCTTCTAACTCGTGATCCTATCGACAATAGAACAACGTACAGTAACAGGGGTAAAGCAAATTGTTTCCCACTTTATCTATATTCTGAACAATCCAAAGAACAAACCTCTCTAATTGAGAAAGAACCAGAGAGAAGACCTAATCTCAAAGACGAAATTGTTAATGAAATTGCAAATAAACTAGGTTTGAAATTCACGGCTGAGAAGTTACCCCCTACCCCCCTTGAAAGGGGGAACTCAGAAGATCAAGGTTTTAGCTCCTCCTTACAAGGAGGCGGGGGAGGTAATTCTTTTGCACCAATTGATTTACTTGATTACATTTATGCAGTTTTACATTCACCCAGTTATAGAGAAAAGTACAAAGAATTTTTAAAAGTTGATTTCCCCAGAGTACCTTATCCTGACAATCAAGAAAGATTTTGGAAGCTTGTTGAGAAAGGTTCTGAGCTTAGAGAGCTTCATTTGTTGGAATCCTCAAAAGCCAATCAATACATAACTAGCTATCCACAAGATGGAAGTAATCAGGTTGAGAAGGTTGAGTTCAAAGACGAAAGTAAGGTTTACATAAACTCTGAACAGTATTTTGATAATGTACCTAAGCTTGCATGGGAGTTTTATATTGGAGGCTATCAACCAGCTCAAAAGTGGCTCAAAGACCGTAAAGGAAGAGAGTTAAGCTACGAAGATATTTTGCACTACCAGAAAGTGATTGTTGCTTTAACTGAAACAGATAGACTTATGAAAGAAATTGATGATATTGGGATTGAGAATGCTGAGTTCGCTATTTCAGCGGGAGGGCGTAAATGATTTGGCAATTCATTGAAGTTTTTTTAGGCTTCTTCAATAATCTTTTTAGTAAATAGTTTTTGGATGAGATCGATGCTAATGACAAAAACTATTTATTGCCATAAAGAAAAAAGGTTGCGTGTTTAAATAGAGATTTGAATTACCAGAAAACAATAGAAGCTCAATAATCATCTGAATCTCCGATCAGGTGATTGCTTTGTGATATGTACGTACAGCCTATTAACTAGAAGAATTAACCAAACAATCGCAAACATAATCGATTTCCGAATCAGTCATGTATGGAAATAAAGGTAAGTTGATAACTTTTTTTGATATTTGCTGAGTTACATGATCTTTGCTTACTAATATAGGATTTATGGCGCCTTTTTGAGCTGACATTGGGCTAGGATAAACATTGCCTGTGGTGATGCCAAGTAAATTGAGTTTGGCCGACAAATCTTTGTAGCTACTTTTGGCAATACTGACTTGCAAATAACCATTGCCTTGTATATTGCTAGGTTCTAATTTTGCTTCTAATGGTAGATTCGGATTTTTACTAATAAAGTCAAAATATTTTTTTTCTGATTCACGACGTGACTTTATTCTTTCTGGCAGTTTCTCAAGGCTTTCACAAAGAAAATGGGCTTGTAATTCATCCATTCTAGAATTCCAACCCACATACTCATGTCCATAATGCGAGCTTCTGCCATGATTTCCCAGTTGTACACATTTTTCAGCAATAGCTTTGTCCTGGCAGAAAATACCGCCAGCATCACCAGCTGCCCCTAAAACTTTTGCAGGATAAAAAGAAGTGGTTGCTAAAAAGGCTGATTGAAAAATACGCTCACCTTCAAATAAACTACCAATAGACTGTGCTCCGTCTTCAATTAAAAAGATTTTCTCTTTACTGCAATATGCTCGAAATTCATTCAATCGGCTAGAGCACCATCCATAAAGGTGAACCAAAATAGCAGCTTTGGGCTTAAATTTCTGAACCGCTTCTAAAAATAAATCGAAATCCATTTGATAATCTTGACTCGATACATCAACCATAATTGGGGTAGCACCAACATTGATAATTGCTTCATAAGTTGCCCAAAAGGTAAAATCGGGTAAAAGAACAGAATCCCCTTGTCCTATACCAACTGCTCTAAGGGCTAATTGAATAGCATCAGTTCCATTTGCGCAAGGAATAAAATTGTTGGCTTGAGTATAGTCGAGTATTTTTGATTCTAATTCTTTGGTTGCTGGACCTGCAATAAATTGAGAATTATGCAAAGCTTTTTGCCATCGAGCTTCCACCGCTTCATCAAAACCAGGCTCTGTTCTTAAACTTATAAAAGGGATTTTTTTTACTGTAGTTTGCGTATTCATTAAATGGGATTTAGTACAGCGATTATTGAGATAAGAAAAGATTACTAGATTGGTAGAAATACTGTGAAATTTTGCTTCATTTTTGTTAGATACTGGATTGCCATCAAAAGCGAACATTAACTTACTGAATCTCATTAATATTTTAAACTCACTAATGTTTTTTCTAAGCTAGATTTTTTCCAAGAGCAGTTTTTCTATCAACATTTTTGTAATGAAACTTTTTCAATCAAATTCTTTCAATCAAAGTGGATTCATAAATAAAGTTATGGAATGTAGAATTGCAACTCCAAAATTAAACCAATATACAGGAACTTTCTTGTCTCTAATAATGATTAAACTCAATGATTTGTAAATAACTTGAAAACCTAAAATTATCCAAGCAATCAATAATGTTGTATCAGCTTTTAACAAGCAATAAACACTTAAAATAAGAATTGTTAAATACATACAAAGCAGAATTTGACGAGCAGTTGTATCTATGCCATAGACTTCATTCATCCTATTATTTCTCATGAGTAAGAGAATACAAATCGGAGTAAGTATTAAAACATTTGCAATATATGACAAAATGATCAACATATTCATTGAGTTTTCTATTTTCAGTTTGACTGTAACTACTCGGCAACCATGCTTACCTTATAGCATACTCATCTTTAAAGACTATTAATTCAGCTACAATGTTGTTTTAATTTTCGTTCCTAGTCAATACCAACTCATCACTTAAAAGCTTTATCAGGGGAAATCCAACGCAAATGAAGCAATTCTTCCTCTAGAGGTTGGAGAGAGTAAAACAAACAAGGCTTCTGTCTTTTATCACCCCATTGTTCCTTGAAATAATTTATTGAAAGAGTTATTCTGTAGAAAATTTCATTGCTTAGTACCTTACCCATCAGAATGAGCAGCAGCTCCCACTCACGGGATCTTTGAAAGCAGGAGCTTTTCATTTCCAGGTAATTGATTTCAGCACTCTGTGGATTGGTAAACTTCTGGCTTCCTTCTCAATCCAGAAAAGGGTTTTGCATAAAACTTGTCAGAGACGAACCCAAGCCTTACTAACTATATCCCTAGTCCGAATGAATCAAAAGATACTTGGAACATTGGAATTTAGAAATAAAACTCCCTCTCTCATAATCCAAATTGATAAAAACAAAAAAGTAGAATCTCAAAACTGACTTAATCTTTTTGAAAGAATTGATTTGTTGATTTCTTGTTAATAGTGTTTCCAAACTTGGTATATAGATTGTATATAACTTGAGCTTGATAATGAAGTTAAAAGCTTGTTTTCAAATCAATGATGTGTAATTTACATTTCTGAAATTTTTCAAAGAATTAATTTTCTAGAAACAAATTCACCTCTTTGTCCATAATTTTGGACCGACTTTGTTTCAAAATGTTTCAGAATTTCCTTTTAGGGGAAAGTTGAAAATATACAATCAAGCTTTAGTTATATCTAAAAATTTTAAGCTTCCATTCACCAGCATAAACATAGAATTCATGTACAAGCACAAAACAATTCATCAATTAGCATTTGTTTTAATTGCATTTATTTTAGGATTATCAGATAGTGCTTTTGCGAAAACTTCAGTAAATGGCGAATGGCAATATTTAATTCGTCGTGGTGATTCAACAAAATCTGTTGGGGGTCGTTTACCAAACCCAAATTGTCCTCTTTATGTTGGTTATTTCAAGTTAGATTTTCGCAGAATGTCCAAGACAAGTATTGGATACGACATTAAACCTGGCGAAAAATCATTTTTCAGAGAAAAGGGCAATGGACCAATGTACGCAGTTGGTGATATGTATGAAACGAAAGGCAGCTATACCAATACAGAAAGCAATAATGAATGTGCTACTCCTCCTACTGGTATTCAGAATGAGAAAGCACCTCTTATTATTACTAAAATTTCTGTTGATGAGAGTAATATTGAGTGGATGACTGACTTCTCACAAGGAACAAAAAATGCAAATGCTATTTGGCAAGTCAAAGCTCGTTATGATGGTGCTAATTCAATAAAAGGTATTCTTAAAGCTTATGGATGTGAAGATGCTGCAAAAACAAAATGTGCACTGCTAAATGTTGCTAATTTTGAAGCTAAAAGAGTGAAATCAATAGAAGAAGCAAGTAATAAGCCTCTATATAAAAGTAATTCTCCATTAAGTTCAATTTTAAGACGCATTTCTCCACTTTTAGTTAATGAAGGTATTTTTGAGAATAAAAAAGATTTTGCTGATAACAATTCTTACAATGGATTAGCTCTCAGCAATACAAACACTCTTGACTCCAAGTATGTTAAGCCTTCTCTCAAAGCAGTATTTCCAGCTAAGGCTGCCGACGGGCCAGCTGTTACACTATGCAAAGGTAGAGGTGGAAAAGGAGATTGGCCTTGTGTTATTTGCAAGAAAGTGAATTGTCAAAATGGAGAACAACCAACTGGTCCTGCTAAAACTGTATGTTGTTTTGGTTCTCCCGAAAACAAAACTATTTGTCTCGCAAAAGCTTGTGGAACTGGTTCTGGTTGCCAGCAAAAGAACGGCAAAAATGTTATGCAAGATAGTTGTATTTAAAATTGATTTGCAATGTACTAGCCAAATATATTTCAAATTCAAGCTCGAAGTCCTTAGTTCTATTGTTAGACAATTGGTATGTAGCTTAAATCAGACATTTGTGAAACTTAGTATCTTGTGTGTCTTTCTAATCTCCTCCAGAGCCTGCTTGTAATACACTATCCTCCCAGAGCTCTGAAAGTCATAGTGAATATTGGTACCATTGCGGTTAAAGAGGAATAAGCAAAATTCTCTTTTGCAATGACTTGCATCAAAAACTAAATTAATTTCCTCTGAATTGTTCGAGTTACCTTATAAATCAGGAACACTCAATTTGCCTTATTTGTTTATGGATTCGAGAAGCTGTTCAGAAGCTTATTTGGCAAAAATATAGAATTGCCGCAGCATTGAAAACTTTATATACTTGGCTTCATGATTGGGGATTCTCACCAGAAAAACCAGCCAAGAAAGTAATGGAACAAAATCCTGAGTTAGCTAGGAAGTGGCTTGATGAGGAGTATCCAGCAATTGAACGAAGGGCTCACAAGGAGAAAGCGGAGATTAAAAAGCCAAAGAATGGGTTAACGCTTATCAAGGGCAGGTGGGAATGTTTTACTTGCCTACATGTTCACCAGACCTTAATCCAGATGAGTATTTAAACAGACATTGAAAATCAGTGATATTCAATGAAGAAAGACCGACCAGTCGTGAGAACCTGAGAAGCTTGAAGGTAAGAAAGCTAAGAGTGATTCAGTCCAACAAAGATCTAGTCAAAAGTTATTTTGATTCCAAGTCAGTTCAATATGCTAGAGCGGCACAACAGCAAATACCCTCACTTTAACTAAGCCTGATTAATAACACAACTTGAAGGAAAAAAATCACTTCTTGGCTCAAAAGAATATTTTGCTGATATACCAGAATATTGAGATTCTCAACAACTATTTCTTTGTAAATATGATGATTTTCTTGAGGCTGAATTTGCTCATCAATTCAGACAATCTTTATTAGACAATTGGCCTCAAGAGAATTCAGATTACAGCGATGATAAGGTAGGATATCAAGGCAATTTGGTTGATTTTTGGCATTGTACGAAGAAAAAGTTAGATCTTCATTCAAAGCAGTTGGTGGTGACACTATATTTATATTCATGCCAATATCCCGAAATAGTTTTGAAGATGAAGCCAAAAATAATCCAACTATTCTTAATTCATGGGCGAGAATTGCACCTCGTAAATTCAATAGGACTAATTTCTCCTCAATGGAAATTTCACCCAGGGGTCGACTCATTTTGAGGCTTCTGATACAAACAATCCCTCTGAATTTAGGCTATCACTGACTTTCTTTCATCACTTTAAGTAAATTTGCAATCTGAAGTTTCTTTGGTTAATGATTCTCTAAAACTTGACTCCAAACTTTTTGGGGATTGTCTGATTTATAAATAGGGCGTCCAATAACCATAATATCTGCTCCATCTTCAAGAGCTTGTTTTGGTGTCATGACTCTAGACTGATCTCCGTTGTTTGCACTATTTACTTCTGGTCTAATTCCCGGTGTAATTATTTTCATGTCGGAAAATTTGTTTTTTAGATTTTTGCATTCATGCGCTGAAGAAACCAGCCATTCAATGCCCGCTTGGTGAGCATTTTCAGCAAGTTTCATAGAAAGCTTATCTAAAGGCAACCCCAAATCATGTTGAATGTCTTCTTCAGAATGAGAAGTTAAAACAGTTACAGCTATTAAATTGATTTTTCCTTCAGAAACTTTAGATGATTCGCTGAGCATTTTGCTTCCACCCAAGGCGTGAATGGTCAAATATTTAATTTTATATAATTCACTAACCTTACTAAGAGACTGAACAGCTTGACTAACAGTATTGGGAATGTCATGAAGCTTGAGATCCAAGAAAATATCAGAATGAGGAGCAAGATTATTCACCAATCGCAAGCATTCAAATAATCCCAGCGAATATATAGCTTGAAAACCAATTTTAAAAATTTGGGGCTGAGGATTTAATTGATTTATAAGTATTTCAATTTCCTCTTTAGTCGATAGATCTAGAGCAAGGGCTATTTTGTTAATCATTATCAATCATCAGATTTACTTTTAATCAAAACTTTATCCCAAAAATCTTATCCAATCTAAATCACTTTTATAAGTAATTTTTGGATTTGGCTTTGTGGCTTCAACTAATTGAACGCAGTAATCTGATTGGCTACCAAGATTTTCCATCAGAGATGCATCATCAGTTCCAATAAAGTTATCCTCATTTGCTTTTGATAATGCATATCTAAATAATTTCGTTTCAAAAGCTTGTGGAGTTTGTGCTGCCCACAGCATATTCCGCGAGATAGTTTTATCAATAATATTCAATTCTTTGGCTTGCTTAATGGTATCAGTGATGGGTGTTGCCAAAATGGCTGCTTTATGCAAAATGGTTTTTTCAATAAGCTTCTCTAAATCGTCTATGTGAACTAATGGTCTGGCTCCATCATGAATTAGCAAATATTCAGAATCAATCAATTCAAGAGCTTTGCTAACTGATGCTTGTCGAGTTTCGCCACCAGAGCATATGGAAAATTTACATTGATGTTTTATGGCTGATTTTTGTATGCGAAAAATAATTTCTTCCAACTTTGCTTGAAAAGATTTTTGTGAAGATATTGAACTTTGAATAATTTCTAGTGAAGGAATTGTCATAACTATGTCTACACAAAATGGAGCAATTGCTTCAAAGCTTTTTTCAATTACAGAATAATTTGATTTGATTTCCCAAAATTGTTTTGGCCAAAACTCTTGAGTGGTATCCGAGTTGAATCGCTGCCCTGAACCTGCCGCCAGCAAAATGCCGCTGAAAAGATTTTTCTTAGATGTCATATTTAAACTTATGGCTTAATTTCTGGAATCAAAATGAAATGATTTTCGTCAAGTTGTATCAAGAGGAAAATTTTCAAAATCTTAATTTATTTTGGAGATTTCCCTATCAAAAGTGGCATATTTAAATTAAATATAAGTGAAATTATTTTTATAAACTTCTAGGAGAATCCATTGAGTATTCTAAATCGCAAGTTGAAAGTTTTAATGTTTGGTTGGGAATTCCCACCTATGGTTGCAGGCGGCTTAGGCATGGCTTGCTATGGTCTGGTGAAAGCGCTGCTTAAAAAAGGCGATGTCGATATAACGCTGATTTTGCCAAAAAACATCTCATCTTCCAAAGAAGAAGGACTCACAATATTCGGAGCGGATTATTGGGAGTTTAGCCTTTCTAATCAAGTTATAAAAATTAATGGCGTCAAAACAATTCGTTTAAAATCGGATATTCAAGCCTATTCTAGTGTGAATCCATCAATTGAAATGAGTCCTCTGAGTAAAAAGGCAATTGATCAAATATTGACAGCACAGCAAAAGATTGAAGGTGAAAGTTATAAAGGTTCAGCTGTTTATGGACCAAATTTAATTGATGAAGTTGTTAAATACAATCGAATTGCAGCATCGGTTGCTAGCAGTTTGGATTTTGATGTAATTCATTGCCATGATTGGTTGACTTTTGGCGCAGGAATGATTGCCAAGCAAATTTCAGGTAAACCACTTGTTTCGCATGTTCATGCTACCGAATTTGACCGTTCACCTGGTTTGGGAAATGAAGATGTAAAAAAATTAGAATCACTTGGTTGTCAATATTCCGATCGAATCTTTGCAGTAAGCCAATTTACCAAAAATATACTCGTAAATAATTATGGAATCGATCACCGCAAAATCGAAGTTGTACATAATGGAATAGACATGAACGGGCCACCATCTTCTCCTAGAGGAGTTGGAAGTACTGCACCCAAAATACTTTTTCTCGGACGAGTTACTTATCAAAAAGGCCCCAATTACTTTGTGGAAGCTGCTCACCGAGTTTTGCAAATGAGACCAGATGCTCAATTTGTAATTGCAGGATCTGGAGATATGATTGATTATCTAAAAGGTAGAACGGCCGAACTTGGAATACTCGACAAAGTGACTTTTACAGGTGCTCTCAAGGAAGATGAAGTAAAAGAAATTTACAAAAGTGTTGATTGCTTTGTGCTTTCTTCCGTCTCAGAACCATTCGGGCTAACTGTGCTCGAAGCCTTATCTCACAGATTACCAGTAATTATTTCCAAACAAGCTGGAGTTGGTGAGGTTCTTAGGCATGTACTTAGATATGATTTTTGGGATGTAGATAAATTAGCCTCACTTATACTATCAGTGATTACTTATCCATCTTTGGCTAAAGAGCTTCAGGATAGAGCTTGCGATGATTTGTATCCAGTGACATGGGATCAAGTTGCAACTAAAGTTTTCTCTATTTATGAAAGAGTAGTTCTTGAAAATTATGCTGCACGTGTTTGACCAGATTTAGAGAATGAAAAGGATGGACAGGATTTTTTGTATTTTTTTATTCTAGTTAATCCTCTTAATCCCTGTTCTGATTGAATAAATGAACAATATCCTTAAATACATAATCATTGGTACTTTATTTTTAGGCCTTGGCCTAGGTGGAGGTTATCAAATTGGGAAATATGCAATTAATTTAAATACCTCCAAGAATATTCACAAAAAAGAAGTTAGCTTTAAGAAAAAACCTAATATCAGCAATATATCTGTCGAAGGATATGCCTCTATTGTAGAATCACCTCGCAAAGCGGTAGTAAATGTATTCTCGGAAAAAATTGTACGCAATATTTCTCCATGGGATTTTTTCTTTAGAGATTTTTCGGATAATGATGAATTCCAATTACCACAAACACCTCAAAGAACTCGCAGAGAGCGTAGTCTTGGTTCAGGTGTAATAATCTCAGAAAATGGTTATATACTCACAAATAATCATGTAATTAATGGCGCTGACAAAATTTTTATAGCTTTGAGTTCTGATGAAGAACAAGATAATAAGCAAAACTCAAATAATGAAATAGAAGCAAAATTAATTGGAGCTGATTCACAGACTGATTTAGCATTACTCAAAATCGAGAAAAATGATTTGCCCTTTATACCTTTTGCTGATTCGGATAATGCTCGAATTGGAGATATTGTTTTTGCAATTGGTAATCCATTTGGTATTGGGCAGACGGTTACAATGGGTATTATCAGCGCGAAGCGAAAAGAAAATCTTGGAGTTACTCCTTATGATTATTTTATTCAAACCGATGCCGCTATCAATCCAGGTAATTCAGGTGGTGCTTTAATTGATTCAGAAGGCAATTTGATTGGTATCAGCACTGCTTTGTTTTCTAAATCGGGAGGGTATCAAGGTATTGGTTTGGCGGTACCATCAAATACTGCACAGAGAATAGCGGATAGTCTTAAGCAGAATGGCAAAGTCAAAAGACCTTATTTAGGAATTTCAGTAATTGATTTAAATGAAGATATTAATCCAATTACGATTGAATTTCTGAATAAAGGATATAAAGAAGGTGCTTTGGTTCTGAAGGTGCAACCAGGTGGTAAAGCTGACTCTGTGGGAATTAAACCAGGAACTTTAGTCAATAATATAAATGGTAAACAGATTAAATCATCCGAAGAGCTAATTCGATTTGCATTGAAATTAAAAGAGGATGAAGAAGTAAAACTGAAAGCGGATGTATTAGATTTGCAAAAAGGGAATATTACAAAAAAAGAATTTAGTTTTATACCTGAAGTGAAATGAGTGAAATCAAAGAAATCATTTTAGAACCTAATTATTTCTGGCATTGCATAATTTCTTTAAGAAGTAATTTTTTGATCGCAACAATAGTATATACTGCCAATTTTATGGCTATTGGAGAAGTTTTTCTTGATTGGGAAACAATTTTATTTATATTAATTTTGGGTACGATTCTACTTTCTATTCGTCCCATTTTTCTATTTGTTTTTAGTGGCTTACTTTCAAATAAAAAGAATAAGGTATTTGTAGATAAAGATGGAATTGATTTTAGTGGACATTTCTATGATTGGTCAATAATAGAGCATTTTCAAACTCCCTTTATATTAGTTTGTTTTTCTAAGAGGTGTTGCTTTTCAGTAAATCAGAATCACCCCATTAATGAAGATTTCTCATCTCGCCTTGATAGTCAATTATTAAAACTTCTGAGCTTTTCTAACATGGACTATTCTCTAGAATACTATTCATACAACGGAATGAATCCTAAAGAGTTGGCTAATTTCCTGAATGAGTATAAAAAGAAAGTTGAGGAGATTGAGACAGGAAATGCAATAGAATCAAATGAAAAGTAATACGGTTATACTTAAAAAAATATTGCTTAGAATCACAAAGACATTTCAATATGAGCCAAAACAATTCTAATACTATTAAGAATCTTGAAGCCGCTTTCGGTGGAGAATCCATGGCTAATCGTAAATATTTATTTTTTGCCGATATTGCTCGCAAGCTTGGATTTGCCGAAGTCTCCAAATTATTCCGTGAAACCGCCAATCAAGAAACTGAACACGCTTTCGCTCATTTCCGCTTATTGCATCCAGAGTTGGCTTTTGATGATGCTGAAAAGCTTTCCGAAGGACAAAAAAAAGCCATTATTTCTAAATGCCTTGAATTAGCAATAGAAGGCGAAACGTATGAATATCTCACAATGTATCCCCAATTTGCCGAACAAGCCCGTTTGGACAGAGACAATAAAGCAATAGCTGAATTCGAAGAACAAAAAGCCGAATCTCGTGAGCATGCAGCTATATTCCGCAAAGCTGCCCAGAACTTTGGTTTGCTAACATCAATTGAAAATCATCATGCTAATCAATATACCGACGCTTTAAATACTCTTGATGGCAAAGATCCTTTTGACCGAAAAGACAACCAAGATCTCAAAACGCAAAAATGGATTTGTCGTCAATGTTCCATGATTTACGATCCAGTTTTGGGGGATATTGATTCAGGCATTCAACCTGGAACTGCTTTTGAAGATATACCTGATGATTGGCAATGTCCAATATGCGGGGCTGTCAAAAAAGCTTTTGTGCCATATTTAGAATTTGCAATTGCTTGATTATCAATTAATACTTAGTTTCAATTCTCTTTCAAATTTCAGTGGAAATAAATTTAGTATTCTCTTCTACTCCTGAAAGATTGACTGAAAGGTTAGATGTATTTTTGTCGCAAGAAACAAATCAGACCCGCTCGCTGGTTCAACGCAGTATAAGAAAAGGACTCATTCAAGTTAATTCTAAAATAATTACCAAAACTGGCTTTTTGCTTGAGTCTGATTTTCTTATTGGTGGAATTCTTGAATTAGTTCCTATTTCTTCTGGTCAATTAAAACCTGAGGAAATACCGATTGAAATTGTTTATGAAGATGAACATTTATTAGTAATCAATAAATCAGCTGGATTGATTGTCCATCCAACTCAGTCGTTAAGAGAAGGAACTTTGGTTAATGCACTTTTGTTTAGATATCAATCTGGGCTTTCAGGTATCGCTAACAATGATGGCTTTCGTCCTGGCATAGTTCATCGACTCGACAAAGATACTAGCGGCCTAATGATAATTGCTAAAACCAATGAAGCTCATTTATCTCTCTCTAAGCAATTGGCTGATCGTTCGCTGAAAAGAGTATATTATGCTTTGGCTCTAGGTCGCTTACAAGAGAACACAGGCACAATCGAAGCACCAATTGGTCGCCATCCAAGTGATAGAAAAAAAATGGCAGTTATTCAGCTGGATAAGGGACGTGCGCGTTTTGCTAAAACTCATTGGGAAATTCTGGAAGAATATGAACCATCACCCTCTTTAAAAGGTCAGTCATCTAGCTTGGTCAAGGTGAGTTTAGATACTGGAAGAACTCATCAAATTAGGGTTCATTTTGAATTTATTAATCATCCATTAGCTGGCGACCCGATTTATGGTGGCAAAAGAACAGAAACCAAACTTATTCACAGGCAATGTTTGCATGCCAAGGAAATTAGATTTATTCATCCAATCAGTGATCAGGGTATGTACTTTCAGTCTGAATTACCAGAGGATTTTAAGAGGGTTTTAAAAAGCTTAATTTAAAAAAACTTAGTTTAAAAGTAAGCTTAAAAACAAATAATAGATTCTCTTTCTTTGCGATGCTCTTATGGATACTATTGCTAGTGTCCCATGAAAAGATCAAGCTGCAGAGAGGACGTACAGAGAAAGCTAGCTTCTGTTTTACAATTGAGATTTGAGAATAGGCTCTGAATAGGGATTTGCTCGAACAGCACATTGCTGAAAAAGTGTAAACAGAGCTTTCATCTTCAATGTAGAATTTGCGGCAATTCCATCTTGATATTCATCCTCTTTTTGAAAATCACAATCAATAAATATGCGCAAATTGCAATCCAACTTTGAAGCTTAACTACATTCTTCGATTGCCCGTACAAACTCTCTATGTGCAGATTCTACTTTATCTACCTGAAAAACAATTCAACCTTCTATCTTTGCTTATATAGCTTGCAAACTGTCATTGCGGCTAAGTCAAAATTATTTGCCAAGAAGACACACATGGCTTTGTGCTCTGAATAAGAGTGTTTGGCTAATCCGCCGTATGCTTCAACTTTTTTTGCAACTGGAGCCTGAGTAACATTGGCTAATCCGCCTTATGTTTCAACTTTTTTTGCAACTGGAGCCTGAGCAACATTAGCTAATCCGCCGTATGCTTTAACTGATGGGGCTTTGAATGAAAGCTGAGACAAAAATATTAAAAATAAATAGAAAATAATTGTTTTAGTAAAGGCCTTTGAAAACATAATTGGAATTACCTCTGTGAATTTGTATGATTTGAAATTGATAAGGTATT
>DUDU01000039.1 GCA_005110395.1 Candidatus Melainabacteria bacterium | reverse complement strand
GGGAACTTAAAAGGGCTTTTGAGAAGTCAAAATGGTGTGTTTTGTGAAATTTTCAGGGTGAACCAGATTTTTTTGAATGCTTTTGCTGAAAAACGCTATTTTAAAGAAGTCCCCTTATGACTAACAGAATTAATTTCTTTTCCAAAATCCCCTTGAATTGGTGCCATTAGAGCTATTAGAAGTCTTTGAACCTTCTTGAATTCTGGCCCCTAAAATATCTACAACTTGCTGATTGGGCTTTAACTCTCTTCTTTGCATACCGCCCATAGCCTGAGATGGATATGTTTGAGGAACAGGTGCTGCAAATCCTGGTAAATTTCTTCCCATTGGACTATATAGCATCGCTTGCATCATATAAGCCGCATCAGGAAGCATTCCAGGTATAGCTTGAGGAGCTGAAGTATAACCATAAGCATTATTGGGATTTTGCTGAGGCTGCATCTGATAAGGATTACCGTAATAATTTGGATTATAAGAAGGATAATACGGATCAGCTTTACTCAATAAACTACTTGATGCACCAAGAACTAATAGAATCAAAATGAAACTATTAAGCTTTACCGATGATTCCATTTTGAAGTTGATCTGCTGATGATTTTTCATAGATTTATTTAGAGAAATTTATTTGGAGAAGTTTGCCCGAAGTAAGTTTTCAAAAGTGATTTACTGATTATTCACAAATAAACCGGAAATTACCATAATCCTCTAACTGGCTCTTGATAGGAGGCGGGGGGAGCGAAATTAGGTGGTGGTGGTAAATATCTTTTGTAAGGTCTTGGCTGAGGGAAATAGGTTTGATTCATACCTAGCGCATAGCAATTAGATGCATTACCCATATAAAAATCACCAGAGCAGTGAGTTTGAACTGGTCTTTTTACACGACTTGTTGCCCAGTTAGCACCTAATGAACCACTAACGGAGCCATTTTCACCTGAAGCATCAGCACCACCAATGGCTCCTCCAACTCCAGTTGAATAACTTCTGACCGTTTCAGCAAAAGCGCAATTTACATTACCGACCACATTGGCTCCATTTTTAGCAGCCATTCGTGAAAGAGATACAAGAGCTGCTTCAGTTGAGGCATATTCTTCCATGAATACGTGACCTGAACCAATATAGGTTACACAAGCAGAAGGAAGTTGAGTATTAATTCCACAAGCAACTATTCCACCAGTATATGCAGCCATTCCGCCACCTACACCTGCCGCAATGTATTCTCTTTCATCATAAATTCCGAATAAGCGATCTTTAATTCCTTTGCGAAGCTTTGCTCCAACATTGACAATACGGCAGCAATTAAAAATTGAACCATCATTGATAGTTTTACTCGCATCAAACAAAATCTGAGGAGGCGTAAAATTCCAAGGACCATTATGAAGGTGCGTACTAGCAAAAGCACTAGGCGAACCCATTACAGTATTAGTTACTGCTCCACCAGCACCATTACCAATAATACTTGCCCTTTGCTGGACATTTATTTGGTTTTGATTGGTAGATGCATTCTGCAGGCCGATTTGATTCACATTTGACAAATCAGTAGCTGTACCATTTGTAATACTTCCCCCCACAACTACATCCGCTATGGAAGAGGGAATTAAGCTGGTCAGCAAGGACAATGATATAAAGCCTATCGCAAAAGTCTTTATGGTGTTCAGCCTAAAACCACGTTTTAAGCCGCCACCTAATGATTGTCCTAAATTCTTTCTACTTTGTAGATTTAACAATTTTTGTTCTCCAACTTAATCCTTCAAGAAAGAGGGATTTCTCTATTTGTTCCCAAACTTCTATATTTCTCCCTAAATTTGTCTAATCTAGATAGTTCAAAAAGCAAAGTTTTTCATTCAACAAAAATCAATTTACAGCCTTATTCACCTTTCTAAATGAGTCATCCTAAAAAAACTAACTTTAGGAGTTTAGCTAGAAAATTTAAAATCTCATAAATTTAAAGTTTTTTCAATTTCATCCAAAAAATGGAGATTGGATTTACATAATTAAAAATTTTTTTCATTCAAAATCGATTATTAAAATATTTAATCTCATGTATTTTCAATTTGATTTTTTGATCATTAACTTGAAATTGTGTGGAATATATTGTTTGTTGCAATAAATAAAAAGAGCAACAAACTTTAATTTATGTTGAAAACTCTTTAGTATTAAGGATATAAATAATTAAGATGAATTTACATAAAATCAATTTCGGTACTGATGGCTGGAGAGCAATAATCGCCCAGGATTTTACTTTTGATAATGTCGCTCTTGTTAGCGCTGCAATTGCAAAATATTTAGATGATGTTTATCCAATCGAAAAACCCGCATTGATTAGTTATGATCCAAGATTTTTAGCGGACAAGTTTGCATTACATGCAGCTAGAGTAATTAATAGTTTCGGTAGAGCTGTTTTGATTGTTGATCGTGATACACCAACTCCGGTTATTGCCCATGCTGCCAAAAATTTAAACTCTGCTGGAGCTCTTCAATTTACTGCCAGTCATAACCCTTCGGAATATTGTGGGCTCAAATATATTCCTGATTTTGCTGGTCCAGCTGATAACCGTATTACGGATCAAATCAAAAGTTATGTCGACAAATTAGCCAAGGAAAATTATTCATTTGAAGCTTATTCTCCAGAAAAATGCTTAGAAATAAATACACAGATCAAATATTTTTCACCCAGAGAAGCTTATCTCAAAGAATTAGAAAAACTCATAGATTTAAATGCTATTGAAAAAGCCAAGCTCAGAATAGGAGTTGATTCAATTTGCGGAGCTGGTAGAGGATATCTCAATAAAATTATTGATTGTAAAGTAGTACTCGGTCAGGAAAGAGATCCACTTTTTAGAGGAATGCTTCCAGAGCCAACTACTAAGACATTAGCAGAATTAATTCAATTGATTAAAGAACAAAAACTTGATATTGGTTTGTCAAATGATGGAGATGCTGATCGTTTTGCGATCTTAGATTCGACAGGTTTACTTTATACCCCAAATCAGATCTTGGCAATTTTGGCTAAATATTTATATGAGAAAAGAGAACTCAAAGGTTCAATTGTTCGTACTGTGGCCACTTCTCATATACTTGATAAATTAGCAGAAAAATTAGGATTGGAAATTGTAGAAACTCCAGTGGGTTTTAAATATGTCAGTGAAGTTATGCGAAACCAAGATGTTTTAATCGGGGGAGAAGAATCTGGTGGCTTGAGCATAATTGGTCATATTCCTGAAAAGGATGGAATATTAGCCTGTTTATTAGCTTGTGAAGCAATTGCAGTAACTGGCAAAAGCCTATCTGAGCTCTGGCAAGAAATCATTGACTTTACCGAAATAGAACCTTTCTGCAAACGTCTTGACTTGCATTTAACTCAAGAAATAAAAGAAAAAATTGTTAATGATTTAAAAACCAAAACCCCAACGGAATTTGCTGACAAGAAGGTCATTCATGTCAATAAAAAAGACGGAATCAAACTGATTTTAGAAGACAATACTTGGGTTTTAATTAGGCCAAGTGGAACTGAACCATTACTCAGAATCTATCTGGAAGCTTATTCACAAAACGACTTGAATCGATTGGAAATTTATGCAGAAAAAGTTTTTTGTGGCGGTGAAAAGGCTTTAGCTGGTGCCCATTAATAAATCATGTTAAGCAAAAACAAAAATTCAGTTCAAACAAATCTACTTACTGCCTAATGTGAGTCCTTTTCTGTCATCAAGAAGCTGTCTCAGCCCACCTTAAAAGCAGGGAAATCTATTTCCAGATTTGAACAATTCAAAAACCATCTCCAAAGATTGAGAATGGAGCTCCCTATTTACTGATGTACTAGATCGGTGAAGAATCAAATACATAGACATCGACCCTGATTAAATAATTTGTTTAAGGGAATGAAAATTATAAGATTTAATTTCTGGAGATAATCCATTGTCAAACTTATTATTGCCATCTGATCAAAGAAACAAAAAAGGCACGCTAGTTACTTGGTTGCTTGTACTAGCTATATTTGGCCTTACCTTTGTTATGACTGTCATTTCTCTCGAATTACTTATCAAATGGATTACCTTTAACCGCATTCAGGAAGCTGCACAATCAGCTACTTTATCCTATGCCAGAGAAATTATTAAGCTTCGTGACAATGAAATGGGAGAAACCCAACAATATGGTCTTAGTCTACAAGATTCGGTTAAGGCTCAAGGTTGCACTTCCCCCTCATATTCTGGGTGTACAGATTACGATGGTGAAAGTATAGAAAAGGATATTAACAAATCCGAATATATTTCTGCTTCACAAATTTTTCTTTTTAATATTTGGAATCAAGGTGGTAGTAAAGCAGTTAAAGATGCTTTTTCAATTGGTAATGTTAGACAAGGGCAATGTTATAAAGAAGCTACTAATACTCGATTTAATAAATTTGGGGAAAGTTCAAAACTCAAATGTCAAGCTATCGGCAACGTTATTAGTCCAATTACTGACTTAAGATGGGCTTTTCATACTGGCACATATAACAGTGGTGACAAAGATCTATGCGTTGAAACCCATGTATCAGCCAGATTAGATCCAGTAATGGCTGGTGGTTTATGCTTCTTAAATGGAAGTTGTGGACTGGGAGCAGACTTTATAAGAATTGGGCCGGTAAGTATAATTGCTAGAGCAGTAGTTATGAAAGCTGGATTTGAGGTAGATACGGGCGCAGGATTTTCCAGAAGTAAAGCAGATAGGTTTTATAATGAAGGAGCGGAGAATTATTCGGCAGAATCAGTATTTATAGAAACTTGTTCAAACCCTACTGAGTGTGCAAATCAGAAAGCAGAATGCCAAATAAATAGAGGAACTGGCATAGTAGTACCCCTGTAGTACCATTGCCAATTAATTAGACCTCTTGCAAAAGAAAGAAGAAATAGGGTGAACTAAGCTCCAATTGAAGAGTTTAGGATAATGAACAAAAACTCCAAGCACAAAAGACTGACCATAAGAAAAAAGCAAAATTGAAAAAGAAATGGGGCATTAAACTGATATCGGATTCCCAAGCCACTCATATTTGAGCAAGGAAAAGTATATGTAAAATATTATGCGAATAATCTAAAACCTTCTTGCCAAAGCTAAAAACTACGGTCTACCTAACTCTTCCCAGACGCTAATTGTATGAGGGAAAAACTCCTTAGCTTCTTCTAGCATTACCTTTGCGTATGCCTGAATCTCATATTGAGCATCTTTGTGATCGCGCAATTTGACAAAGTGGAATAAAGATCTCAAATTGCATGTCCAATAATATTGAGTATAAGTACTAAGCGGAAGAACTGCTCTAGCTTGTTCGCGGGTCACGCCAGTCTCTATAAGCTTTTGATAAGCCTCATAGCTAGATCTAATTGAGTCTTCAAAAATAGCCTTATTATCTTTGTGCTGAGCATCAGTGAAATTTCCTTCTACACTTGCTTGTCTATTATTTTTGCTTTGTTCACGAAAAGTTTCAGGAATATAAAATTCATCTTGTAATTCAACATATCGTCCTGAGATTTCATTGATTGAAATGCCAACTCTATGTCTATGCCACTGACGAGCTACAAAAAGAGGACATTTTACTAAATACGTGAGGCTGGTATGTTCTAAAGGCGTACCATGATTATGTTCAAGCAAGAAGCGAATTAGTTTGAGATCTTTTTCCCCAATTTCGCTGATATTTTTACCAAAAGAAACTCGGGCGCTATTTACAATATTTGTATCATTGCCACTATGCTCAATTAAAGAAACATATCCAATAGTGTCGTTCAAACAAAAATTTGCATTTTGTGGAGCTTCAATCATTTTTATTAAATCTTATTTCAAAATTATTAGAAAACAATATTAATTGAATAAGCGGAGTTTAGTTCACTGAGCCAATCAAATTTTGTAAGTGATGCTCTAAAGAGCCGAAGATATTTCATAAAATGGATGTCATAAAAAATAAATAAAAAGATTGATTCACTTCAACTCAGAAATTTTCTTGAAGATTTGAAGTGTAAATTTCATCACTATTTCTGATAAATTAAAGAAAAGTCCAAAAATTGAATCAAGAATATTAAAAAGTAAAACTTGAAAAGCTTTTAGGTCAAAAATTTTTTGTTTTGAAGCTTCTTGAGAAATGAGAGATGAGGCAGATTTATTAATTGCAACCTTAATTAGACTGTCTTTATTAGGGGAGCCAGCTTCAGAAGTTTTTCTCATTGATACTCTTGAAGACTGAGAAGAAAGTAGGTTTTTGTTAGGAGTGCCCGGGTAGTGTAACGACAAGGCTAATTATGCGATATTATGTAAAAATCTAAGTGGGTGTCTAAAAACCATTCAGTAAAGGCAAAACCAATACTGAACGGAGAAATTGCAAGATTCAAGATTCATTCAACAGAGGTTTTTAGACACCACCCGGAAAGTATATTATGATTCTTAAGAAAGTGTGAATATTTTTACTCCACCTATCTATTTTTTCTTTGTATTTTCTTAAGAGTGTTTGCTTATCGTTAAATTTTACAAACCAATTCTTAAAAGATTCTAAACATGATACAAAGATATACTACTTCTGAAATGCAGACAATTTGGTCTGAAAAAAGCAAATTCAAATTATGGCAAGAAGTTGAAATAGCAGTCTGCAAAGCTTGGAATGAAGAAGGAAAAATAAGTTTAGAAGATTTAAAAAGGATTGAATCTTCCTTGGAAGTTGATCCACTTAGAGTTGAAGAGTTAGATAAACAAGTTCATCATGATGTAATCGCTTTTTTGACAGCTTGGTCAGAACAAGAAAATTTAGCTGGTTCAGGTAGATTTATTCACCTTGGAATGACAAGCTCCGATTTGATTGATACTGGGTTAGCGCTCATGCTCAAAAAAACAGGCGAGATTTTAATTTCAGATATTGAAGAATTAATTGAAACCGTCAAAGTTTTGGCTATTAGACACAAATATACTCCAACCGTTGGACGTACTCATGGAATACATGGCGAACCAACTAGTTTTGGCTTAAAAGTTGCAGGCTGGTTTCATGATTTACAAAGAGCAAAATCAAAATTAGAATTTGGCATTGAAGCAATATCGGTTGGCATGTTTTCTGGACCAGTTGGTAGCTACTCAAATTTACCGATCAAGCTTGAAGAAAGAGCTTGCTATTTTCTTGGATTAAAAAGAGTGCCGATTTCAACTCAGGTAATTGCTAGAGATAGACATTCAGACTTTGTATACTCAATTGCATCTTTGGGAGCAGTGATTGAAAGAATAGCAACTGAACTAAGACATTTACAAAGAACTGAAGTACTTGAAGTGGAAGAACCATTTTATTCAGGCCAAAAAGGCTCATCCTCTATGCCACATAAGCGCAATCCATGGAGATCTGAGAATTTATGCGGTATGGCCAGAATGCTGCGTTCTTATTTAATTCCATCACTCGAAAATATTGCACTTTGGCATGAAAGAGATATAAGTCACTCATCAACTGAACGCATTATTTTTCCTGATGCCGCAAATTTAGCTCATTTCATGTTGAAGCGAATAAATTCAATTTTGAAAGACTTGCAAGTTTATCCAGAAAACATGAAACGAAACTTATACCTTTATGGAGGTGTAATATACTCCCAGAGGGTAATGCTAGCCCTAGTTAATAAAGGCCTGAGTAGAGAAGACGCCTATAAAATTGCTCAATCTCATGCTCATAAGGCTTGGAATAATCCTGAAGGAAATTTCAAAGAATCAATTTGCCAAGACACAGAAGTCTCAAAGCTTCTCTCAAGACAAGAAATTAATAGTTGTTTTGATTTAGATGATTATTTGAAATCAATTGATGAAATTTTTACTCGTTTGGATTTGATAACTGCTTGATTTTCAAGTAATTATTCTTATATCAAAAAGATTATTTTAAATATTTCCTATTAAGTATCTTCGGCTTTTAAGATGAGTAATTATTCTCATCAAAACGGGAAACAAATTAATTAAGATATGTTTTCAATTTGCATATCAACATTTTATTTTTATGTTGAATTTAAGCAAAATTTTTATTTTAATTTTAGAGACTCTTGTGTTGTGTCTTATAATCTGCCCTTTTCATGTCCACGCAAACAATAATCCCGTAGAACAGGTCTTTTTTGATTATGCAGATGAACAATCTAGACAAACCAATTTTGAAGCTGCTGTAGATGGCTTTACGAATGTTTTAGAAATTAATCCTGAAAACACAGAAGCTTATTTCATGAGAGGCCTAAACTTAACTAGATTGGGGGAGTATGAGCTAGCAATACAAGATTTCTCAGAGGCTATAGCAAGAAGTCCTAAAGGTTCTGAGTCATATTATTGGAGAGCAGAAGCCCGTAAATTGTCTGGAGATAGGTTAGGGGCTGTCGCAGATTACTCAAGGGCAAGTCAATTAAAAATGTTCAACACAATGCCTAAATTTGTAATCAGACGTTAAAAACTACATGAAAAATAAAATTATCCAAGAATTCTTTTAAGTGCATCCAGTTGAGATTTTTGCTTTTCTTTAATATTTATAACTTGATTTAGTTGTTTTGTTAGAACTCTATTTAAATCAATCAAATTGGAATAGTCAGAGCAAATTATGCTGTGAGATTGAGCATTATTATAGAATTCCGCCAATTCTTGTTTTAATTCGATATTTTCGAATCTCAACATTTTAATTTCATCCATCAAATAGAGTAATTCTTCTGAATACTTTTGCTCTAAGAGAAGAGTTTCACTTTGCTTAACAGAAGGAAGAGATTCTTCGGTCGCTTCCCACAACTCATCGAAGCCATCTAAAATTCCTTGATGATAATTATTCTGAATGGGAGCCGCTTGGCTATTATCAAAATTATTGTTAGTAAAAATTAAATCTGAAAAAGCTAATGAATTTGCTGCCATTTAAAAATGCATAAGATCCACGTTACTTTCAAAAAGTTAGCATAAATAATATAGATTTTGTTAAGGCTCTTTTAGATTTGTAAGTTTTTTTAAAATAAACCGTAATTGATTTGTAATTTGTATATTAATTTTCCAAATATATGCTCAAACTTAATATACTTTTTGCATATTTTTTACAAAGATATTTTGCAATTTTAAATAAATGTTTGATTTTTCTACTTTAAAGCTTCCATTCAATGTTGAACAAATTCAGAAAATTATTCCTCATAGATACCCATTTTTACTGGTTGATAAAATCACGGATTTAGACGGTAATTACGCTAAGGGATACAAAAATATTTCAATCTCGGATCCAGTTTTTCAAGGACATTTCCCAGAAAAAGCAATATTTCCAGGAGTTTTGATAATAGAGGCTTTGGCCCAATTAAGCTGTGTTTCCGAAATACTTAAAGAAGGCAATAATGGTTGCAATAAAATTGGTTTATTTGCAGGCATAGATTCAGCAAGATTCAAAAAACCGGTTTTCCCAGGTGATCGACTCGATCTTGAAATTTGGATGTTATGGTCTAGAAGAGGCGTCGGAAAATGCAAAGCTCAAGCCAGTGTTGATGGTGAGATTGCATTTATTGGAGAACTAGCTTTTGCTCTCGTTGATAAGGAGACAATTTTATAATGGCAATTCATCCAACAGCCATTATCGGCTCCAAAGCTATTATTCATGAAAATTGTGAAATCGGCCCATATTCATTAATTGAAGATGATGTACAAATTGGTCCAGAAACTGTCATAGGCTCACATACAACTATTCAAAGTGGAACAAAAATAGGTTCAAATTGTTTCATTGCTTCTTATGTCAGTTTAGGTTTTCCTCCTCAAGATTTAAGCTATAAAGGCGAAAAAACCGAACTTATAATTGGCAATCAAGTTACAGTCAGAGAATTTGCAACGATACATAGAGGCACTGTTAAAGGCGGTGGTAAAACGATTATTAAAGACAACTGTTATTTTATGAATTACGTCCATATTGGTCATGATTGCCAAATTGATGAATCAGTTGTTAT
>DUDU01000038.1 GCA_005110395.1 Candidatus Melainabacteria bacterium | reverse complement strand
AAGTGGATAAAGCAGAATCTACATATAGAGAGCTTTTTTGGGCAATCAGAAAATGCAGTTAAACTTCAAATTTGGATAGCAATTTGTGCATATTTATTGATTGTGATTTTGAAAAAGAGCATGAATATTAAGACAGAATTGTCACAAATATTACACTTTTTGAGCAATGTGCTTTTCGAACAAATCCCCATTCAAAGCTTATTCTCAAATTTTGATTACAAAACCAAAGAATCTGATCTTTCAAATCAGCTTTTAATCCTAGATCTTTAATGGGACACTAATGATGTAAATTAGATTTAAATCCAGAAAATTCAACCTATTCCAATTGTTTTATTTATTGGGATTACAGTGCCTCCGTCATTCGTAAAAGAACCTGTTACTGTTCCAAATCCAATTGGTCTGTTTATTGGAGTAGTAGTGCCATTATCTTGAGTGATTGAACCAGAAACGTTTTGTGCAACAAGATCTTTGACCAAATTAAAACTCATTATTTCTCCAGTTTTAGTTGTAATAGTTCCAGTCTTTGAAATAGTTCCATCTGGGTTTTTTATTCTGGTAGCGTCAACTGTTCTAGTTGTACCAGTCTTATTATTAGTTATTTGACCTGAGTATGAAAGATTGTTGGGGTCAGTTAATCTGTTTACTTGACCATCAAATGAAAAATTTCCCTTGGGACCGGTAATACTAAGTTGTGTCATTAAATCCTCCTATGTGTTTCTACATAACTGAAGTCTTCCTTCTAGCACGGTGCGTTACGATGATTACCCTACCCTCAAGTGACATAGGGGGAAACCCTTGAAAATATTCTGAATCCTCAAAAAAGCAAGAAGAAAAGTTTATGTAACCTTATTGATTATTAAAGAGACAATATGAATATAAACAGCAACACTAAAGAGGTAATTATGCAAAATTCACTCTCTCTCATGACCAATAAATCCCTTGTTCGAAATTTTCTTTCCTTAAGTTTGATAGTGGTATTAGGTTCAATACTTTGTTTGACTAATTCATCTGAAGCAAAAGGTAGAAGCGGAAATTTTAATAATTCTAGAGGAGGTTTTGGAACAAGATCGGTTAATTGGTCTGGTAATCAAAGATCGGGAAATGGAACATATGCAGGCAAGCAAGGTAGGGCTTGGAATGGGTCTAGCAGTGGTTCTTATGATAAAGCAATCAGAACATATTCAGAATCGAAAACAGTTACTGGTCCTCAGGGTAATTCAAAAACTTACCAAACACAAAAAGTGGGTAATGGGATGGGTGGATCTACAACATCTGTAACTGGAGAAAACGGTAATTCAAGGACTTTTAGTACTCAAAGATCAATTGATAAAGACACCAATACTCTTAATCGTTCTGTGACTGGACCTCAAGGTAATACGCGAGAGCGTAGTACCCAATATACTAATAATGGTGATGGCTCTTATTCCTACAATACCACTGACTCTAATGGCAGTACAAGCTCAGGGGCTTACACTGCAAATCCTTAGAAACATTCAGAAAGCAACTTACTTCGCTGCTCTTCAATTGCTTTGTAGACGAAGAGCAGTTTTTTTGAGTATCTAAATAAAACAAACAGGATGAGAATGAAAAAAACAATTTTACTTTTATTACTTTGCTTTTTTATTCATAGACTGCCATCTAATGCGATAGGCACTATAGAACAAGTAAACAATAGGCAATACATTTTATTCAATCCCAAAAATCTAAGATCAGCGCCTTTAGTGATTGCGCTTCATGGCGGTGGTGGAAATCCGCTACAAATGGAAAAAGTGGGATTTAATAGATTGGCTATGCAAAACAACTTTGTTGTTGTATATCCTAAAGGAGTTGACAAGCATTGGAATGATGGACGAAAAGATTTTGCAACGGCATCTACTGCAAATGATGTTGAATTTATTTCTAATATAATTGATAAATTAATTCGAGACGGTATAGCTAATCCTCAAAAGATTTTTGTTACTGGTATATCTAATGGTGGAATAATGACTTATCGCATTGGGTGCGAGCTAAGCAATAAGGTGAGGGCAATCGCAGCGGTATCTGCTAATATGTCAGTTGATTTGAAATGTAGGCCGAGTAAATCTTTACCAATACTTATTATTAATGGCACTGCTGATAAACTAATGCCCTGGAATGGTGGAGAAGTTGAAAGCCAGGGGGAAGGGAGAGGCGAAGTAATATCAACAAAAAATACTGTGGGTTTTTGGACAAGGATAAATAATTGTCGAGAGTATCAAGATACAGTAAGGCTTCCTGATAAGTATCCTGGGGATGAGACGAATGTAATAATCCATAATTGGAATAAGTGCTCTCAGCCAGTTGTATTGTATGAAGTCAGAGGTGGTGGACATGGTTGGCCAGGGCAGAATTTTAGATTCCGAGAAAATGGCTTACTTGATAAGTTGATAGGCCCAGTCACACAAGAAATCCATGCTGAGGAGGAAATCTGGAGATTTTTTGAGAGAATTGATTAAATACCAATCGAACAAAACTTAGATCTTGATAATGTTTCTTACCTCTTTAAGTGTTTGTTCAGCTTTCTCAATCGCTTTTTCATTTCCTTCTTTCAGAATGTTTTTGATTTCCTGATCAGAAAAACTATTTCTCTTTTCTCTAATTGGTTTAAAGAAATCATTCATAATTCCAGCTAATTGTTTTTTACAGTCAACACAACCTCTTAGAGCAGATTCACATTCTTGTTTGACCTGCTCTAATACTTCTGCTTCTGCCAAAATTTTGTAATAGGGATATGGTACTTTGCAGCGCTCAGTATTACCTGGATCTTGGCGCTTTGCTCTTTCTGCATCAGTCACCATTTTTTTTACTTCTGCAAAAGTATCATCTCCGCTAGCAGCAATTTTAATATCATTGTTATAAGACTTGCTCATCTTGTCGCCATCAATACCAGGTACAAGTGGAGTAGTAGTGAAAAGTGGTTTTGGTTCAGGGAAAAACTCAATACCAAAAATATAATTAAACCTCCGAGCTATTTCACGGCTGAGTTCTAAATGAGCTTCTTGGTCTTTGCCGATTGGAACTAATGAGCCCTGAAAAGTCAATATGTCAGCGGATTGCAAAATCGGATAACCTAGCATTCCATAGGTTAAGTCGGGTGAATTTGTCTGACTGTTGTTAGCGGCTCTAACTAAGTCTTTGAGAGTAGGATCTCTTTCAGCCCAATTATTCGGAGTAATCATACTGAGTAATAAATGTAGCTCAGAAATTTGCTTAATTGCTGATTGAACATAAATAGTTGATTTGTTTGGATTCAATCCACAGGCAAGGAAA
The DNA here is from genome assembly GCA_005110395.1 of Candidatus Melainabacteria bacterium. Lineage (GTDB taxonomy): Bacteria > Cyanobacteriota > Vampirovibrionia > Caenarcaniphilales > Caenarcanaceae > LMEP-10873. Next base: position 9,814 of record DUDU01000038.1, on the reverse strand, counting down.
TCACGAGTTAATTCAACAATGTTTGATTGCAAATCATTAGTATCTGAGTATTTAGTTGTTAGTGAGTGCCAATCTGCGATAAAGAAAAAACAATTGTATTTATCAGAATCTTGTAATTCTTGCCAATTTCTTAGTACGCCGAAATAATGCCCTAAATGAAGCTTACCAGTCGGTCGAGTACCTGATACTAAATTTAATTTATTCATTTATTGGTTTTTGCTTGAGGTGAAATATGAATACTCAAAATTTGAAATTAAAGCGCAAATTACAAATTCAAATCGCGAGATGGTTTTCTCGTATAAAGAGAGAATATACTAGCAAGTCATTGAAGTACAGATTCTCTTTATGTCTCGTATTGAGGAAAATATATTCAAGAACAAGAAATTGCAATTAATAAAAACTTTCACAAATTTATCTTGTCTGAATTGAAAGACCAGTAATCATTTGATTTCGCCTTATCAAAATTAAATAGTCTCAAAAATTTCAAGGGTTTTCTCTAATATCGAATCGGAAATCCCTAAATAAAAGCATATAACCCTCGAAATATTGGCATTAACCCAATAGGAAAAATTTCTCTAAGATGATTATTGAGGCATTACTCTAATGGAAATGAATTTTTTGAAAACCAAGACAACGCTCATAGCTTCTTTTTTTTCGATTATTACGCTTATTGCGCTCTCAGGTTTAATTATCAATCAGCCATCACAAAGCGAAGGATGTCAGGGTAATACTTGCATTGCTCCATGGGGCCCAGTCAGAATGAATCAAAGACCAATTTACCCTATGAGAGGTTGTGGTCCAAATAGCTGCCGCGAATTTGTCCGTTCAGCCATAATTTATCCACCAGCAAATCCGCAAATGCCTCAACAAGTAGTTGGAAGTCCTCCAATTGGATGCGGATTTACACCAGGATGCGGCCCTGCAGAAATGGCTCCTTATTGGGGAAGTCATTAATAAGCTTTTAGATTTTTCCTCTTTCGGAAGCTTTCACTACTAGTCTGATAGCATTGAGAGCTGCTCCGATTAAAAGGTTATCTGCAACCACCCAAATATTAATCGCATTAGGCGCGCTTTCGTCTATTCTGATTCGTCCTACATGAATTGGGTTTGTTCCAGCGGCATCAACAGGCATTGGATACATTTCGGGATGATCCCAAACTTGAATCTCAGGGCTTGATTTAAGAACAGAAATAACTTGATTTAAATTAAAGCTGCTCAAGAATTCAATATTAATGGATTCAGAATGTCCAACAAGAACTGGAACCCTCACAGCAGTGCAGGTTATTTTGAGCTCGGGGCTATGCAGCATTTTTCGTGACTCGGTTATCACCTTCCATTCTTCTTTTGTATAGCCATTGTCCAGAAATTTACTGATTTTCGGAATAACATTAAAAGCAAATTGATCTTCAGCTACTCTGATTTGCTGAAGCCCTGCAGATTGTTCATAACTTTCTTGAACTCTTTTCGACTGACTCATTAGCTCATCCATGGCAGCTTTGCCCGCCCCACTGACTGATTGATAAGTATTAACCACAACTCTTTTAATTCCGAAAGCATCATTTAAAACTTTGAGAGGAATGATTAACTGAGCAGTTGAACAATTCGGCCCAGCAATAATTCCTTTATGCCAATCAATATCTTCATCATTAGCGCCTACTGTCACCAATGGAACTTCAGGATCCATGCGATAAAAGCTATCGGTATCTACGACGAGTTTAACGCCAAGCCTGATAGCTTCAGGAGTTAATTTTTCACTTACTTCTCCATTGGCGCATGAAATAAGAACATCCAGCCCTTTTAGGTTTTCAGGTTGACTGTCTTGAACTGTAATTTCAGTATTTGGGAATTTAACTGAATTGAATTTAATTTTTTTGCCAGCAGATCTACTAGTACCAAAAAGCCTGGGCGGCTCCGCTAAATCTAATTCGCTTGGTGACCATTGCTCTAGTAGTTTGAGGAGCTCACCGCCAACTTTACCAGTTGCACCTAATATTCCTAATTTTAAAGACATTGTTTTTGAATGATATTTTGTTGTGTTTTATTTCGTAATAATTCGCTTGAAGAACTGCTCCAAGGGGTGTTTTGTTGAATGAAAGCTCATCAAATTTAAAGACTAAAAAAACAAAATTGAGAATTTAAACAGTGATGGCAATTTCTTCAATTATTTCAATATCAGCTCTCTCAGATTTGCTTAAAGGTTTTATGTTTTCTTTAACGGCAGTAATTGGTCCATTAAGTGCATCAATTGGCGGAATATAGTCCTTGCGTAATGGAAAACCTTCCCAACTGTCTGGATTGAGAATTCTGACTAAATTTGGATGTCCATTGAATTTTATTCCATGCATATCCCAGAGTTCTCGCTCATACCAATTGGCGCTTTCCCAGACTGAACTTAATGTTTCAATACTTTGATTTTCTTTGCCCAGATTCACTTTAATGCAAAGCATTCCATATTCTGGTTCAAGCTTTTGGAGTTGATAAATTAATTGAGTTGCTTCTTTATATTCAACGGCATTAATTAAAAACAAAACCTGATAATTAAATTCTTTCTTGAGCAGCTTCATGAAATCAATTAGTTGAGAATTGTCTTTCAAAAGAATTGCTTCAATTCCGCCAGCAGTTTCAGGTTGTGGAAATATATTGAAGTTTTGTTTTGTTTTATTGCCTATGGATCCCCAGACAACTTTGGGAATAGTTGCTACGGCTTTGGGGGGTACTATTGGTTTTTCAGGATTGGGAGCTGATTCATTCATTGCTTGCAAAATTTGATTGAGAGGATTGCTGATTTGATCTTTAGAGACTTTTTGTATAAACTCCAATTATATTAAAGTTTGCCAAACAAAGTTTTAGACTTAAATTTATCTAAATATTCAACGTTAAATCTTTTTCTTCAAATAATGGGTTATGTGAAGCATTATTAAGATCAATGATTGTCAGTATTTTTTATTAGATGTGTCCTTAATTCTTGAACGTAGATTATATTTCTAATAATTATTAAGGTTTTTGTATTTTCCACCGATTGTCTGCAAATCAGTAAACTATGAATTTAGAATCATTATTTGGTCATGATCTTAAGGCGGCTCTTTTTGTAGTTGCAAATTTGATTATTATTGAAAGCCTTCTCTCAATTGACAATGCCGCCGTTTTGGCAACCATGGTCAAGGATTTGCCTGAAAATCAAAAAGGTAAGGCCTTGAAATATGGAATTTTGGGAGCTTATGTCTTTCGCGGTATTTGCTTGATATTTGCTTCTTTACTCGTGAAAGTTGTTTGGCTTAAAGCTCTAGGCGGGCTTTATCTTGTGTGGCTCTGTGTCGATTATTTCTTTAAAAAATCAAAGCCTAAAGCAGATGAGGATAATGAAGAAATTCACAAAGAAAGAAATTGGTTTTACAAGTTAACAGTTGGCAAAATAGGGGTTTTTTGGTCAAGCGTTATTTTGATTGAAATAATGGATTTGGCATTTTCAATTGACAATGTTTTTGCAGCAGTAGCTTTTACTGACAAAATCGGATTGATTTGTTTGGGAGTATTTATCGGGATTTTGGCTATGCGATTTGCTGCGCAGATTTTTGTTCAGCTTATGACTAAATTTCCCTTTCTCGATGAAATAGCTTTTTTAGTCATAGGTTTTTTAGGAATGAAATTAGTTGCATCCTATGGTTGCCATCTTGCTCATACTGGAAATCAATTTTGTATCGCTTTAGATGGTCATAATGTTGATCTGTGGACTTCAATTATTACAATTGGTATGTTTGCTCTTCCTGTTCTTAGTTCAATAGTTTTTGATTTTCCAAAGAAGAACAAGCTTTGAGAAGCGTATGCATTTTCAAGGTCAAATGACAACTTGAAGTCAATATACTCAATCAATTTACATGCCGAATATATTACTTCTAGGTCTGCATTGCAAATTCTTGCCTTTGTGGTACATGTCTGTCTCTTGTGTATACACCACTTACACCTTTAGGCGAAAACACCATTTGCCACAATTGAATTTTCCTCGCCCTGAAAGCACCCGCACAAGAAAGTAAATAATAATTCCACATTCTAAAAAAACGTTCATCATATTGATCTTTTATTTGATACCAATTCTCTTTGAAATTGAAATACCAAGCCATGAGGGTTTTGTCATAATCAGCACCAAAATTATGAAAGTCCTCCATTAGCATAAGTTTTTCAGTTGCTTGACCAATTTGCTTTATTGAAGGCAACATTCCATTTGGAAAAATATGCTTAGACATCCATGGGTCGAGATGAGTAACTGATTTATTACTACCGATAGTCTGAAGAACAAATAATCCATTCTCCTTGAGCAATTTTTTTGCAACTTCAAAATAAGTTCGGTAATTTTTATATCCGACATGCTCAAACATACCAATTGATACTATATGATCAAATTTACCTTTGAGCTCTCTATAGTCCTGAAGCCTCAATTCAACTGGTAAACCCTTGCAGAGTTGATTACCTAGTTTAACTTGTTCCTCTGAAATAGTAATTCCTACAATATTTGCATTATACTTTTCAGCTGCATATTTAGCAAAGCTTCCCCACCCACAGCCTATATCAAGAACAGTTTGTCCCGATTTTAAATTCAATTTTTGGCAAATCAATTCGAGCTTTGCTTCCTGAGCTTGATCGAGGGTATGAGTATTTTGCCAGTATGCACCAGTGTATGTCATTCGCTTATCGAGCATTAGTTGATACAAGTCATTACCTTTATTGTAATGAACTTCACCAACAATTCTGGCTCTTGAGCGGCTCTGCATATTAAACAACAAAGATGGAATTCTATGAAAAAGAATGTTTGGCCATTTATTTCTAAATAAAGTTTGTATATCTGCTCTCAAAATCTTGTCAAAAAACTGATCTAAATGAGGACAATCCCACCAACCATCGACATATGATTCACCAAGTCCAGTAGAACCTTCTGCTAATACTCTGTTGAAAAACGCTTTATTGTTAACTTTTATATCCCAAGGATTATCACCATTAATTTCAATACCTGCTTGTGAAAGTATATCTTCTAAAATTTCTTGAGCATTGTTCATAAGACTTTTTTCTCTAAAACCAAGCTTATCTAATGGTTACTTTTTATTTTAACTCTGAAATTATTGTCGTTTTTTTATGATTACTTAGGCATATCCTTAGAGGCTTTAACTCAAGAAATTGAATTAGCCAATTCCTGAAAATCATATTGAGCAACAATGAGAATCAAGACTTCTTATTCAATCATTGCACAACCATAAGCTTTCGAGTATGAAGTAAAAAAAATCCTCTTTGTCCTGAATAAATAAGATCCCCTTACTCAAAAGCAAAATCTAACAATTAATCAACAATCTTTCTCTAAGCCCTACTGATCGACTTCATTATCACAACGATATTTAATTTTCATTTACATTAACTACTTGAAACTATTTTCAGTAACGTATTTTGGTACATATCAATAAATGCTTTTCTCTTACCAAATCATTACATATGAGCTTTATTGAGGAGTCAAGCAAAAGATTTCATACTAGTAAATTAACCCTAATTGCTTCAGTGAAAGCAGCATTAATAGATGATATTTGCCTCTATTTCCATCCTTGAAAGGGTGATTCCTGTCTTTATCCAATAGACTCTTAATCATAAAGGAGCTTAATTCCTTCACGAGAGAACTCAAGAGAGAAGTCTTTAAAAGGAGCCTTATGAATATTCAAGCAAGCAATAATAATTTTTCTCAATTTGGTAACAATGGTTTCAACGGTTTTCAACCTCAAGAGTTTGACTTAGCAAAAACAAAAATTGCTAAAGAAGTTGCACAAAGAATTTTCAATAGAGCGGGAAACCCTGATACGTTTTCGCCAGGCGAATTCGCAAAAATACTAGGTGGATTATCCACAAATCTACAAAATAGAAATAATATAGCCGCAACCCAAACCATAGATGGAACATCAAGTCCAACAAAGAATTTTAACGCCGCTGTTCCAAATACAAATTTTTCTCCAACCACAATTGATACCAATGCATTTTCACAATTTGCTAAGCAATTTGATATTGATGATAACGGATTAGATCAAACGGAATTAACAAATCTAATAGCTTCTTTGCCAGAACCACCTCATCATGGCAGACATCATAAAGGCATGAGAGAAATTGCAAACCTAAACAATTTAGCTCAAGCCAATGGAGGCTCTTTTACGCTCGATCAATTAAAAGCCGATATCACGGCAAAGATAAGTGCTGATCCAAACAAGACAATTGACACAGCTAAAATTGATGCAATGGCTCAAAAACTTTTCTCTAAATTAGATACTGATGGTGATGGAAAAGTCATAACAGCTGAAATAACCGCTTTGCAAGATCAGATGAAAGCCCAATTTGCAAATTCTCAACAAAACAATTTAGATGCTACAAATCTAAATGGCTCAAGAATAGATTTGAGCAGTTTAACTAATGGACTTAGCGATCCTTCTTCATTAGCATCTTTAACTGGTGGACTTTTTGGAAGCGATACAAGCATCACTAATTCTTCTTCATTAGGCCTAGGGACTGATTTGACTGGTACTAATACTCGTACTGATTCAACTTTATTAGGTTGATAAATTGAATTCATAAAAAACAATAAATTAAATTACAGCCCATCAATTTGCCCTCAAAGCAGCTTGGTGAGGCTAAACGGAGATAATCCAGAGTGCATATTCACCATCTTCTTCAGATTGGAGAAGTCACCTTCGTAGGAATTTGTTGTATTCTCGATTTTTAAATGAGGAAATTCCTGACAAGTAAAAAGATATTGTTTTAGCTGAATTGCATTCTGGACATTTTTTCTTTAGATTTATGTACCTTTAAATCAGTCCATTGATTTTCTCTCAAATCTATTTTCTAGTCATTTGTCTCCAATTTATATAGGTCTCTTTTGACTATTAGACCGATCTTTCTCAGTAACTATCTTATTAAGCGAGCTTATGGCTTTCGGATCTAATTTTTCCCTATTTACCGGCTTTATAGCTATTTTATAAATTCAGTTTTTAATTAACAAACAAAAAAAGAGCTTGAATTCAATTACTGAAAGCATAGGTCAAGGCAAAAGCTTAAAAGTAATAAGAAAACAAGCTCTGAAGATTTAGTTTGAAATTTATTACTTCAACAAAAAATCTTTACAACTACATTAGATTTGTTAAACGGCTACTGTGGCTGAACCAAGGGCTTTGAGAGCAGCTTCATAATTTGGCTCTTGTGTAACTTCTGGCACTATTTCAACATAAGAAATTTTCTTGTCTTTATCGATTATTACAACTGAACGAGTTAAAAGTCTCAATTCTTTGATTAGCAAACCATAAGCTCTACCAAATGAAGCATCACGGTGATCACTTAGGGTGTCAATTTGTATGTTTTCAGCACCGCAAAAACGAGCTTGCGCAAATGGTAAGTCCATACTAACAGTTACCATTTTTACATCTTTGCCTTCAATTGCTTTGTAAAACTCTTTACTTTGTTTTGCGCATACTGGAGTGTCCAAAGATGGAACAATACTAAGAAAAATAACTTGATTGCCAAGTTGTGATAGTGAAATTTCTTGAAGTGATGAATTTAAAATCTCGAAATCAGGAGCGATTTGTCCAACCTTAACTTGATTTCCTTCTAAATTGAGTGGATTTCCTTTAAATGTGACTTGCATTTTGTCCTTTCAAATACATTTGTAAAACAGATACGTCTACCAGTATATCTGAACTTTTCTATATGCCTTTATTAAGTCTTGCCTTTAAAAATCAATAACTCATTTATTTGCATGAAAGACTCAAGGTAACTAAGGGAATTACCTTAAATATCTAATTGATTTTCTTAAGGCCTATTCTTCGAAGTCAAATTTATACATTAGTCATTAGTTTGTGATTATTAATTTTTGAATTGTATTTATTTGATTTTGAATAATCTTCTATTTCTTAGATGATTGACTTCTCATTCCTGATTACAAATTCAAAAAGCAATGGTTATAAATAATCTGTCAGATAGGCTTCAAGAACAAAAAACAGCTAATCAGCAAAAAAATCAAAAACAAGATCAATATAAAATGGGACAATCCTTACACGCCAATGCCCCCAAAGGGAAGAACAATCCTTTAGGTACAATTTTCACCTTAATCATTTTTATTGCTTGTATAGGTGGTCTTTATTTGTTTTTGAAGAAAAGACAGGAAGATCCTTCTTTTGGAGATACAACTAGCACTTCGGCCATTGCTAGCTCAATTATGAGTAAATTTGAATCTGTAAAAGAGAAAATTCCTTTTTTAAAGTCTCCTGATAATTCATCATCTTTAAATCTCAAAAACTCTTCTGATGCACCTTTGGATAAAACTTTTGGTGATGCTCCGCCTTTAACCTTGCCAGATTCTATGAAGGAAGCTAATCAAGAAGCGGAAAAACAACTAAAAGAGAATCAACCCAAAGAAAAAAAGAAATTCAGAGATATAGCTCCAGTCAAATCTCAAACACAAATTATTAAGCCAGAAAATAATTCTGTAGTAACTCAAAAAGTACAGACTAAAACTGAAATTGCAAATATTGAAGAATCAAATATTCCAGGCAAAAGAAGCATGGGTGTTTTACCTCCAGTTGAGATAATTCCTTTACCTTTACCTGGTCAAACTAATGAAATAAGTCAGTCACAAAAAACAAGCAAGACTAAATCAACAATAAAAAGAACAAATAGTAAAGTAAATAATGCTCCCCAAAATTCATCTAGCTCATCATTACAATCCATAGCAAATTCTTCTGCTAAACCCAAAGAAACTCTTAAAGGAAAAGTACTTTATAGAAGTAAAAAACTTGAATCGATTTCTCCTGTTTCTTTTGCGCCTACTAATGCTCCTCTTATCCCCGAAAAAACAATTCCTGCCAGCAGATTTATTTCATATACTTCATTATTGCCATCTTTGGGTGTGAAACCAGGCAGCATTGAAAGCTTAATTGCAACGCCAGGAGCACCAGAAAATGAACTTGCCATTAGGCCGAATCAAGTAGTAACTTTTGAGACTTCATATTTCAAGAAAGCTGATGCAATTAAGTTTATAACTAACAAATTAATCAGTCTAGGGTTTACGAGGGTGCAAACACCAATTGATGATTATGAGAGAGGCGGAACAACTGTGATTGAAGGTGCTGATTCAATGGGCAATCAAATGTTTTTCTCATTCAAACCAATTCATGAGCTTAGCTCAACTTCATGGAAAGCGGAGTTTTACAGACAAATGCTATAGATACAAATAAAAATGTTTTAAAAAGCAAAATTATTTTAGGAATAATGGCATTTTGATAATGTCTGATAATAAAAGTGGTTGGCTAACTTTGAAGCTTTGATTTAGACTTTAAGTATTAATAAAATAATGAAACAAATTAATTAAAGCGACTTAATGGTAAATCCTGAAAATAGTAAAGAAGGAACTCTCCTTTTCGATGGTAAAGTTCTTGAAGCGAAGCCCAATGGCATGTTCATTGTGCAATTAGAAAATGACCATACTGTGCTTGCTCATATTTCTGGCAAAATCAGAAAAAACTTCATAAGAATTCTTCCTGGTGACAAAGTTACAGTAGAACTCACTCCTTATGACTTAAGTCGCGGACGAATTGTTTATCGTTCTAAATAGGACATCACAATTTGCTTGAAGTCTTGACAATATAACTTGTAGATTTTTGCTTCTCATCGGGACAAGTCATACGATTTGCCTTGTGTAGATTGAGGTCAATGTTTAGGCTATAGGAGCCACGGAAAATTAAGGTATTGGATTAATACAGATCGACAAGTAGAAAAGGAGATGAGATCATTGGAGAGAAGTACT
>DUDU01000037.1 GCA_005110395.1 Candidatus Melainabacteria bacterium | reverse complement strand
AACCAATTACCTTAATTTCGCCTTTGCTGTTTTCCCATATGGGCAGCGGTGAACCCCAAAAACGCTCACGAGAAATTGACCAATCAATATTATTTTCTAACCACTGACCAAATCGACCTTCTTTGATATGACCAGGAAACCAATTAACTTTTTGATTAGCTTCAATCAGTTGATTTTTGAATTTACTAGTCGCAACATACCAACTGGGACGGAGATAATAAATAAGTGGATTATTTGTTCGCCAATTGTGCGGATAGGAGTGCTCGTATTTTTCAGTTTTGAGTAATAAACCGCTTTCATCAAGATGTTTAATGATGATTTTGTTTATGCGGGTAAATTCTTGCTGACCCGTTTTTTTGTTGTCATTGAAAATCGATTGTCCTCTCAGAAATTCTGGAGCTTGCTCATTGAAAGTCCCATTGGAATTAACCGCACAAGTAATTTCTTCTCTAATATTATTTGCTTTGTAGCATTCAAAGTCATCTTGTCCAAAAGCAGGTGCAATATGAACTATTCCGGTGCCACTTTCTGCATCGTCAATTACGAAGGTTTCATTGAGTTCAAAACCATTAAGACCCAGCACTATTTTGTTTTTTGTTTCTGAACCAAAAAGGTTTTTATATTCATGTTGAAGAAGTTTATAATTTGTTCCTTTAGGAATTAAATTTATATCTTCGGTAGAACGATTATGAACTTTTACCTCAATGTTGTCTATGTTCTCTTTGTATTGAAGTTCTAATTTCACAATTAGTTGACGAGCAGTAACAAGTGGTTCTAGTGGTTTAACATCACAGGGACCTGTAATCCGATAACTATCTTTAATTAATATTCTGTTAGCGTTTTTCAAGATCTGTTCAATAACATTATTTTCAAAAGAGTTGGGTGAAACACCTTGTCTTCTAGCAACTTCCTCAGATATCTTATTGTAAGAGTGAAGTGATTGCATTACGTTAGGAGAGTAATAGCTTACTTCTAAAACGCTGCCATCGTTTCCTAATAGCCTGAATAGTCCTTTAGTCTTATTTTGTCTGGCAAAATCTATTCCCCTTATAGATTTGCCAACAACTTCCCATTGTTCTTCGCCAAGGACGGCTTTCCAGCGTTTCTTGCTGAGAATGAGGAATTCTGACCTCACCCCCAACCCCTCTCCGTCAACAGAGAGGGGAGCAGGAAGTGTAGAAAAAATTGATTGGCTTTTCAAAGCAGTTTTTATTTTTTCCAGAACTTTATCTATTGAATTTAAAACTTCCTCATTAGAAAATCTAATTACTTGATGTCCAAGGCTTTCTAAAAATTCTTGTCTGAGTTTATCCTCATCTTGCGTATATTCATGAATACTCCCATCAACTTCGATAATCAAATGAGCTTCAGAACAGTAAAAATCAACGATAAATCTATCAATTGAATGTTGCCTTCTAAACTTAGCGTTGTTTATTTGTCTATCTCTCAACTTTTCCCAAAGTGCATTTTCAGCTTCTGTTGGTTCTTTTCGTTTTTGTATAGCCAAAGGTTTTAGTTTTTCCCACAATTCAGGCGATGTTTGCCATGAATTCTCTTCTTGTTTTCCTCTTGAATTGGGGAGATAGTTCGACGATTTGTCTATAGGTAGAGATGAAAAAGTTTCGTGGCAATTTTCTTTCTGCTCCCCTCTCTGTTGACGGAGAGGGGTTGGGGGTGAGGTTTCTTGCCTCCTCTTACAAACTACATATTCAATATCTGGTCCAACTGCTAAAGCCATATTAGAAGGCAAAGTCCAAGGAGTTGTTGTCCAAGCAAGCATATAAATTTTTGCTGACTCTAATTCTCTATCTTCTTTTTGGCTCCCACTTTTAAGGGGGGTGGGGGGTAATAGTTTGAGAATTCTCTGGGCAGATTCATCGGTAAGTTGAAACTTTACATAAGCTGTTTCATCAACAACATCTTTGTATCCCTGCGCAACTTCAGCCTGAGATACTACAGTCCCTGAATCACAAGCCCAAGGAACAACTTTGAAGCCTTTATAAAGAAAACCTTTGTCATAAAGTTTTTTGATTATTCCCCAAACTTTTTCAATATATTGGGGATCGCTGGTTCTATAGGCATTTTTGAAATCAACCCAATAAGCCATTCTCTCAGTCAGCTGTTCCCATTCATTTATGTATTTTTGAGTTGATTCAGCGCATAACTCATTAAACTTCCCTAAGCCGAATTCTTCAATTTGCTCTTTTTTACTTCTTTCATTATTAAAACCAAGCTGCTTTTCAACTTCAATTTCAACGGGCAATCCATGCTCATCCCATCCAGCTTTTCGCTCAACCTTTTTACCCTTCATGGTCTGATAGCGACAAACTAAATCCTTAAAAGTACGAGCTAAAACATGATGAACCCCAGGACGACCATTAGCAGTTGGAGGGCCTTCATAAAAAACAAATTCTTCCGCATTTTTCCGCAGATCAATTGATTTCTGAAAGACTTGATTTTCTTTCCAGAATGCAATTATTTCTTGTTCAATCGAATTGAAATCGGGCTTATTAGAGACGGGCTTAAAAAAGTTCACTTGGCTTATCTAATCAGGTTTAACAAAAGAATATATATTCTAACCCGAAATGATAAGGCCTTTTGGATTTTATAAGTTTGGCCGCAAATTTGAGAAAAAATTCAGACCAAAATTCTAAGTGGTTTCAGAACCAAGCTCAGCGGCTCTTTCACTGGCAACTCTAATACTTTCCATAATAGAACCCCTGATCCCATCCGATTCTAAAACACTCAAGCCTGCAATTGTTGTTCCAGCTGGTGAACTAACTTGAAATCTGATTTCTTCGAAGCTCATGCCAGATTTAATTAATTCCATGGTTGCATGCATAGTTTTGAGCGCCATTTCATGAGCAACTTCTCTAGATAATCCTCCAGCAATACCGCCCATTACAAAAGATTCCAGAATCACTGATGCAAATGCAGGTCCGCTTCCAGCCAAAGCAGTTACAGCATTAAAATCTTTTTCTTTGAGCTCAATAGTTTTTCCGAGTGGCTCCAGTATTTCTCGTACGCAGGCTTTGTGAGCAGGAGCTGAGAATTCATTAAAAGCGATTGCCAGAACTCCCAAACCAAGCTTTACGCCTATATTGGGCATAACACGGGAAATTGGCTGTTTTTCAGGAAGCATCTTTGCTAATCTTTTCAAGCTAATGCCTGCTGCCATCGAAACAATTATGGTTTCCGGATCGGGCTTGATTTGATGCAAAACTTCTTGCACATTCCAGGGCTTAACTGAAATAACTAAAACGTCCACGCCCGATAGCTCTTCTAATTTTGAAACTTTGAAACCTAGCTTTGAAACTTTGTCTTCGTGGTTGTCAACTACCTTTATTAGCTTTGGATCGGCACCATCAGCCATCCAGCGACTAAGCATAGCTGAACCCAAATTCCCACATCCAATCAATCCCATAAAAGCCATAGTTCTTTCTCCTTAAAAAATTTATCTATTACAGATTTCTAATACTTAGTATTTTAACTTCTCTTGAAGCTCAGAAAATTTTTTGGAAATTCTTCCTCTCTTTATTACTTCAAAACTGAATAGAAAATAAAAGATAAAACATAATTCAAAGCAAAAAGGCAAATCAAGCAAGTAACGACAGCCAAAGTTGTGAATTTGCCAACACCCGCCGCTCCCCCATTAGCTTTCAATCCGCAACTGCAAGAAATCGAAGCAATAACAGCTCCAAACATAAGTGACTTAGCGGAGCTAGCCATAAAGTCATAGACAGTTATATAACGCTTGATTGATAAAACAAAAGTTGGAACACCAACATGGGCAATAACCTCAGCCACAATATAAGCACCAGTCAAGCTGGCAATCACAGCAATAACATTAAGAATCGGCATTGAAAGCATACAAGCTAACATTCGAGGACTAACCAAGAACCAATCAGGGTTTATTCTCATTACTTTCAAAGCGCTGATTTGCTCAGAAATTTTCATTGTTCCAATTTCAGCAGCCCAAGCTGAACCAACTCGACCAATAATCACAATTGCTGTAATAACTGGTGATAATTCCCGCACAAGCGCCAAAGCATTAGCTCCGCCAATTTCAGAGATGGCACCAAAAGTTGCAAAATGCTTAGTAAGCTGGAGTGAGCTCACCATACCGATTGACATTGTAGTTATGATAACGGTTGATATTGATCGCCAAGCAACCTCATATGATAAATTCCAAAATTCACGTTTGTTGACGGTTTTATTCATCAAGTCATGAATGCTAAATTGAGTATGGGTCACAACTAGACCTACTGTTTCAAGCAAATCGACAAAAACTTTTCTAATGCTTTGAGTTTCGTCTCTCATGTCTTAAAGGAAGATGTAAATTTTGATGATTTGTGTTTAGTATAATCGTTCTAAACAAATCACGAAGTGAATTAAAGCGATGAATTAAGTTTGTGAACTAAACAGAAAGTTTTCAAACTTAATTCTGAACTTTGAGGAATTATTCAAACCAGTTATAAATTAAGTCTAATACAATTCAATTAATGAAAGAAAATTCTAATGAAAGAGAAATCAAGCCAAACTTGGAAAGTGGATTAAAAGAATCAAAATCAAAAAAAATATTAGTTGATAATGGACTAGAAATTTGTCGTATTGCCTATGAAATCTCGGAAGAAAGAAAAGCTTGGCAGCCAATTGTTCTAGATGTTTCAAGACAAACTTCGCTTTGTACTTATGTTTTCATTGTTAGTCAAGCCGTTAGAAGCCAAGTTAAGTCCTTATCACAATTTATAATCAAAGAATTGGCACAAAAAGGATATTCACCACTTGGAAAAGAAGGCCTCAAAACAAGCGAATGGGTTTTGCTTGATTATGGTGAAGTCTTAATTAATATAATGCATCAACCTGATAGAGATTTTTATTGCCTTGAAGAGCTTTGGAGCAAATGTCCAGAAGTGGAATTCTAATTTTAAATGGCTTAATATTCAAAATAAAAAATGCAATTAAATCTAAATTCATTGATTGATTATTTAACTGATTCATCGGAAGGCGAAGTTGCCATAATAGATTTCACTGGATTGAATTTAATTAGCAAACAAAATTTGTTTCAATTTTCAATATTTGATCGAGATGCTCTGGGCAAAACTCTTCATGAAATTCAATCAACTCCTTTAGAAACCTCCAAAGAAAATATCATTTCCAAATTAATAATTATCGATCATGCTTATTTATTGAATACACAGGAAGAGCAAACAGAAATTTTTTATGTCAAAGATCATGTGAATTTATCAACACTAAATCCACTTATTGGAACAATTAGCCGGGTAGGTGAACCTCGTTTTTTCCCAGTTAATGAAATTTATCTCAAGCCATCAGGTTTAATATCTGATTCAAAAAAAGGCACAGAAGTTGAAGTTTTGAATAGTTGTACTGTGGCGGGATTAAATTCAAAAGCAAAACCTAATATCGATGAAATGAAAATATTGAATGAAGCAGGAATTTCTCATTACTGTTATAACTTAGTTTTGACTTCTCTGATGGCGGCGCATAAAGACTTTAAAATTCTTGGATTAGTAGTTGTTGAAAATCATAATCAACTCAATACTAAATTGCAAAAAGTAAATCAATAAAATCAAATACAAAAAATATTAAGATCGAAAATGTCACATATTATAATAATTCTTTTTGCAATATTGTTTGGAATCGCTCACAGTGGGATGGCAGCGATTAGGCCCAAAGTAGAACAATATATACCTCCTCGTATTTATCGTATTCTTTTTGTAATAGTGAGTTTCTTAATTTCTATACCCTGGCTAGTTTATTTAGTAAATCATCGATACGATGGACTCAGGCTTTTCAATTTTCAATCCTATCCAATAATTCACGCACTTGTTTTTGTGATTGCAACTATTGCTTTTTTCTTTCTTTATCCAGGTACTTTTAGGTTTTCTGAGATCGTGACTCTAAATAAGCCAACTCAGCGTTTTTATACTACTGGTATTATGCGCATTACCAGACATCCTCAATTAACTGGTATGAGTTTGTGGTGTTTGTCACATTTCTTATGGGTAGGTAGTAGTTTTATGATTGCAACTGCAATAGGCTTGATTGGATATCATTTGTTTGCAGCATGGCATTGCGATCAACGTAGGCTAAAGCTGTTTGGCAAAGAATACCAAGATTTAATGAATACCACTTCTCTTATTCCATTCAAAGCAATTATTGAAGGTAAGCAAGTATTCGTATTTAAAGAGTTTATTGATAAAGCTTATTTTTGGATTATTGTTTTTATAGCAACTGTATATTATTTACATCCAGCTATTTATAAGTCTTTTCCGGGTTTTAAATATTTTGGTATTAGCCTTTAAATCTGGGAAAACTAATTGTTAGCTACATAATTTGCGGAATGGATTGACATACTTTTTAATTCACTAAAGTTATTAAACACTCCCGAGCTGACGAGAGAAGTCAAACTATCCAGCTTAGCTTTTTCGTACTCGTTCATAAGTGCTTCTTCCAGTGGTGGTACAAAGGACGAATAATCTTTTAGAGCCTTATTGAACAAATTAATTATTTCTTGTTTTGATATTTTGTGATTGCTTCTGCGAATTTCTTTTTCAAGTGTAATATCGCTTAAAACGATTCCTAAAGCTTGATAATCAGAAGTTGCAGTAATATCATCTCCTAGAATAAGTCTACCTAATACATCAAATAACTCATTAGCAAGTACTACTGATATTTTTCGCTCGGTAGTATATTTTTTATTCATAGCTTCTTGATTGAAAACTATAAATGGAAAAGCCTTTTTTTTATCTTTAATAGTGATTAGGCTATTGAATGCAACAGGGAGATTGCTGTCAATAAAACTACTAGTTTTGGCGATATGAATGGTTATAGGTTCATATTTCTCTCTGATACCAGCCTGTTCTAATAATTCAATTAGATTAGCTCCTGATTGTGTATTTCTAAGCCTGATGACAGCATCTTTTAATTTGCTAACTGAAAGGCCTGAGCGTGAGGCTGTTAAGCTATGACTACCCTGAAGCCAAGCAATTGGAAATTCCGGCTCATCATCTGGTTCTTGACCAGTATCTTCATCCTCATATTTAGAAGAAGAATCAATTGCTACAAAAAGGCATAATTTTCGATCTGAGCCTTCCAGATTATATGCAGCATTAAATAAATTTTCATTAATACTTTTATTTGTCTCAGTGGCTTTTGCATCTGGTGAAAGCAACACTTGACTTAGCATGAAAACAATAGCCAAGAGCTTTGGTAAAGACTGTTTGCTTGAAAATAAAATATCAACTTTCACAATAAAAACCTCCCCAGCATAATCAAAATGGCGGCATCAGGAAGAAATCGGAAGTAAATAGCAAGTAAAAAATTTCTCTGAAATAATTCTTCAACTCGTAATTACACCTGCAGAGTGTACATATTAAATTTATAGGCTAAATGTTCTAGGGAATTTCCCTAAAGTTTTGAGCTTGAATTTAAATAAATTGCTTTGTGCTAGACGAATTCTATGCAGGATGTCGCAATTAATCAGCACAATTAAAAGTAGAAAAAATGTTCAAAGGTTACATTTTGTGAAAAAAAAATAATTAAAAGTTAAGACACAACAGTCTCAAAGTGAATTAATTTTGCAAATTAAGATTTGGCCACGAAGTCATTAATGCTTTTTTTATTTAATTTATTGCTAGGAGCTCTTTCCACATCTTCTTCATATTCTGCTACAGAGCGATTTGGAATAGTAGGCATATTAACTCCTTCTGTTCTGTGATTAGAACCACCAGCTGGAACAATTGGAAAAACATTAGCCTCTGGGTGAAGTTCTAAGTCAATTATTACTGGTTCACCAAGCTTGATCGATTTAGCAAAAATATCTTTCAATTCATTTGGATCGCTGCTTCTAATACCTGAAATACCATAGGCCTGCGCTAATTTTGTATAATCTGGAGAACCATCTTTGAGATCAGAGAAGCTGTAGTTGCGATTGTAAAAGAGTTCTTGCCATTGGCGAACCATTCCGAGATTTCTATTATTGAAAATAATGGCAGTTACGGGAATATTATGAGCTACCATTGTGCCAATTTCTTGCTGACACATCTGGAAGCTTCCATCACCGCTAATACAAATAGCAGGTCTATTTAAACCTATATCTTGAGCGGCCGCTTTGGCACCAATTGCAGCGGGCAAGCCAAAACCCATGGTTCCAAGACCACCAGAAGTAATCCATCTGCGGGGATTCTGACTTTTAATATATTGGGCTGCCCACATTTGATGCTGTCCAACATCTGTTGAGTAGATTGCATCACTTGCAACTTCATTTAATGCCCTGAAAATTTGTTGTGGAGAAATCTGATCGCTTGGATTGGCATCATCTAATGGATATTCTTTTTGCCAGGCTTGAACTTTTTCAATCCAACTTTTGGTTTCACCTTTGCGTTTTGCCAATATTTCAATTAATTTCTGCAAAGTAGGCTTAGCATCACCTAAAAGAGACAAGTCAATTCCCGGAAGTATTTTGCGGTTTTTACCTATTTCTGCAGGATCAATATCAATGTGAATAACTTTGGCATTAGGAGCAAATGTTTCGAGTTTTCCGGTTGCTCTGTCATCAAAGCGAACACCTATTGCAATTAATAAATCACTTTCATAAATGGAATAATTGGCTGTGGCCGTTCCATGCATTCCAAGCATTCCCAAATTTAATGGATGTTCATCGGAAACTGCACCCTTACCCATTAATGTCCAAACAAGTGGTATGAGGCATGATTCTGCAAGCTGAGTAACTTCATAGCTAGAGCCAGAATGAATAACTCCTCCACCAACATAAAGAATTGGTCTTTGAGCCTCTAAAATCATTTTGGCTGCTTTGAGAATGTCTTCATTTTCTGGAGTTCTTTGTGGAGGCAGGCCTGGCAAGTTTATAGTGGGTTTCTGCTCTCTAATACTTTCTTTGACTGTAAATTTATTGTTGAGAACGTCTTTTGGTAAATCAACCAAAACTGGCCCTGGACGACCACTCTGAGAAATAACAAAAGCCTCATTAATTGTTTGTGGGATTTTATCTGAAGAGCGAACCAAATAATTGTGTTTGGTAATTGGAATAGAAAGATTAAACATATCAGCTTCCTGAAATGCATCTTTCCCAATCATGTTTTTAGGGACTTGTCCAGTTAGTGCCACAATTGGAATAGAATCCATTTGTGCAGAGCAAATACCAGTAAGTAAATTAGTTGCACCAGGCCCAGAAGTAGCAAGAACAACACCAGGTTTGGCCGCGACCCGAGCATAACCGTCAGCAGCATGGGCACCGCCTTGTTCATGACGAACTAATATGTGCCTGATTTTATCTTGCGCATAGATTTCATCATAAAGCCCCAGCAATACTCCACCCGGATAGCCAAACATGGTTTGCACTTTATTAGCTTCTAAGCTTTTGAGAAGTGCTTGCGATCCTGAATGAGTATTGTTATTAGTATCTTTCTCTGATGAATTGTCTCTGCTCATAGATTAATTAAAGGTGCAGGGTTTGATGAAATCTATTAAATTGATTTAAATTTTCAAGTAATAATATAAATACTTCTAGGAAAAATCATAGCGTGCGAAGCATTAAGAGGCAATTTTGATTTCCTTATATTTTGGATAAAAATAAACCCAAAATTTAAATAATTGGAGAGAAAATCAAGCTCTTGTGCAATAAGCAATTTCCTTTATTTCATGAAATCTTAAGATTTTAGCAATTCTTATCTTTGGCTTAACAAAATCTTGACATTCAAGGCCTAAGTGTATTAATCTAAATATTAAGATAATAATAAATTTTTATATACAAGTTTCTTTTTAATACTCAATTTAATACAAAGTTTTTAATAGGTAATAGTTTATGTCAGTACATGCTCCAAGAGGTGTTGCTCTGCAATTTAATGCACGACAACAAGCAGTCCAACAAGAAAGAATAAGGCAAGGAGCTGTATCAGGGCAACCTTCCGAGGTTCACGCTCATACCAACAATGCAAATGGAATTAATTCCTCTCAGTTTAATTACCCGCAAGCAAATCAAAACGTTCAGCAAGAAGATAAAAACATATTTCAGCAATTTGGTGATTGGTGCAAAGACGTTTGGGAAAAATCAAATCCTTTCTTTAAAGCTTTAGAAGTAATTGCGCTTGTAGTCGTAACTGCTTTTGCTGTAAAAGGTTTATCTTGGGGTGGGGGAAAAGTATTAGGCTTTGCACGTGATAAATCAAAAGCAATGTCTGCTCCATTTGGAAATCCCAAACTCGCTGATTCCCGAGATGCTGTTCAAGCTTCTATAGAAAATTGCAAAAAAGCACTTGAGAATCGTGAAAAAGTTCATAGTGATATTGCGATGTATCAGCATCAATTTGATTCAGCAAATGCAGATATTCAGCGCATTGAAGAAACTAGAGGTAGTAGACGTTTTGGGCGAGTATTAAATCCAATACAAAATCAATTTGATAGAAGAGTTCTTGACGCTAGGGAAAGAAAAGTAAGAGCTCAAGAAGGTTTAGAAAAAACAAGAAAAAGATTAGGTGACACAGATTTGCATTTGAGCCGTGTAACTCTTCAGCAACATGATGAAAGAAGGGCTCACTCAATAGCCTTGGCAAGAGAAAATTTAAGAGTAAAAGAATCAGAACTAGCGGCTTGGAAAGAAAGAGAAGCTGCTTGCAGGAAAGTACATGCTGAAGAAACAAATCCTAAAAGAAAAGAAGGTTTAGCAGAAAGATTGAAAGAAATTCAACTCTTAAGAGAAACTGCAGAATCAGTGCATGCTAACTCAGTAACATTCTTTGACAGATTGCAGTATGCTACTCCCGTCAGCACTGAATCATTAATATCTAGCCTTGATAGAACAACGGGCAATATAACATCACCAGAAGCACATCCTCATGAAAATGATATACAAGATTTTCTTAATGGAACAGGGGATAGAAATCTACTTGAGCATTTAGAATCGTTCTTACCTTATCAATTTAATACTCCCAATAAAACATCATCACAAGAATGGTACGAAAATCATCTTTCTCAGAGAGCTAAGCAAGGGTGGCAAGAATCTGCATGGGGTAAGTTTGTAGATTTTTTCACAGGCGGAAATTCAGAATATTGGCTTAGACCACTTGTTAAAAAAGCACCTAAAGCATCTTAAATTCACGCAATGAGAAAACTAAGTTCCAACTTTCCAAGAATTCATATACTGAATCATTTCCTTCGACAAAGTATCTATTTTGATTCCAAGCGATTTGAGCTTAAGTGAAGCAATTTCAATATCAATTTCTTTCGGCAAATTATGAACACCCGCTTTTAGCTTTCCTTGATTCTTGACGAGATATTCAATTGCAAGTGCTTGATTAGCAAAACTCAGATCCATTACGCATGATGGATGTCCTTCAGCCGCTGCTAAATTGATGAGGCGACCTTCACCCAAAACAAAAACCGATTTGCCACTCTTTAATTCATATCTCTCAACAAAAGGTCTAACTATTTCTTTATTGCTTGCAATTTGATTTAGGCCTTCTAAATTAATTTCAATATCAAAATGTCCTGAATTGCAAACAATTGCTCCATCTTTCATAGACTCTAAATGAGGCAAATCAATTGCATGAAAATTACCAGTAACCGTAATAAATAAATCCCCAATTTTGGCAGCTTCAGCAATTGGCATAACTTGATAGCCTTCCATGCTGGCTTCAAGCGCTTTAATCGGATCAATTTCACAAATAACAACCTGTGCGCCCATTCCTCTAGATCGAGAAGCCACACCTTTCCCGCACCAGCCAAAACCAACAACTACGACATTTTTCCCTGCCAACAAAATATTGGTTGCCCTAATTACACCATCTAGTGTTGATTGACCTGTTCCATAGCGATTATCAAACAAATGTTTAGTAAGTGAGTCATTCACAGCAATTGAAGCAAAAGGCAAAGCACCATCTTTTTCCATAGATTTGAGGCGCGTGATTCCAGTAGTGGTTTCTTCCGTGCTTCCAATTAGCTTTTTTGCTTGATCAGGATATTTCTCCACCAAAGTTGCAATTACGTCACAACCATCGTCAATGATTAAATCAGGCTTGAAAGCAAGCGCATGCTCAACGTGACTTTTATATTTTTCTATGCTTTCACCTTTAATCGCATAAGTACTAATACCAGCTTCTCTGACTAACCAAGCAGCAACATCATCTTGAGTGGAAAGTGGATTACTCGCAATAAGCAAAGATTCGCATCCGCCGGCTTGAAGAGTAATTGCGAGATTGGCAGTTTCAGAAGTAATGTGGCAGCAGGCAACTAATTTTTTACC
>DUDU01000036.1 GCA_005110395.1 Candidatus Melainabacteria bacterium | reverse complement strand
AAATGAAATGCAACTAGAACAAGCATTAAGGCGAACACCTAAAGGTGAAATTGCCATTAAATGCTCCTTTCGAGCTGTTTGCCTACCTACCGAGGTAGACATTTGTGTAATTAACTTAGTATTAAAAGCTAAGGGGAAACCAAAGAATCAAAATTTAAGTATTGAAATTCTACTGCTAGGCAAATTTTTTTGCTTATTTCTACTAGAAGATTTCGATCTGCAACCTCTATAGATGAATTATTCATATCGGGATTGTTGAGGTATTGTTAAGATTTGTTGGGTTTATGCTTTTTTGTGTTTTTTTCACAATGGCTTAAATCACTCTAAGCAAGGTAATCGTGCAAAGTTTTTCTCAAATTGTTACACCCAAATTATTTCAAAAGTAGTAAAGTCTTTCTCCAAAAGAAGTCAAAACTAAAAGTATAAGTTTGAGTCAAGCGAGAGTGAATCAGCAACTTAATTTTCCATTTGGAGTCAAATTGAATGGCCTAGGTTCTTCGGTTCCTAGCCAAGTTGTAACAAATCAAGATTTAGAGAAAATCATAGATACTAATTCAGACTGGATTGAAAGCCGAACAGGAATAAAAAAGCGTCACATTTGTGATTCATCACTCGGAGAAGATTCACTGAGTTTATCCTTAGAAGCTTCACTCAAGGCGCTTGGAGATACTCCTGCTTCAGAAATTGATTTAATAATTGTTGCAACTTCAACTCCAGATTATTTTTATCCATCTACAGCCTGCCGACTTCAATCTAAATTGGGAGCCACCAAGGCTTTTGCCTTTGATTTAAGCGCTGCTTGCACTGGCTTTGTTTATGCACTGGTTACTGCATCTCAATTTATTCAATTGGGTACTTGTTCTAAAGTATTGGTAGTTGGCGTCGATATTCATTCAAAAATACTTGATTGGACAGATAGAACTACTTGTATCCTTTTTGGTGATGGTGCCGGTGCGGCTTTGCTAGAGAGAACATCAGCTGACAAGAATGAGTTGCTTTCGCATAAACTTCATTCTGATGGGCATGGCGGAGAAGACTTATCGGCAAAGTGTGTAATTGGTGGATACCCCTTAGGTAAGGTTGAAAAGTCAACTGAATCGGTTCATATGAATGGCCGAAAAATATATCAATTTGCTGTTAAAACAATTCCTGAATCAGTCAGCGAATCAGCGAACCTGGCTGGACTAAGCGTAGATCAAATAGATTATTTAATTTGTCATCAGGCTAATCAGCGTATATTAGATTCAGTCGCAGAGAAAATGGACTGGCCTCGTGAGAAATGTCTCTCGAATATTGCTAAATATGGAAACACTTCTGCTGCCAGCATCCCCCTTGCATGGAGTGAGTTTGCAAATTCAATACCGAGTGGTTCAATTATCTCTATTGCTGGCTTTGGTGCCGGTCTTACATGGGGAAGCCTGATTTGGAAATGGAATAAATAGAATAGAGATCTAGCTCAACTGAAAAAGTGAAGAAAGTTTAAGTGCAAGTGGAAAATCACCATCAACGCTAAGTCTGCCACTAATAAAGGCCATTTGAGGAGCCAATTCACCTGCTGCAATGGAAGACCAAGTATCTTTATCTGCTTTGAGCGTTACATTCGGATTTTCTGTTTTGTCAAAAACCACTTTGCAGCATTGATCTTTGATTTCTAGAAAATACTCTGCGTTATTTCCATCTTCTTCGACCTGAAATGAATAAATAGCGCTTATATCTTTGGCGGCATCTTTATTAAAGCGTTGTGAAATTTTTTCTAAAAAGTTTTGAACTGACATATTGATATTGATTTTGATTTAGCTTTGATTTGTTTGGCTTTGATTTGTTTTAAAAAAGTCATTAGATTTTAGCAAAGGCAAATAAAAGCCTAAAAGTTTTTGAATAGTTAGTAGATGAATTTTTCTCTTGAATGAAAATCCTTAAGCAATTCTTTTAATTAATATTTCATCATAGAAAATCTCCTGCATCAATTCGGTTTTGCCTGAGTGAGAGAGGAAAAGCGCTGACAAAAAAGTATCAACCCAATCACCAATTGATTCTTTGAGCAAAGTCAATGAAATGGTTTTATTCATTTCAAGTGTTTGCAAAATATATTCACTCAAAATTTGAATCTTTTGTTCCAGATTCTCATTATGAGCCAAATCCATAATATCGGTTTCTTCGTCTTCCCTAATAACAATATCGCCTTCATCTTCAAAATCACTGAGTTTTAATTTTTTTTTCCTTTTTTTGCCTGCGCCTTTTTCTTCAACTTGCTTGAAAATAGTGATCAGATCTTCCAGTGTGATTCTGCGATTTCTTTGCTCTTTCAGACTCTTGGTGTTGCGTGTCAAGATCTTGTCTAGTGCTTTGGGAGTGAGCATTTCTTGCATGCTAGTTCTAGAGCGATTCTCAGGATCTAATTCATCAAACTCCACATTGTCAAAATCCATAAAATCATCGCTGTCAGAGATTTCTTGAGCAGATGGCCTTATATAAAGATTTTCTGACTTGATTCTCAATAAAACTGAAACAAAGAAAATAATGCGAGCTGCTTCTTTGAGTTGTTGGTTATCGCTTCCATTACTTGCCGTAAGCTGACCCAAGAATTTATCAATTACATAAACTAAATCTACATCCCAAGGATCAATTTCCTTTTTTTGAGCCATTTCAACCAAAAACTCAAGACCAATTTCTGTCCAGTTTTTAGCGGCAATATTTTCTGCCTGACTTGCAGACTGATTTTGGAGATCGTTATGAGTCTCGCCTAAATTAGGATTATGCGAAATATTGTTTATTTCCGCTTTGATTAATGGATTTGAAAGCAAGATTGATTGAATTACTCAATTAGATTATCGAATGATTTTATCAATATATCGATTGCGAGGCTGAAAAGCCAAAAAAAAATCTCAGAAAAAAATCTCATGAGGAATTTTCGAGCTCTTAATATTAAACAGCAAATTTTGAATAAAACTTACATTGTGATAAATTCAACATATTAGCTTTTGCATCAATCAACAAATAGCCTATTCCAAGCTTATCCTAATGAATTTGCCAAACAAAAACTTAGATAATGATAATTTCAATAAAAAATATTGGGCTTGGAATACAAGGTTTTTTCAGTGGGGAGCAATTGTATTTGCTGGACTAATTCTCCAAGGGCTTTTTTATCTTTTTTCTCATTTCAGCGAAGTAGCAAATGTAATTGGATATTCAGTACTGATTGCTTATTTATTAATTGGAATAGTTGATTGGATTCAAGCCAAGACAAAAACGCGCAATCGAGGATTAGTAGTATTTTCCGTTTATTCATTTATTTTGTTTTCCTTAATTGCTTTTGCTTTATTTGTAATTCCAAATTTGAGTGAACAGCTAAAATCCCTGATATCTCATTTGCCGATTTATCTTAAAAAAGTAGAATCAATTCTTACAACCTATAACCTCCGATCTATTCAAGGTGATTTGCCTTTTCCCAAAATCGATATTGCTGCTCTATCGACTCAGTCAAAGCAAATATTTAATAAAGTAAGCTCTCAAGTCTTTGAAAACAATAAAGTATTTAATGGTGTTCTTTCATTCGCATTTGAAACAATTAGCTTTGCAATTGGTGCTCTGGCAACGGTTGTGATTTCAATTTATCTTTTAATCGATGGGCCAAATGTTTGGAAAGGTTTGATGAAGCCATTATCAGAAGAAGTCAAAAGTCATGCTGAAAAATTACGCCATGATTTAAGTCGCTGTCTAAGAGGTTATTTCATAGGACAATTACAACTTTCTTCATGCAGTGGCATTTTTGTATTTATTATGTACTCGATTATGGGTTCCAGATATGCTCTACTCTTGGGTATTACCCAGATTTTGCTTGAAGTCATTCCTGTAATTGGTGGTATCACTGGAATTGCAATTGGAACAGTTGTAATTCTCTTTCAATTTGGTCCCCTGAAAGCAATTGTGTGCTTTGTAATATATATGTTTTACACACAGGTCATAAAAGATAATCTTCTTACTCCAAGGGTTATGGGAGATGCGATTGGTTTACATCCGGTAATGGTAATTTTGGTTGTTTTAATAGGAGCAAAATTAGCTGGTGTTTCTGGTGTAGTCTTTGCTCTTCCTGTAGCTGGATTATTGAATGTAATTTTTGACTATTATTTAGAACATAGAATTGCAAACCCAGAAATTATGAAATCGGAAAATTCAACAAATTCATTTCAAAGACCAGAAAGCTAAGCTACTCAGCCTTCGCAAAAGCTTAAAAGCCCTCTCCCCCGAACCCTTAGCATTTTAGAAACAGATATTCGGGAGACTGAAAACAGAATTTATTACTCATGAAAAATTTATTTCAAGAAAAGAGGCTAAGTTGCATATATTCAAATTGAAGAGTATCACTCCATCTCTAAATTATTTGTCTCCTAATTCGGATCAACGTCATTATTTATGCTGAGAGGGAAAATGATTTAGTATTAAAGAACTTTTCACAAAGAGAGTCACTAAATTTAATGCTCGATATAGTTCTCTATCAGCCCGAAATACCACCAAATACTGGCAATATCGGCAGATTATGCGTTTCCAATGATTTAAGGCTTCATTTAGTGGAACCACTGGGTTTTGAAATCTCAGATAAACAACTCAAACGCTCTGGCATGGATTATTGGCAATATCTCAATCTAACAATTCACAAAGATTGGAATGAATTAATTAGTTTTTTTGGTGAGTCCAGAAATTATTGGTTTTTCACAACAAAAACTGAGAAATCTTTTTGGTCAGCTGAATTTCAAGAAAATGATATTTTGGTCTTTGGGCCTGAAACAAGAGGCTTACCAGAAGAACTGTTGAATCAAAATCCCCAGAGGTGTTTAACTATTCCAATGCTCGGCAAGCACAAGAGAAGTCTCAATCTATCAACAAGTGCAGGAGTTGCCGTTTATGAAGCTCTGAGGCAAATCTCACTTTGAATATCTCAAATTTAGCAATTAATTTTTACGATCAACTTCAGCGATTTAAATTTGCAATGTTATATTTATTAGACTTTTTGAATGCTTTCAATCTCTGAATATTTGCTTCTATTGAGCCCTTCAGGCAATCTTTCATGAACAGTCAATCACAAACAATTAATGAACATTGTGATGTTTTAATCATCGGCTCCGGAGCTTCTGGACTGATTGCGGCGATATTACTTGCACGCTCTGGCTTGGATATTATTGTTACAACCAAAGATGCCGTTACTGAATCAAGTAGCTTATATAGCCAAGGCGGTATTGCCGTTCCATTGCTAGATGGTGATTCAGCCGAACAGCATATACAAGATACCCTCAAAGTTGGGCAAGGTCTATGCAATGAAAAAGCAGTTCGATTTTACATAAACTCAATTCGCTCATGCATTGAGGAGCTAGATAGTTGGGGTGTTCCTTTTATAGGCTTTCACAATAAACATTTAAATAATCCTGACAGTCTGGGAAAGGAAGGTGCTCATTCGCACAAGCGCATACTTAAAGTCGGTGGTGATATTTCTGGCCGTCATTTAATGAAGTCTCTATGGGAAATAGCCTGCAGACATCCAAACATTTCCATTAGTCAAGGTACAAGCCTTGTCAAGCTTGTGAAAAACGTAAGTGGTGAAATAGTTGGCGGTGTTTTTCAAGATATTAATCAAAATCTATTTAATTTAATTGCAAGGCAAACTATTCTGGCAACGGGCGGACTGAGCAGCTTATATGGAAAATCGACTAATCCTTTTGTTTCAACTGGTGACGGAATATCGGTTGCTTATCAAGCTGGCGCCTCCATCGAAGATTTAGAATTTATCCAATTTCATCCAACGGCTCTCGATCACCCAACTTGTTTTTTATTATCAGAAGCGCTTAGGGGTGAAGGCGGTATTTTGGTTAATGAACTTGATGAAAGGTTTATAAGCAAATATGCACCAGTTGAGATGGAACTTGCGCAAAGGTCAATAGTTAGTTATGCAATTTGGAAAGAAGCTCAAAAAGGACATAAAACTTATTTAGATTTGAGGCATTTAGGAGCCGATTTCTTAAAAACTCGCTTCTCTGGGATTTATGCAAGCTGTTTAACTTTGGGATTTGATCTAACAACTGATTTAATTCCTGTTAGTCCAGCGGCTCACTACACAATCGGCGGTATTAAAGTTGATCTAGAAATGAAAACCAATTTGATTGGCCTAAGAGCAATTGGCGAAGTAACTAGAACTGGACTTCATGGAGCGGATCGATTAGCCTCTAATTCTTTGCTGGAATGTATAGTCTCTGCGTTCACTGTTGCTAAATCGCTTGAAAATGAATTACAAAAAAACAAAAAAGTTGATTTGTCAGCAATTAACGAGCCAATCGAAGTAAATGAAAGTGGGAAAAGATTAGGTGAGTACGAAATAAGAAAAATCTTTGATGAATTGAAAACTAATATGTGGAATTTTGCCTCTTTTAATCGAGAAGATAAATTACTCAAGAAATTAATTATTTGGATTGATGAAGTACTCAGCAAATTACCAAATGGAATTAGTTCAAATACTTCGATTAATCAACTGCATAACAATTTAATTTCAGCCAAACTACTTGCTGAGGCTTGCCTAAGAAGGAAAGAAAGTCTTGGTTGTCATCAAAGAGAATCAATAGATAAAGTTTTCACGTAATTGATTCGCAATTTTTCACCTACTAAGTATCAATTTAAAAAGTTTTAAACTACAAATAAAAAACACCCGTGTTTACGCTAATCAATTCTCTCTGAGATAAATCAACTCCGGGGAGATTGACCATAGCCTCTACATTCCAGTCAAGCCTTCCAAAGGGCTTTGCAACTTGCATAATATCTTTAACAATACTGTTGTTCAAAATCTCTTGAAAGATTTCTGGTGTGTCTTTATTTACGGCATTTCTTATAGTTTCTTTGTTTGGTAAAACCATTTCGAAAGGTATTTCATATTCACCTAGATTGACCATTCCATAATTTGGAAGAGGTAAGTTAATTGTATGAGTATAATAGACAATTGTGGGTGGGAATGAGCCATTTGCCTGTTTAGGAGGAGTTCTAGTTGCATGAATTGATAATTTAATCCCATTTTCCGATTCCAATGTAGTTCTTGCAATCAAATTGATTTTGCCAGAAACAATTTCACCTAAATTATAATTATGATTAGGCTTATCAAAAATTATCTTGACTGAGCCTTTAAAGAAAGATATAAGCCAATAAATTAAGCTCACGACTGAAAGAGTCACAAAAAATCCAATTAGGCCAGCTAATACCCAAAAAGTAAGTGGATCGGTTCTCTGATAACCGCCATTAATAGACCATTTAGTAAAGAAGTATGAGGCAGTAATTGTAATAAAAACAAAAATCCAACTGAAAATGCCATCACGATTCATAATTGACTTTTCTTTGTAAACTCATATTTGTCTCTGCCCTACAAAGCATTTCAGCTAACATATAACCGATTGCGTATGAAACGCTAGGAATTTACATTTTAGAGATGCAATTATTTGAATAGAGTACTCAATCATTTGACCTATGAAAATTTTAAGTTTTTCCCTAAGCTTATAAATTTTTTGATTGAAAGAAAATCATCTTATGTTACCTCTTACTTTTGAAATGGAAGGTTGGTAAAAGAGGAGTAATAGAGTATGAAGACTAATAAAATTTTTCAACCACAATTAAAACTATGGGATGAAGAATTAACTTTTAGCAAGGCATTTGCAAAAATTCAAGATAAAGAAGCTCTTCACTACGTATTGAAAGAGTTGAATAAAAGACTATTATTTCAAAAAAGTTTTGCTGAATATAATATTGAAATTGATCATAAAAATGCTGAAATTCAAGAAAAATTGATTGATAGTTTCTGCCAGACTTTTAAAATTAATGGAGTAACTCAATTAGAAGAAATACTCAAGAAAAATGGACAAAGTAAAGAAGAATTATTAGACAAACTTTTTTATCAGGAGAAATTGAATCGTCTAAAACAAATAATTATTACTTCACAAGTATTAAATGATGCTTTTCTCCAACACAAAGCTAGCCTTGACAATATAACTTTTTCTTTGATTAGGGTTACAAGCAAGAAAATCGCAAAAGAGATTTATTATCGCCTTCATGATGATGGTGAAGATTTTGCCGAATTAGCAAAGGAATTTTCAGCCGGACAAGAAGCTGCTGATGGAGGTTTAATTGGTCCTAAACCCTTGAGTCAGCTTAATCCCGAACTGAGAAGTAAATTACAAACACTTGAGACAGGAGAAGTATCTGAACCATTTATGCTGGGAGAAGAAACTTATTTGATATTGAAACTTATTAAGTTTGAATCAGCTCAATTGACACCACAAATCGAGAATTCACTCAAAGAAAAACTGTTTGAACAATGGATAGAAAGACAATTGAAATTAGCGAATGCTCAAATACTGACTAATGGTGAGAGTAGCTAAATGGAATCACATTTCAAATTAGATATTGGCGAAACAATAACATCAGATATATGTTCTGCAGCTGAGCATTTAATTATTCTCGAAGGTAAAGTCAGAATTCTACGCAAAAATGCTTTGGGTAAAGAAGAAACTATTGGTTTTCTTCAAAGGGATGATGTTTTATCAAATCAATTCTTAGGAAATAAAGATCTTAAATTTATTGCTTCGGGGGAATTAATACTTGAAAGTTGTACCAATAGTTCAGTAAATGATTTAGATACTTATTTGGGAAGAACTATTAATAAGATTCGTAATTCCATTGATAATTCTGTTACAAATTCCTTATCAACGCTTTTATCAATTCCTGAAAAAGAAAAACAATTTGATAATCAAGAAGAAAGCCAGAAAACTAATATAGAGCCTAGTATTAACTCCATTAGTAATAGTTCAAAAGAGCTGATTAAGAGCGAATCAATATTTCACAAACAAGAAAAACATATTCCAAAAAACGATATTGATAACGATAAAACAAGTCAAAAAAAAGACAATAAGTCCAATAATGCATCAGAAGTATTGAACGAAGTACTCACTTATTTTGAGAGCTATGGGAATAGTGATGCAATTTTATATAAAGCAAAAAACATAGATGAATTAGCCCAGAATATAAAATCATTTGGTTTTGATATTGAAATTAGCACCTGTAATAAAACCAATTTGTCAGAGGCTAAATTGCCATTTATACTTCAAGATCATACTGGTAAGTTTTGCTGGATTGTAAATAAGAAAAAAGATGTTTTTATTCAGAAATTAAACAATCACATAAGCCCAATTGAATTTCTAAATGATGATGAATCTACTGAATATTTGATTATTCAATTGTCTCCAAAAAGTATTGAAAAAGAAGAAAAACCATATAACTTGGATTGGTATTTTGACTTTATTCGAAATAATTGGAACTTATCCACGCAAATGTTAATTGCATCTATTTTTGTACAATTTGTTGCCATTAGCTCACCGATTTTTTATATGGTAATTTTCGATCGAGTATTTGGTCATCAAAATCTGCATACTCTCGATATTATGACTTGGGGAATGATTATCCTAACGGTCTTTGATTTAACTGTAAAAGTTGTAAAATCATATGTTCTTTCATATCAACTAGAACTGCTCGATAAAGCTGGCTACAAAAGTTTATTACAACGAATTTTTTCTATACCTCTAGCCAAAAGTTCTGGTGAACTAACTAAATCATTTAGCCAAAGTATTAGTGAATTTTCTAAAACAAATCAAACTCTTTTAAATACTATTTTAGTTTCTTCACTTGATGTATTCTTTGCGATTCTCCTATTCGGAGTTTTGCTATGTATAAATGCACCGCTCACGCTTATTTCCATGATTACATTAATTCCAATTTCCATAATTACTTTTTGCGTAGCACCAGGAATGCAAAAAAGAGCATTAGAATACAATAAACAACAAAGAGCCTATCAGCTTAAGCTTTCAGAAGCACTTGAAAGTCCTGAAACGGTTAAGTCTATTAGTGCTGGTAAACATTTAGAAAGGAGTTTAACGCAACAAGCAATTCACACTTTTGAAAATGGATTTAAAGCGCGCTTTGATCAAGTGAATGGTGGAAATCTAATTGGCTTTTTAGGGAATTTAGGTTCAATTATTACTTTATACTACGGCGCTCATGAAGTGCTTGCAGGAAGAGTATCTTATGGTGCATATTTGGCTATAAACATGATGAGTAAAAACCTGATTGGATCTTTTCAGAAACTCTTTGGTTCAATTCAGCAATTTCAGGGAGCTCTTAGTAGCCTAGAACTTCTTAAAACAGTTTATCAAGAAGATTCAGAGTCGCATTCAAATAATGGTATTAGACTAGATGCATTGAAAGGGGATATTAAAATTGTTGATTTGGATTTCAAATACAATGCACAAGCTCCTTTAGTATTAAAAAATATCAATCTAGAAATTAAAGCTGGTTCAAAAGTCATTTTGACGGGCAAAAGCGGTGCAGGGAAAACAAGCTTAATTAGGCTACTTCAAAGACTTTATGAACCAAATTCAGGCTACATATTGTTGGATAATTTCAATGTTGCAAATATAGAACTGGATGATTTGCGCAAACAAGTTGGAGTAGCTCTGCAAAAACCGTTTTTGTATGCAGGTACAATCAAGGAAAATATTTCACTAGGACAACCAAGTGCACCTATGCGAGAAATTACCGAAGTGGCTACTATGGCTCAATTAGATCAGTTTTTGTTAAAGACTCCTAAAGGTTTTGATTCGCCAGTGACTTCAATGGGTAATAATCTCTCGGGTGGGCAGGCTGCCAGAATAGCTCTTGCTAGAGTATTACTTAGAAAGCCAAGTGTTTTAATTCTAGATGAAGCTCTAGCCTCACTAGATCAATCATTGACTGGCTCAATTTTTAGTCTTTTATTGGAAAGATACAAAAAATCTACTTGTATATTTGTAACTGATTATTTGCCTTTGCACGCACAATCGGATCAAATCATTGTGATGCATGAAGGAGAAATAGTTGAGCAAGGTACTTATAATGAATTGGTAAATGCAAGAGCCTATTATTATCATTTATTAGCAACTGAGTTGGAGGCGGCTAAGTAGTTATGTCTAATGAAATTAAAAAAACTAACCATTCTACTGAGCAAAAAAACAAACAAACTGTTGCAAGTTTTGCATTTTTCGCAATTAGTTTTTTGGGTTTTCTGGCAATGGGTTTATGGCTCTGGTTCGGCAATATTGAAGAATCTGTGACTGGTATGGGCCAATTAGTACCTGAAGGTAAACTTAGACAAGTTATGTCACCAATTAATGGTGCAATAACTAAAGTATATGTTCATGAAAATGAAGAAATTCTGAAAGGTCAACTTTTAATGGAGCTTGATCCTGAACCAAATGAAGCTGAAAGAAATAGTTTTACTAGCCAGCTGACATATTTACAGAATGAAGCATTAGTTTTGAAAGCAGCCACATCTAATGAAAGCACTAATACTGATATTGGTATCAATTCTTCTAGTTCACAGACAGCTTGGTTAAATGCCTCTAGATCATCATATAAAGCACAAGTTTCTGCCTTGAAAATGCAAATTGAAAAAACTAAACATTTGCGCCAACAAGCCCTTGAAAAGAAAAATAAATTAATTCAACTTCTCTCAGTTAGTGAGAATACTTTAGAGAGATATAAGAAATTAAATAAAGAAGGCGGAATAACAATAGTTGAATTGAATGAATATGAACAAAAAACCATTGATACACGCGGTGAATTAGCGGCAATTGAAGAAGAAGTAAAAGCCAAAGAAATTGAATTAACCCAAGCTGGTGAGCAACTTAAACAAGCTGAAGGAGAGTATAAAAAAGAAATTTTATTGAGATTAACCGATCATGAGAGAAATATTTTGAACTTGGAAGGTGAAATTAATAAAAATCAGGTTACTCGCAAACGCCAATCAATCTATGCACCAATGAATGGAATTATCAATGAACAGCTTTTTCACGGAACTGGAGAAGTTATTGCTAGCGGACAATCATTAATGTCAATTGTTCCAAAAAGCTCAAAACTGATTGCAGAAGTGAAAGTTACTAATAAAGATTTTTCTTATATTCATGCAGGACAAAGAGTAAGTCTAATGATTGATGCATTTCCTTATCAAAAATTTGGCCGTTTACATGGACAAGTAGTAGCTATATCTCCTTCTACAATTGCGGCTCAGCCTCAAGATCGAGATCCAACTCCACACTATATAGTCAGAATTAAATCAGAAAAAGATTTTATGCAAGATGGTAAAACTATAATTCCACTTAAGGCTGGTATGTCTTTGACCGCAGATATTATTACTCGTGAAAAGAATGTTTTGAGCTTCTTTACGGAACCTTTGAATTTCTCCTTTGATAGAGCATTTAGAGATCCATCATCCAGATCAGAGAAAATTTAATCAAACATGTTTATTTTGAATTAAAGAGTCTTTTAAATATTAAAAAAAAATACTAATAACAAAGAATACCCCATAATAAGAACACAAGAAACTAAGGGAAACTGTGTGGTTATGGCTCTATTGAAGAGTAAGCACCCTTGACATGAGAGACTACTAGCATTATCAGAGGAAGAAATGATGTAGATAATTATCGTGAGGTACGCTAATGACTACTTTTTACAGCAAGTTAACAAAGTCATATAATCAGACTCTTTCCTGGAGCAGTAAAGACGATTTGTATGTCTTTATTCATGACTGGGGTAGTTACACAATACTCATGTCATCAGGAATTAATGAATTAGATCTAACAGCCATACTAGTCCCATTAACTATCAATCTTGTCTCTTCCTCAGGCAATGAAGTGCAAGACACTCTTGGCAATATTATTAATTGGGAAAATAATACAATTCGAAATGTTTACGCTGGTCAAGTCAATGATTTGATTTATGGCAACACAGGAGATAATAGAATTGAAGGACGCAGAGGAAATGACACTATTTATGCTGGAGCAGGCAATGACACTTTGCTAGGTGGACTAGGATATGATCTTTTAGATGGTGGTGCTGGTAATGATATTTATGTCTTTGAATTAAATT
This sequence comes from Candidatus Melainabacteria bacterium, assembly GCA_005110395.1. Taxonomy (GTDB): domain Bacteria; phylum Cyanobacteriota; class Vampirovibrionia; order Caenarcaniphilales; family Caenarcanaceae; genus LMEP-10873. The sequence continues at coordinate 1,840 of DUDU01000036.1, read as the reverse complement.
GGGGAATAGACACAATTACTGATGCCTCAGGTACTGATACACTGGACTTTAAATTACTTACAATTACAGTAATAATTAATTTAACAGTTGGCGAAGGCAATGAAATTACTGACGGAATCAATACAATAAATTTCTCTGATTTAATTGAAAACGTAATTGGTGGAACTGCCAACGATACTTTGATTGGAAACGCGGCTGCAAACAATATTCAAGCCGGAGCTGGTAATGACATCCTCGATGGTGGTGCTGGCAATGATACTTTGCTTGGAGGAATAGGGGATGATAAATATGTGTTTTCTGGAAACTTTGGTAACGATACAATCACAGAAAACGCTAGTGAGGGAAATGAAACTATTGATTTAAGCGCAATTACTTCAAATGCCTCTATTAACTTGAGTTCTAATGGCGTAAACCCTCAAGTTACCGTTGGCAGTAATACTGTTAAGTGGTCTAATAGCGAAATTGAAAATTTAATATCAGGAGATGGAACTGATTCAATTCGAGGGACAGTGGCTGACAATTTTATAGAAGCAAGAGGAGGAAGTGACACTATTTATGCTGGAGCAGGAAATGACACTATTTTAGGTGGAGATGGAAACGACACTATTTATGGTGAAACAGGCAATGACATTATCAATGGTGGTGCAGGTAATGATTACTTAAATGGAGATATGGGAGGGGATACTTACAAATTTGATAATAATTTTGGAGTAGATACCATTGAGGATATGGTTTATGACTCAGTTTATACTGATAACACCATTGATTTTAGTTCAGCGACCACACCACTAAGTATAAAGCTAGCAGGTAATTCAAATTATGATGAAGTAACTGATGGTTTAGGCAATAAGGTAAATTGGGGAACCGGAAATGTTATTTCAAGAGTAATAGGCAGCCAAGGAAACGACATTATTACGGGCAACAGCTTTAATAATTATTTTGACGGACAAGCTGGAAACGATTACTGGAAAAACTTTTTGGGTAATTTTGGAACGGACACATTCCAAGATGCAAGCGGAGAAGACACTATTGATCTAACTCAGTATTACCACTACACGAATGGCGGCCCAACTGATGCCTTAATAACAAATAATGGCAAGGATTTGATTATTAACATTGAGAATAAAGTTTCTACTACAGCAGGAAAAGGGCAGTTAATAATTAAGAATTACTTTTCCGATGCTACACAAACGTCACCTGGAACTAACTTTATAGAGCATATACTATTTGCAAACAAAGAGTTTAACCCTTTTAATGCTGCTCCTACGGACATAAGTTTTGCCTCAGGTGGTACTACTCCTGAGAATAATACTACTGGCACTTCAGTTGGGCAGTTACAAACTATAGACCCAGACATAGGGAATACTTTCACTTATTCATTATTAAATAACGCGGGCGGGAGATTTGCTATTAATGCTAGTACCGGACAAGTTACGGTTGCCAATGGTAGTTTATTGGATTTTGAAACAAATATTTCTCACAATATAACTGTCCGTGCTGTTGACCAGGGTGGTTTGTTCTTTGACAAGCAATTCTCTATTGCGGTAACTAACGTAAATGAAGCGCCAATCTCAATTAATGGTACTTTAGCCTCAATTGCCGAAAATAGTACAAATGGTATTTCACTTGGTACTTTAACTGGCACCGATCCCGATGCTGGAGCCGTACTCACTTATTCATTAGCAGATAACGCGGGCGGGAGATTTGCTATTAATGCTAGTACCGGACAAGTTACGGTTGCCAATGGAACTTTACTTGATTTTGAAACAAATATTTCTCACAATATAACTGTCCGTGCTGTTGACCAGGGTGGTTTGTTCTTTGACAAGCAATTCTCTAT
>DUDU01000035.1 GCA_005110395.1 Candidatus Melainabacteria bacterium | reverse complement strand
TGAATGAAATGAAAGAATCATTATTAGTTTTTATGAAGCAGTACAACATAAGCAGGCTTCATACCAGCTTGAAGAAAGAAATTAAGGTGAGAACACCGATAGATGCTTATCGATATTGGTATGATAAACATACTGATTTATTTCACAAGACACCAGATCAATTTCTTGAGTCTTTACTCTCCATAACCTGGTGAAACTTTACAGTTGGTGTTACTGGTGTAGTTGGAGTAGTTGGAGTGGTTGGTGTTACTGGTGTAGTTGGTGTTACTGGTGTGGTTGGTGTTACTGGTGTAGTTGGCGTTGTTGGAGTGGTTGGTGTTACTGGTGTAGTTGGAGTGGTTGGAGTTACTGGAGTAGTTGGAGTAAATCCATCACAAGCACCAGGTAAAGGAATGCATACATTGTTGACAAAAGTGCCAGTCACAATGGTTGTGCATCCTGGACATTGAACTTGACATTGTTGTGGAGCAACAGGACATTTTTCTGATCTCCAAGTACAATCAGGATCCCTGGGCATAGCCGATCCATCAGTACAAAGTCTTTGTTCTTGGGTGCAGACTGTTGGGTTTGGATTGCAAAGATTATGCTGAGAGCAAAGAGACTGATTAAAGATTTGATTGATAATTGCAATTAATTGATTAATCAACTGATATAGATAAGTAAGAGCTGAATTGTTTGCCTGTGAATAACCCAAATAGCTTCCGATTGAATCTCCTAGATGGGAGCCATATTGATTTATATTGTTGTAGGTAGAATAATCGTTATAGTTTGTTAAATAATTCAATTGAGTGTTGTACTGATTAAAAGTGTAATTTGAATAGGGTATTCGTTTACATATTCTCAGTCCACCATAACCTTCGCACTGAGTATTATCTCTATTACCAATATAAATGGTGCTACCTTGATTCGGGGTAGTATTGAAAACCATTGATTGCTGAATATTAGCGTTGGCTTCATTGGTTTGGTTGGCACTAATAGACCAACTACTCATACATATGAGAAATATTGCGACATAAAATTTAAGAATAGATTTAGTATCAAGTTGTATAAATTGTTGTGATTTCATATTAAATCAAGCTCCCCAAATAACAAGGATTACACTATAGATTTGCTTGTTTGAATTAAATCCCGTAGAAAATAAGGGTCAATTAATAAATTAGAAATAAATCAAGACTTAACTTTTTCTTGACTATTTTTCACTTTAAGAATCAATTTGAGTTTTGGGGCTCTCCAATAAAGGTTTTGAAATGGATTCAATTATCTTTTCAAAATAAGTTTGCAGATTCGAAATTTTCATTCAAGGCTGCAAGTATGATATTTTTCTTCAATTCCAAAAATTCATTAATTGAACAAATTCATCAATTACAAATGTCAACTCTTACATTAGAACAAAATATTATTCAGACCCTTCGTGATGTTCCTGATTTCCCTAAAAAAGGAATTATTTTCAAAGATATTACTCCAATATTGAGCGATCCCAAACTCTTTGATGAAACTCTCAAAGGTTTGGTTTCACTAATAAGCGAATTTGAACCTACACATATTGCAGGGATTGAAGCTAGAGGTTTTATTTTTGGAGCACCAGTCGCAAGAGAAATGAAATTACCTTTCGTTCCTATTCGTAAGCCTGGTAAATTACCTTGGAAGACTAAGCAAAAATCATATAGTCTTGAATATGGCGAAGCAACAATTGAAATTCATGAAGATGCTCTGGATCAGACAAACAGTACAAGCCAAATGAATAATGTAGCTCAAGTGAAAAGAGTAGTAGTCATTGATGATTTGTTAGCCACTGGTGGTACTTCTCAGGCAAGTTGTGAATTAATTCAAGCTATTGGAGGTGAAGTTGTTGCTTGTGCTTTTGTCGTTGAATTAGCTTTTCTTAAAGGAAGAGATATCCTTGAAGGACTAACTAAGGTGAAATCTTTAGCCATAATTTCTTAAAGCTAAATTGTTTTTTTCTTGGATTTTAAAATCATTCAATTGGCTGACTTTTTGGTTGAATAGATTTTGATCAATTGGGTATATCCCTAATATGATGGATGCGCCTAATTTATTTTCAACATTTCCTTCCTACCCAAAATTTCCCAGTATATCTGGTCCAAATATTGTAGGTGATATGCCAACTATGCCTCTAGGGGTAAATGGGGTAAAGGCAAATAACTCAGTATTGGGAACTTTCAATACATTATTAACAGAAGCAAGTAAAGAAATACAAAAGCCTCAGCAATTATCAGAGCAAATGATGAAAGGCGAAAGAGAATTTAATGCTGCAGATTTAATGGTGTCTATGCTTGAAGCAGAGAAGAAGCTCAATGTAACAGTTAGAGTTATTAACGACATTGTTAAAGGAATTAAGCAGCTTGAGCAAATACAGGTCTAAGTTTTTGTTTTTTTTGCTCTTACAAACAAATGAATAATTGTTATACTGATTTGTCATAGTTAGTGGCATTGTGAGGTTTATCCTCTAGTATCTCAATCATCTAAAGTGGGCACTGGGTAATTAGTAACATTATGTATGAAATCATCGGATTAGAAGATCTTAGACCTGAGCAAATTCAAAATAAAAGAGTTTTTGTACGTGTTGATTTTAATGTGCCGATTCAGAATGGACAAGTCGGTGATATTACACGTTTGAGAGCTAGTCTGCCAAGCATTCAATACCTTATTAAAAACAAAGCAATAGTTATACTTGCAAGTCATTTAGGACGCCCCAAAGGGAAACCAAATTCAGAATTTAGCCTCAAACCTGTGGCAAAGGCTTTTGAGCAAATACTAGGTCAATCGGTCAGTTTTTTCCCGGACTGCATTGGTGCTGACGTAAAAGATGCCATTCACAAATTAAGCCCCGGTTCAGTTTGTCTTTTAGAGAATCTTCGTTTTTATGCTCAAGAAGAAGCTAATGATGAAGCCTTTAGCAAAGAATTAGCTAGCTTAGCGGAGGTCTATGTTAATGATGCTTTTGGAACTGCGCATAGAGCTCATTCTAGTACAGTAGGGATTGTTAAATTCTTGAGACCCGCAATAGCTGGTTTTCTGATGGAAAAAGAAATCCGAGAATTGGGTAGTTTATTGAGTCGTCCAGAAAGACCTTTTACCAGCATTATTGGTGGAAGCAAGGTTTCAAGTAAAATTGATATTCTCTCCTCGCTAATTGACAAGAGCGATGTGGTTTTAGTTGGTGGCGGAATGTCATATACCTTTATCAAGGCTCAGGGTGGAAAAATTGGACAATCACTTTGCGAAGATGACAAAATGAAAGTGGCGCTAGAACTGATTGAGCAAGCTAGAAAAAAAGGAACAGCGCTGATTTTTCCTCAAGATAATCTTTGTGTGAATAATTTTGATGACAAATCTGAAAACCCTCAGCCAATTCTTGCAGGTCAAATACCTGACAATATGACGGGTTGCGATATTGGGCCGATTTCAAGCGAAAACTTTGCACGTTATATTTCTGAATCAAAAACTGTTTTGTGGAATGGGCCAGTTGGGATTTTCGAAGATAGCCGATTTGCAAGTGGATCAAAAGCGATTGCGGCGGCTTTAGTGAAGCTTCAGAAAAATGGAGGTAAAACAATTATCGGGGGTGGAGATTCAGCGGCAGCAGTTGCTGGATTTGGATATCACGATAATGATTTCGGTCATATTAGTACAGGCGGTGGCGCATCACTTGAATTTCTGGAAGGCAAAATTCTTCCTGGCATTGAAGTACTCGATAAAGCCTAAATTGCCAAAAGTAAAAACTGAAAAGTTCAAAACCATTTAGTCACTGTGAAAATTGTGGAGAAATTCATTTAATTCATCTATTTGGCTTATGAATTTATTTATTTCTTCTTTGTCTGTATAAAGCCGTAACCCGAATGAATCCCAAGTGTAATGCGTGAGTTCAGCGTTGCCATTATCAATCCAGCAAAATAATTTAAATTTTCCATTATTTGATTTTTCAAGAACTAATTCTAAATTGGGCTCCAGTGGCTCAAAGGAAAAACTCTTCTGATCGGATGATAAAAAGGCCTCTATTTCTTTTTTCAGTCTATTTATTTCGCTTAGAGGTTTTAAGGATAGAAGATAATTTTTTGATTCAAAAGAAATTTTTTTATTTGGTGATTTGAAAACAATTGAATAATTAATCCAAGCATTACTTTCGTGGCAATTTTTTCTTTGAGAAATTTCAGGGTCTTGAAAAATCAAATTGAATGAGCTTTCCAGATCAGGCCAGTTATGATCTAAGACTTGATTTTTTGAGCTTCGAATTGACAGATTGAATGGCATTTATGCTAGATTTAATACTTCAGATTTTAGAATTGTAAATTAAGAAATTCATTTCACTTCTTCATTAGCCAATTCATAAATAAAAGTTCTCACAACAATTTTTTCACAACAATGTTTGCATATATAAAGCACAGCGGTAAACAATTTAAAGTCACTGAAGGTTTAACAATTATTGTAGATAAGTTAGAAGCCGAAGAAGGCAGCCAACTCACAATTTCAGATATTCCTTTAGCAGTTAAAGATGACAATTCAATTCTCGTGAATCCAAAAGGAGAAGTTGTTCTTGAAGTTGCGAGCCAATTCAAAGGTAAAAAAGTTTTGATTCTCAAGCAAAGACCTAAAAAGGGTTATCGTCGTAAGCAGGGGCATAGACAAGATTACACAAAGCTTATTGTGAAAAAGATTAGCGTTTAAGCATTCATAAGTATTAATCAAGAGAGTAACTAATGGAAGTCATTTTTATTAGCTACTCTTTTTTATTGCTTAGTATTTTGGATTCTCTTTTTTTTCATTAAGCCTGTTTTTTGAATAAAAGCTTCTTGATAAAATCAAGAGAATCTCTATAAATTCTAGGATTTGTATTCACCTACCTCCGAAGGGCGCTTAGAAAGAGGATCTGAAATCCAAAGCGAGAAAGATTTGTGAATTTCAGGAAGTCTTAGAAACTAAGCTCATTCCTAGTTTCTAAAACATCATTGGTTTGCTTCTTTCGCCATTGAATTAATCTTTCAGTAAGCCCTAAGTCATTCAAGGCTAAGATGGAGCAAGCCAATAAAGCCGCATTTTTTGCGCCAGCTTTGCCAATTGCCAGAGTACCAACTGGTATACCGCCAGGCATTTGTACTATCGAAAGTAATGAATCAATTCCTTGCAGAGTTTTAGACTGAATTGGTATGCCCAAAACTGGTAAATGGGTTTTTGAAGCAATCATGCCTGGCAAATGAGCAGCCCCTCCAGCTCCAGCAATAATGACTTTTAATCCTTTGCTTGCAGCTTGCTCCGCAAATTCAAACATTAAATCGGGAGTTCTGTGAGCGGAAACCACTTGGGCTTTATATTCAACTTTAAGCTCATCCAAAATCAAGCATGCTTCTTTCATGGTTTCCCAATCTGATTTACTACCCATCACAATAGCGATTGTTGGGATTATTGGTCTAGCGGTTGGATTGCTGATTGAATTTGGCATAAGACATATCAGAAATACTTCTTGAAAAGCTTTCTGAACTATTAAAGTAAATTTTGATTTATTCAAATATATCTAATTTAGCCGCTTCCTTGAAATAAATTTTTCATGTTTGTAATTCGAGGGGTTATTACTAAACAAAATAAGCTATTTGCATTACATGAAATTATTTCTTGTCTCTAGATGACTTTAAAACGATTTAAGGTTCTATTTGAAATCAAAGATAAATCCCTCAATACGCAATAGATAAAATTATCAGATCAAATAACTCATTTATTGATGGACAGTCTATTTCAAAGCTTTGAAGCGCTGCTAGCTAAAGTCCTTAAATATAATATTTCTTTCGTGATCCTAAAGGGGTTTACCGCAAGTATTTTGATTCAATTTTGAGAATGGGTATGAATTGAATAGCAAATTATATTTATGCTTCCTAATTATATTATTGGGATAAAAACATAAATTAATACTCTTTAAAAATACTCATATTGAATTTTTTGGCTTTAGGGAGAAAATATTTTGTCCATTAAGCAAAGACTAATAACTGCTTTTATATTTTTGGCTCTAGTTATAGCTGGGCTGATTTCATGCAGTTTTATTATCTACGATAAAGCTTTGATTTCACAGCAATACCTCAATAAAGTTTATTTATTTAGAAGAGATATATTCGCAGTTGCTTATTCGCTTCCATTAGTATTAGATGAAAAAATTGATCGCAGTTCTTTGGATACACAAATTGAAGCAGGTGATGTAGCACTAAATGAGTTGTATAAGCTTGAGAGGCATAATAATTTTCTAGGAACAAAGCTTAGTAATCTTAGTAATAGCTGGAATGCTTTTAAAGCTACTTGCAACAAATATACTTCCAAAGCAAGTGCTAATGGTAAATCAAACCCTCAGGACGTAGATAAAGTACTCAGATTAATAAATGAATCTAATAATTCAGGGGCAATCAAATTAGCTACTGATGTTATTCATGAACTGGATAGTCAAAATGAGAAAGAATTAGAAAGAGCGAAATTAGTTCAAATTGTGACTGGAATAATCTGTATTTTGATTATTCTTGGTGCTTTTTACTTTTTGGGTTATTCCATTCTTAGTTCTTTAAATAAATTCAAAGATGCTCTCAATACTTTGGCTGACTTTGAGGGTGATATGCAATACCGCATTCCTGAAGATGGTAAGGATGAAACCAATGAATTGGCAAAAGGTGTTAATAGACTAATGAATCAAATTAGTCTCATAGTTAAACAGGTGCGTAATCAATCTCATGAGCTGGCTACTAAAGCAGAAATATTAGCCGCATCTTCTCAACAAGCATCAAGTAGTGTGGAAGTTATTGCACAAACTATTACAGAGGTCTCGCATAGATCTAATATGCAAAAAGAGTTAGCCGATAGAACTTCCTCTTCTATTAGTCGATTGGATCTACTTATCAATGAGTCTAAGCAGCAGGCAAATCGTGCGGTGGAAGAGTCAGAAGCCGTTCAGGTGTTTATTGAGAGTGGTTCTTCAATGGTAAGTGAAATCAAAGAGACTATTTCTTTTATTAGAACTAGCATTGACGAACTGTCTGGCACAATGAAAGATTTAAGCGCTGAATCACAACGTATTACTAATATTGTTAATATGATTAGTTCAGTATCTTCACAGACAAATCTATTAGCATTAAATGCTGCAATTGAAGCTGCCCGAGCTGGTGAGCATGGTAGAGGCTTTGCGGTTGTTGCCGAAGAAGTTCGTAAACTAGCTGAAGAAACTGGAGGTGCTGCAAAAAGCATTTCAAGTTTAATTGAATTGATACAGTCTAAAATTGCCAATATGACAGAGCAAATGCAAGCGAGTGTGAGAATCGTTTCATCTAGCACCGAAACTTCTCAAAAAACTGAAGAAGTTTTCAGACTCATTCAAAAGGCTGTTTTGAGTGCGCAAGAGTCTGTCAGAGAAGTAGAAAAAGTTATTGATCAAGAGGTTGATACTTCCAGCCAAATTCTTAGTTTGACCTACTCAGTTGCTGACCAAGCTAATTTGGTACAACAAGATGCTGAATTGGTGACGTCGAGTATTGAAGAACATACTGCTGCCAGCGAAGAAGTTGCTGCAACAGCTACCTGTTTTTCTAGTATTGCGAATAGCCTTGATAAACTCATTAATAGATTGAAAGTTTAATTCAATGTCTAAGCTTGTGAAGAAAGCACATTAATCGTTCAATGCTATAAACAAAGTTTTTACTTTTCAAGGAGTATAATGCAAATATATAGCAATTTTAATTTGTACCTATAAACTCAAAGAGGAGCTTAGTATGCTCCCCCCTCTTAGTTCTATTTATTTTGGCAAGGACATGATGATCCACATTTACATGGACTATTATCGCCAGTACATGGGCATGCAATTGAAGCCAAACCACTCATGCCTGTAAATAGAGCCATTGCTAAAGCTAAACTTGCTAATTTTATTTTCATATTGAATTACCCCTTAAGATAAGAAATTTAAGTCAGCAGATTTCTTTCTGCATATTAGAATCATAAAGTGAGCAGTCGACTCTAAGGTCAATAGAGAACACCCTGAATACTTATGAGAGATAACAATCTAGTAACAATAGGTAAATTAAGTGAATTGAGCGGGATCTCCAAACACACGCTTCGTTATTATGAAGAACAAGGACTGATAGAAGCAATTGAAAGAACTTCCTCTAATTATCGATTATTTGATGAAATTAAAACGCTGAAACAAATTGAGTTTATAAAAAAAGCCCAGACCGTTAATTTCAGTCTTCAAGAAATAAAAGGTTTATTACGAATTGAAAAGCCAAATCACCCATGTGAAAATGTGAGAAGCCTTTTGGAAGACAAGATCGCAGAAATCACTAAACACATTGATGAATTAGAAAATATCAAATCATTTCTTGTGGTGGTTAAAGACAAATGGAGTATTACTCCTGATTGCTCAAATAAAAATCAAAGTGAATATTCGATTTGTAAACTTATTGAGAGTGTTGAATCATTGAAAGCCTTTTCCAAAGAGGAAGATTCGAAGCATAAATTAAATTCTCATTCTTCTTTTACAACTAATCATAAGAGATAATAGAAAGCGTAATAAGCGTTCAACACTATTACCCAGGGAGATCCATTTTAAGGGGTATTATGCAAATATCAAACGATTTAAATTTATATCTATGAGAACTTGTACAGCTGTTATTGAGAAATGCAAAGATAGAGGTCTCCTAGTTGGATACTGACTAGGCTTAATAGGTGCTCGCACTCAAGCAGAGAACCTAGACGAATTACATGAAAACCTTCAAGAACTTCCTCAATTGATTTTTAGTGAGGGTGAACCTGATTTTGAAAGTGAATTCATCGGTCCGCAATCTATTTCTGTGGCTTAAGTTGTGGGTAAAGTGCCAGTTCTAAAGCCTGAAGAAGTAATAAAGCTGCTTGTGGAGTTTGGGTCTGGAGAAGTAAGGCAAAGGGTTCTCACAGACAGTTTAGACATGAAGAAGGACGTTGCACAACTGTTCCAATGCATAAAGGGAGAGATATTTCTCCTGTGCTTTTAAGAATTATTTCAAAAGATATTGGTATGAATATTCAAGAGTTTTTAAAATACTAAACAGGAACCAAAGTTGAACGGGTTTGTTTAGTTTGATTGTCTGTGAGCTTAATTTCAATTTCAATTTTCAACTTATGAAGAAAGCGTAGTAAGCGTTCAACACTATAACCGAAGTCTTTTCCTTTGAGAAGCTCTGAAAGCTTAGGTTGAGAAATGCCAATCAGGTCAGCAGCTTCTATTTGGGTGAGCTTCCTATTTTTAATAGCATCTCCGAGCATAGCGATTAAATCAGCTTTTATATACAATTCATCAGCATTCTCAAGACCTAAGTCTGCAAATACATTACCTGATGATTTTATTATTTTTTCTTTCATAATTCTTGATCTCCATAATTGCTTTTATAGTGGTCTTTGGCTGAATGCAATCTTTTATCAATCAAATCTAAATCTTCTTTAGGAGTAGAAATTCCAGATTTTGACTTCTTTTGAAATACATGCAAAACATAAATGACTTCCTTGAATCTGACGGTGTACATGGCTCTAAACGTATCAGTATTAAAATCACTTTTTACTTCTAAAACGCTAGCTCCGTGAAAACCACGAAGAGGCTTAACACTTGAATGCTTTCTGCCTTTCTGAGCTTCATGAAGAGCAAAACCAATCTCTGTCTTAACCTCAAGAGGAAAACTAGATAACTCATTTAATGAGTCTCCCAGCCACTCAATTGGTTTTCTACTTTTAGTATTCATTTTGCATTTCCTGATTTCATTATCCCCAATATTGGGAATAAATTCAAGCGGTAACCATATAACTTTCGTTTTCTTTTTTCAATTTTAGTAATGAATACATTGAATAGACAATCCTCATAGTGGGCATACTCTTTGCAAAACAAAGGAGGAGATTAATATGCCAAATAAACCCAAAAATGCTGGTAAAAAACATAAAAAGCATGAATTAGAAACAATTGAAGAAGCTCACTTAAAAGATAAAGGTCCTGATTACGTTCAAGGTAAAGGAGTCAAGCGATCGGAAGATGCAATTGTTGCTAAATCGAAAAAAATGGGTTACCCCTTAAAGAATACATAAACCATTTATGTCTCCACAATCACTAACTATTGCCATGGATGAGTCAGGATATACTGGGAGTAATTTTCTTGATTCAACACAGCCATTATTTATAATGTCTTCAGTCAACATTTCTTTGCAAGATGCCCAAAAGCTCCTCCATAAAAGTCCAAAAAAGAAACAAAAGTTTGCTGAGTTAAAGGAAAGTGAGGAAGGAAGAAAAATAATACTAGACGTCATAAAGTATCTTGTTAAACAGAATAGTGCACGATATATAGTAGTTAACAAAAAGTTTGTGCTTTTGACTTTAATGGTAGAACTGCTGATTGAACCATCATTAAATCGTAAGGGCTCAACTTATTATAGGCTTTCGGTAGCTAACAAAATTTATTATGAGATGTTATCAACTTTTGGTAATGAAAGATTGGAGAAACTCCTGGGAAACTTTCAATCAATGATTAAATCCACTAAAAAATTCTATTCCGATGTCAGAAATATAGAAAATTCTCTTTTACCAGACAGCATCTCAGTAAATGGACTATTGCAAAATAATTTATGGGATTTTATTCGATTGATTCTGAAATCTCAATCATACATACAGGAGACTATTGAAGATTCTGCTCAAGTATATGATCTCTGCAAAACTATAGTTAGGGGTCATATTGATTACTGGAAAGAGTTAAATCAATCACTAGAAATTCTATATGATGAGAATAAACCAATACGAGAATTGGTAATAGAATTAGGTTTGTTTGATCAAAACTTCAAGAATGTGACAATAGTGCCCACATCTTCATCTAATGAACCAAGAATACAGATAGCAGATATCTTGTCAGGTGCGGCGAATCAATTATGGACTAGAAGTATCTTTGACAATAACCCACTAGAAATTTTCGACAAACAATTAAAAGAAGCTAATTTAGAATCTCTACATTTAGATCACATTTTTCCGCGTATTGATGACATTGAACCTAAGAACACAAAACTCCAATCAAAACAAAATCACAAACACAGCTGAATTATTCGCAGAGTTACCTAAAATAATCTAAGACATAATTTAAACTTAGAGTAAGTTTCACATTACGCAAATAATTATTCTGCATCCTGTTTGCTTGATTAACCCCCTCTGTCCTTCGGACATCTCCCCCCCTGACAGGGGAGAATAGAGCAGCACAAATTCTAAGCTCCTCCTGTTAAGGAGACTGGGAGGTACTCAAATGAAGCAGGGAGCGGATTTATTTAAAGCAAGTTCTAGTTTTGCGTAGAAGATAAGTTAGAGTAAGTTTCAAAAATCAAATTCTATGACAGCCACAATTGATTCAAATAAGCATTCAAGCCCTACTTTGGATGCTAAGAGCGAAGATGCAAATGAGAAAAAAGCCAAGCTTGAAGCGCTTCTCGTAAAATACAAAATCTCCGATTCCGAATATGAATTAATCAAAAAGCTCATAGAAAAAGAGCCAAATGAAATCGAGCTGGGCATGTTTGGTGCTATGTGGTCTGAGCACTGCGCTTACAAAAATTCCAAGCCACTTCTCAGACTTTTCCCTACCACCAGCTCAAAGGTAAAAATCCTGGCTGGCCCTGGAGAAAATGCTGGCATTATAGATTTGGGCGATGGAATCAGAGTAGCTTTCAAAATCGAATCTCACAATAGACCAACCGCCATCGAACCTTTTCAGGGAGCTACCACTGGAGTAGGCGGCATTCTCCGCGACATTCTCACACTTGGCGCACGCCCAATTGCCTTTCTCAACAGTCTTCACTTTGGCCCACATACTGATGAGCATTCTTATCACCTTCTAACTCACGCGATTTCTGGAATTGCACATTATGGAAACTGCACTGGAATTCCAACAGTTGGCGGACAATTGATTTTTGATGAATCTTATAAAGCTAATCCGCTAGTAAATGCCATGTGTGTTGGCTTACTCGAAACCGAGAACCCAATTCCTTCGGCTGCAACTGGAGTTGGTAATTCAATTATTTATGTTGGCTCAGAAACTGGACGAGATGGACTTGGCGGTGCGGCTTTTGCTAGTTCGGGTTTAACCTCAAAGAGCAATAAAGATAGACCAGCCGTTCAAGTTGGCGATCCATTTCTTGGGAAATTATTAATTGAAGCCTGCTTGGAAGCTTTTAAGAGCGGCTTAGTGGTTGCGTCTCAAGATATGGGAGCGGCAGGGCTAACTTGTGCTTGCTGTGAAATGAGCGCAAAAAGCGATGTCGGTGTCGATTTAGATTTAGATTTAGTGCCAACTCGTGGTGAATTGCAAGCTCATGAATATTTGCTCTCAGAGTCTCAAGAGAGAATGCTATTTATTGCCGAAAAAGAAAATGAAGATGCACTGATCAAAATTTTTGAGAAATGGAATCTGAAAGCCTCAGTTGTCGGCAAAGTAACTGATAGTGGATTGGTGCGAATTTTTCATAAAGGTCAACAAGTGGTTGAATTACCTCCCAAAGCCTTAACTGATTATGCGCCTGAATATGTGCGAAATGCGGCTCCACCCAAAATGTCAGTCAATATTACAGTCAAACAAGATGTGCCATTAAATAAAGAAGCAATTGAAAAAGAATTATTAGCTTTGCTTGCCTCGCCCAATCTATGTTCCAGAGCTTGGATTTATGAGCAATTCGATCAGCAAGTTGGGCTAAATACGCTTATTAAACCTGGACAAGGAGATGCAGCGGTTGTGCGTCTGCGCTATCCAAATCAGGAACTGAGTGATAAGGGGTTGGCAATGGTGCTTGATTGCAATCCTTTTTATATTAAAGTAAATCCTAAATTAGGCGCTGAGATTGCGGTTGCAGAGGCTGCGAGGAATATTGCATGCGTTGGAGCCAAACCACTAGCCATAACTGATAATTTGAATTTTGGAAATCCTGAATATCCTGAATCTTTCTGGTATTTGGAAGAATCTGTCAAAGGAATAATTGAAGGATGCAATCAATTAGAAATCCCAGTTGTGAGCGGTAATGTCAGCCTTTACAATCAATTTGCCGAAGGAGAAGGTATTCTGCCAACTCCTGTAATTGGAATGATTGGTGTATTGGATTCTTATTACAAAGCTTCATCAATTGCGTTTAGCTCCGTGGGAGATAATATTTGGCTTATCGGTGAAACCAAAGATGAAAAGGAATGTCCAGTACTGGATTGGGAAAAGGAAAAAGCCTTGCATCAATTCTTGCAAGATAAGATCTCTGATGGTTCAATTAATTCATCTCATGATTTAAGCGAAGGCGGGCTCCTGATTGCATTAGCTGAATCTGTCATGGCTGGCAATTTAGGTGCAGCAGTTGAGTTGACCAAAGCTGATTATTTGAGATTAAATTCTCTTCTGTTTGGTGAATCGCAAAGTCGAGCAATTGTGACAACTTCACCCAATATTCAATTAACTCATTCAAAGCTGAAAATAGAAAAAATTGGACAAGTGATTTCTGATAAAAAACTCAAAGTTGATTTAAAAGGCTTTGGCTGTATTATCGACACAAGCAAAGAAACTTTGATCTCAGCAAATCAAGTTAAGCTTTGATCTTGTTAAAGTAATTGATTTTTTGCAAACTAATATCATTTCACCCAAACAAAGCCAGTTCTACTTTAGAGAAAATTTCTTTAGGTGGTCTGGTTGGTTTGCCAGTAGAGTTGGAAAATACATGCACGGTAAAACCTTCTGTAGTCAAATCCTCATTGTGATAGACACTACAATGAATTTTGCAGCGTAGAAATTTACCTTCTTCTTGAGTGGCTACTGTTTTAATTGTCAGTAAATCATCATATCTGGCAGGTCTCATGTATTTGAGATGAGCCTCCATAATTGGCATGTAGAGGTTATTTTCTTCTAAAAGCTTATAAGGAAGACCTATTTCACGAAGCATTTCATTTCGTCCAATTTCGAAATATCTAAGATAATTTGAATGGTAAACCACTCCCATATTGTCAGTGTCCGCATAAATCACTCTGACAGTTGTAAAAAAGTCTTTTGAATATTTTGTTTTTGCTTGTACTTTATTGGATAGCATTTCATTAGCTTTGTAATCGCTCACTGGAAATGATGCGCATGCAGAAGAATCAGAAATATTTGACTCTTTTTGGAAGTTGATTCTTTCACTAGTGGATTTATCTTCTGATTCTAAAGTAAACATCAAATTTAAATAGCGAATTGCAAGTTCTTAACTTCTGAAAATTCTTTTTCTATGTCTAAATATTCTAGGATAATAAAGCACAACATTTAAAAGAAATTTACAAAAAACTCAAACGAGAAATTTGAAAAGGCCAAATTCCCTAAATGTTAATTTTAATCCCATTTGCATTTTTATCAGGCTTGGCCACAGTCTTCGCGCCATGCATTTGGCCAATTATTCCCATTATTTTTTCTTCCTCGCTTGGTAGCAGACGAAAATCAACGGGCATTGTATTAGGCTTAATGATTAGTTTTTTTCTTTTAACAGTTATTACCTCTTCAATTGTAAAATTTTTTGCTTTTGACGAATCCCTGAAAAGCCTTATTGCTGCCATCATTATTGGTCTTTTGGGTGTCAGTATGCTCATTCCTGCTTTAGAAGAAAAAATCGAATTGCTTTTGAGTAGAGTCAGCCATTCTTTTGGTATTAAAATCGATGCAAATACCCGAGGGCTAAGAGCGGGCGTTTTGACTGGATTTGCTTTAGGCCTGATCTGGTCACCATGCGCTGGTCCAATCATGGCTTCTATGATCGCATTAAATTCTGCTAGACCGTTTCAATGGCAAATATTTACTTTAACGGCTGTTTATATTTTGGGATTTGGCCTTCCAATGCTGGCTTTTACGTGGTTTGGAAAAACTTTGCTAGAAAAAAGTAGCTATATATCGGCCTATTTACCGGTCATTCAAAAAACCTTTGGAGTTTTAATGATTTTGATTGCAATCGCTATTTATACTCATTTTGATAAATTTATTAGTATTAAAATTCTTGATTACTTTCCTCTTTATGCTCAATTCATCAGTCAAACCGAAGGAAGCCCATTGGTGGATCAATATTTGACAGATTTAATGCATCAATTAAAAAACAAATAAAGGAATTTAATTTTCTAATTTATCTTTTCTTGCTTCT
Organism: Candidatus Melainabacteria bacterium; assembly: GCA_005110395.1. Classification (GTDB taxonomy): domain Bacteria; phylum Cyanobacteriota; class Vampirovibrionia; order Caenarcaniphilales; family Caenarcanaceae; genus LMEP-10873. The sequence goes on along the minus strand of DUDU01000035.1, from coordinate 2,495 downwards.
AAAGCGAATATTGATGGATTCAACCAAAAGTGCGTAAAACATTGCGAAATAAATATAACCTTTTGGAATCTCTAGGTGAAAGGCTTCAGCAGTGAGCATAGTTCCAATCATAAGCAAAAAGCTTAATGCCAAGATCTTCACGGATGGATGTTTATCAATAAACTCACCAATTGGTTTTGCCGCCACAAACATTACTATCAAAGACAAAACAATTGAAATAATCATAATTGGAATTTGTCTCACCATGCCAATTGCAGTGATGATTGAGTCTAGTGAGAAAACAGTATCAATTAGAAAGATTTGCAGAATGACTGAATTGACAAGTGCAGAGGCATTTTTGCTTGAAGAAGAATTGGTAGTGGGTGTCTCTAAATGATTTTCTTGAGTCTTTTCGACTTTTTCGTATATTTCATGTGTACTTTTACCGATTAGAAACAAACCTCCAGCCAGCAAAATCAAGTCTTTCCCCGTGAGAGACAATCCAATTGCATCGATTTTGAAAAGAGGTGTGGTTAGCCCCATTAGCCAAGATATGCTAAGTAGCAGTAACAGCCGGGAAACTCCTGCCAATGCCAAGCCCACTCGACGTGCATAATCTCTTTTGTCTTCGGGTAATTTTCCAGCCAAAATCGAAATAAAAACAATATTGTCTATGCCAAGCACAATTTCCATGCCAACTAAACTGAGAAGACTTATATACAGAGTCGGCTGAGAGACCCAGGCCAAAGCTTCTGAGAAATTCATGATTTTAGTGAATGAGGTTTCGAGACTTAAATTCTGATATTTAAATTTTAAAAGAAGTCTATCAGGAATGAATTAATGGGTTAAAATTGATTTCCACTTTTTCACTGTAATTTATAGTCTTGGAGAGATGGCCGAGCGGTTGAAGGCGCAGCATTGGAAATGCTGTTTACGGGTAACCGTAACGAGGGTTCGAATCCCTCTCTCTCCGAATGTTTTCAATTTGATTCAATTTCACAATATGTTCAAAGGGTTCTTTAAGCTTACAATCAAGCTTTTGAGCCTTTAGCATGTAGTTCGATGAAAGAAATCTCAACAATCTTCTTCTTTCAGTGGAGTTTTGTTTACTGTACAGCTCAGAGGCTCTTTGCGATAGTTCGATTAATTGAATCCCCGTCTCAAGATAATTATTACTGCCTTGCTTATGCTGTTCTAATGAATTCAATAGGCTCTTTTGTTCAAGAACATAATCATTGTGCTTCTTAAACCAAAACTCCTCAGAAATTAACCCGTCTAATTTGTCTTCGTAAATTTTTTCTAACTTGTTTCGAGTCTTTACAAGATTTGACTGAATATTTTTCACCGCTTCATAATGAAAATCCTTTTCGTCATTTAGATGTTCTTTAAGTGCTTTGATTGCAATTTCCAATAAATTTGCATCAATTTTTATTGAATTTAATAATTCTAGGAATTGCTTTTCAATCTCCTCTTCTCTTGTGCAAACGCTCTTTTCAGGGCATTTTGCATTTGAGCAATGATAATAAACATATTTACCTTTCTTTAGTTCGGCAGTAATAGCTCTTCCACAAGATGGACAAGATAAAAGCCCTGTAAACTGAAAATCTCTTTTGCTTTTTTGCCCTTTGCTTCGATTGCTGGTTATTTCTTGAACCTTCTCAAATAATTCAGAACTGATAATTGGTTTGTGTTTTCCTTTGTAGTATTTCTCATTCCAATAGAAATCCCCTATGTACAGAACGTTATGAAGCATTCTTTCAAGGTTAGATCTTGGAATTCTAGGCATAGATGATAAATATCTAAAACCCTCCTCATAAAGCTGTTCTCTTAGCGTGTCTAGTGAGAATTCCTGAGAAGAATAAAGTTCAAATGCTCTTTTAACGAAAAGGGATTTCTCTTCATCAGGCTCAATCAATCTTGTGAGTATATTGTTTTTATAGCCATAAGGAGCTACGGAAGGATAATGACCTTGTTCGGCTTTCTCTAGTTTTCCCTTCTTGACTTCTTCAGAGAGGTTATCACTGTAGTTCTTGGAAACTAAAGCTTTAATTCCATGAATAAACTTGGTTTGAGAGCGGGCGTTCTTATCTAAGATTTCGTTCTCTTTGACTAAATGAATTTTATAATTCTTCTCTTCCAGCAATGAATCAATGTGAGAGTAATCTTTTAGATTTCTGTACAGCCTGTCAGTCTTCTCAACCAGAACATCTTTTACTTCATTCTGTTCATTGAGAAACTTGAGCATTGCATCAAATTGTCTTCTTCCTGCTTTGCTTGCTGATTCAGACTCTTGAAAGACCTGAACAATCTCCATTCCCTTTTTTAGAGCATAGTCCTTGAGAAGCTTGATTTGTGCGGGAATTGAATAGCCTTCTTCCTCTTGTCCTTTGGTTGAAACACGGGCATAAATTACAGCCTTATCTTTCATTGATCGTCTTCTCCAGCATTTGAAAGAATTTGTTCTAAATCTTTTATTTTATAAAGCCTGTAATTGTTCATGGGATTTCTCAAGCTTT
>DUDU01000034.1 GCA_005110395.1 Candidatus Melainabacteria bacterium | reverse complement strand
CTCCAGAAAGCAGTAGCTCAAATAGCTCACAAAAAGGTAGTTCACTAGATCGTAATGCATCAGGGCCTTCTGAGAATATAGATCCTAGCCAATACTCAAATATAGAAGAACCTAAAATTGATGTAAGCCAATTTAATCCAAAGACAAGAGCAGCCATTCAAAAAATAATTAGCAAATATGCACCAAATGCTCCTGTAAAAGCAGAACAATTGATGTTATCTAGCAAAACAACAGGAACGCCGATACTAGCATATTTGGTTATGGCTGTTTCAGAGAGTCATTTTGGTACTGCTGGTCGAGCCGCATATACTAAAAATGTTTACAATGTAGGTAATGTTGATAATGGCAGTAATAAATTTCACGGTACTTGGCAAGCGGGATTGGATAATTTCGGCAGCTTAATGGCAAAAAGCTATTTAAAACCAGATGAACTCAATGGCCAACCAAATTCTGATAAAGCAATGAAGGGATTTATTCAAAGAGATTTCAGACGAATTTCGGATAATGCACGTTATATGACTGATCCAACAGCACAAAGTAAAATTATTGGCTTGACTAGGGATATATCTAAGATGCTGGTAAATGAATTAGGATCAGGCGCTAATATTGATTCATAAAACCCATCTTAACAGAATCTTTTAACAAGCTGGAAAAGGGAAAATAGCTTGTGCCTGGGCTGTAAATAAGATTTCACAAGACACCAAATCAATTTATTGAGTCTTTACTCTCCACAACCTGGTGAAACTTTACACATGTAAACCTATTTGAGAATACCTATTATGTCCCAGATTTATAAGATGGACTAAAATGAGGAAGAGGCTGTCTTGAAAAAGAAAATTAGGCAAGACGATTCAGCATTATTTTTGTCATAGCAAGGAAAATCCAAGCTTCAGAGTTAGTAGTTTTCATTTCATAATCTTTGGATAGCCTCCTGAAACACTCAAACTGAGTCTGTAAATGTAAATTTATCTTTAGCCATTTCTTCTTTTTCTTCCTTAATTCTTTTAAGCGTAAGTTCAGCAGTTGCATTGCCAAATTCATCAACTTGCCATAAAGTTGCAGCTGCCTCGTGTCTGAGAACTGGTTCTTTAGGTTTAAAGGTACCAAGCTTGCCAAAGGCTCTGATTATGTTACTGCGGCTATACTTTGGGTTTCCGCCATTATTGTATTTGAATGAGTCGCTATAGATATATCCTGAATAACGTTTATCAATATCTTTAGAATCTGCAAATCCCCAAGTACTATTTAAATCGGCAACTCCAACTGGCTGAGAGGCTTTTCCAGAATCTAAGCCGACTTTGATTGCAATAAGCTCTTCGCGAGTAATTGGTTGATCAGGCTTGAAAGTACCATCTTCATATCCAACGGAATAACCTGCGTTTGCAAGTGCCTGTATGTATTTGTATACTTCATTAGTAGAAGGTACGTCACTAAACTTTGCTTGAATATTGGGTGGAGCTAATCTGATTTTGTCCGATTGAGATCTAATAGTATTGTATGCAGTATATAACCATGAAATATATTCGGCTCTTGTTATAGGCTCATAGGGCTTGAATTCATTGCCTACAATAAATTTGTTGAATACTCCAAGTTTATTTAAATCCTCTATTTCGCCAGCAGTTTCTACATCTTGAAGATCTGCAAATTGATTTGCTTGATTATTCTCCAGATTTGTTTCGGTTTTAGTTACAACTTGTGTTGTTTGAGTTATTGATTGAGTCTTATTATCATTTGGCTTGAGAAACCCACAACCAGAAAGAAGAGTACTAATAGTAGTTACTAACAGAATATGAAGAATAAATGATTTATTTAAGTTAGGCATATTGTAAAAAGATAAAATAACTTATTTAGCAGTAGGTTAACATAAACTCATTAGGATTTATCTTTCTTGTGAGCTTCTTCATTTCTTTGTTTCATTGCTATTGTTATAGCTTCAGTGAGCTCCTTGGAATTGCTTCCTTTGCCAACTAAACTATCTGCAATTATTGCAATAGTAAAATGTTTCTTCTTGATGAATTCATTTATATTCCATCGGTGAAATGAATTTGTTGATTGATCATAAATAAGAATATCTCCTAGATTTGGTAATTGATCCACGATTGCAGAGGAATTTGAGCTATCTCCATATCTTTCTTTCATTTTAGATAAAACCTTTAAAGTGTTTTGTACTCCTTCTGAAGGTGGAAAATAATTTAACAGTGATACGGAGTGGCCGTCTGGAAAAGGGAAAACAGCAGGTGCAAACGAGAAAACACCCATTTTGCCTGTAGAAAGATCATTAATTAGAGCAATCAAAGATTTTAGGTTGACTTTTTTGTTTTGATTATCTGGAAGAGCATCGCTCAGTAGGAATTCACTATGATTCTTGAAAAATCTATCAAAAACAAGCCCAGCCGTAATTATAGAAACATAGCCATTTGCGGCCTTGTCCTTCCATTGGCAATTATCATCTAAGTCTTTGAATTGAGGAAATTCCTTATTATTTCTCAGAAAACTCATAGCCCATTTTATACTTTTTTCATTATTCTCCATATATTGAGGAATAGGTTTGCCATCTTGCACAAGACCTACTCGTACAGAATTTAAAGCAGAGCTTATGTGACAAGCTTCCCATCCACCATTACCTTCTAGCAAAATAGATTTGTAAAATTCAATATATTTTTGAGAATCCTTGTCAAAGAATTCAGTTTTTATACTATTTAAGCTAAAGAATTTTGCCAGTTTTAATACCGCAAATTCACAAATAGCAAAATACACATCCCAAGCTTTTTGAAAAATATTTTTTTTATCTCGATCGGCATTCAACACAATTGAATTAGTCAGACTAGAATTTGTATTTGTAGCCGTATTTGATCTCACGACAGACGAGGCTGACTGCATAATGACCATGCTTGAAGATGTATTATTAAGATGTATTATTAATAGGCTTTATCAATGTCTTGAATAGTCTGAAATCGTTTATATTTGAAAATCTTTATGAATAATTTAATATGGCTTTAAAATAGCTTTATTATTTATATTAACAAATTCGATATCTCTGAAAAATACATTTGAAAACTTTGTCTAAAATTGTTGCTCAAAAATTATGCGCGAATTCGATGTAATCATTGTTGGATGCGGACATGCTGGCTGTGAGGCTGCTGCAGCTTCCGCTAGGCTTGGAGCCAAAACACTTTTAGTTGGCATGAATCTAGATTCAATTGCTTGGATGCCATGTAACCCCGCTGTTGGTGGTCCAGCTAAATCTCATTTGGTCAAAGAAATTGATGCGCTTGGCGGATTAATGGGACAGGCAGCCGATGCAACTTATATGCAGCTCAAAACGCTTAATAGTTCTAGAGGAGCAGCTGTTCATTCTCTCAGAGCCCAGTCGGACAAATATGAATATTCTACTTGGATGAGAAAAGCTTTGCAGTCAATGCCTAATCTGACTATGTATCAAGCCATGATTAACAAGGTCATAGTTGAGAAAGATAAAGTTGTTGGCGTTGAAACTTCTCTTGGCGAACAAATCAAAGCTAAAACCGTTGTCATTACCAGCGGTACTTTTTTGCAGGGCAAAGTTTTTACGGGCAAGAATTTCAGTCAAGCGGGTAGGGCTTCAGAGCCGGCTGCAATGGGTTTAACTGGGAATCTTCAAAGTTATGGCCTCAGTTTTGGTCGTTTGAAAACCGGTACTCCTGCTCGTATAGATGCTAGAACCGTTGATTTTACTCAGCTAGATCAGCATCCAGGAGATGAAAAGCCAAATTGTTTTTCTTTTTTACCTAATAGACCAGTCCTCAAACAAGAGCTTTGTTATTCAACTAGAACAACCGAAATCACTCATCAAATCATTCGAGATAACTTAATGGAATCTCCGCTTTATGCTGGATTGATTGAAGGAGTTGGTCCTCGTTATTGTCCATCAATTGAGGATAAAGTTGTGAGATTTGCCGAAAAAGATTCTCACTTGCTTTTCTTAGAGCCAGAAGGAAGAAGTACAAATGAAATTTATTTGCAAGGCTGCTCAACTAGTTTGCCAATTGATATTCAGTGGAAAATTGTGAATTCTTTACCTGGGCTGGAAAAAGCTGAGATAGTTCGTCCAGCCTATGCCGTTGAATATGACTTTCTTAGACCAGTTCAATTTAGGCATACATTAGAGTCTAAGCACATAATCGGGTTGTATGCTGCTGGTCAACTCTTGGGGACTAGTGGCTATGAAGAAGCAGCATCCCAGGGTTTTGTAGCTGGAGCCAATGCTGCTCTCTACTCACTCGGACAGGAGCCATTGATTTTTGATCGGGCTCAAAGTTATATCGGAACTCTAATTGATGATTTAGTTATTAAAGAAATTACTGAGCCATATCGTATGATGACTTCTCGTTCAGAGCATAGGCTTGGACTCAGACAAGATAATGCTGATAGGCGCTTAACCCCACTTGGTAGATCTAGAGGTTTAGTTGATGATTATCGCTGGAAAGTTTTTAACGAAAAAATGGAAAAATTTAGCAAAGGCATTGAAGTTCTTCACCTGACCAAAATAAAAGCTAGCCCAAAGACTAATGAATTGCTATTAGAGGCTAATCAAAGTGAATTGAAAGATGGCAATCACATTTCATTGGCTGAATTATTGTCTAGACCAGGTGCGGATTTTGATCTGATTAATTCGTTAATACGGAATTCAGGTGAAACCCTTCAAATTAAGAATAAAGAATATATATCTTGTTTTGATGTAGGTGGAGATTCAAGCTCTGAGATGCACTGTGATTTACGCTTTGAGCTTGAAACCGAAATAAAATATGCTGGATATATAAAAAGACAAGAGCAACAGGTGAGTCGATTAAGCGGGCTTGATCTTAAAAAAATTCCAGACTCAATTGATTATTTATCCATGAAGCATTTGTCTAAAGAGGCGAGGGAAAAGCTTCACAAAATTAGACCAGAAACATTGGGGTTAGCCACGAAAATTGATGGAGTTAGCCCTGCTGATATAAGTGTTTTGATGATTTCTATAACTGCACAAAAAAATACTAAAACTGCTGAAGCCCTTATTGTATAAATTTCTTATTTTAGCTTTTCAATTAGTAGAGTGATCACTGTTATTAGCTCTTAATCTCAGGAAGTCAACGCAACACCTCAATACAAAGAACGTCAAAGTAATAGAGGTGAAGCAAAATGTACAAAAGAATTGGAATAGAGGAGCGTGAGATCATAAGCTATACCAAGTTACAATACAGAACCGTTAAGTTCCTTCTATTCAATTACTTGTAGAGTTTCACAACGTTGTGGATAAAAAGAAAGTTTCTCCAGAA
>DUDU01000033.1 GCA_005110395.1 Candidatus Melainabacteria bacterium | reverse complement strand
CTCAGGATGACGGAAACCATTCTTAGATCCTGAACTTGTTTCAGGATCATAAACAACAAGCTCAGAATGACAGAAGACCCCTCGTCATGCTGAACTTGTTTCGGAACCTAATCCCAGCAGCGACATGAGAATTAGTTCCTGAGACAAGCTCAGGATGACGGAAACCATTCTTAGATCCTGAACTTGTTTCAGGATCATAAACAACAAGCTCAGGATGACGGAAATCATTCTTAGATCCTGAACTTGTTTCAGGATCATAAACAACAAGCTCAGGATGGCAATAACCACCTCGTCATACTGAACTTGTTTCAGCACCTAAAACCACCAAGATCCTGAATTCATTTCAGAATCCACACCTTTTCTTCTTAATCTTTCAACAATTTAAGCAAAAAGCTTGACAAGTTTTGAAAATTAAAGCTATATTAAGTACATAAAGAAAAACAAATTATAAAAGCTTCTAGTTAATAAACAAATTTAAAACCCTAATTTAATAAAAAGAGATAAATAAAATGGCAATTTCAGTAAAAGGCGCAAAAGAATTAATAGGTAATAAATTCGGTTTTCGTATAGATAACGGAAATGAAAGTAAGACTTTTGACAAAGTAGGCAATGCGAGACAACAAAAAGGTCTAGGTATCGCTAGGGTCTATGGAGTAGATAACAAAGCTAGAGAGATCAAAGTCAATTTAGGCGGAACTCAAAAAACAATCAACGTTGCATCTAGCAAAACTGGAGCTACTACTGAGAATGCTGATAAAGCTAAACAATTAGTTTATAGAAATATTGAAAAACTTCAGATTGCTGCTCAAAACAAGGCCTTAACTCCAATGCAAGAAAAAGCTTTAGCCGCTTTAGGAGGCAAAGTCGAAAAAGGTAAATTGGTTTTCAATCAGGCCAAAGTTGATGAAATGGTTAAGCTTCATGAGCAAAGGTTTGGATTGGCAGAATCAGCGAAAACACTAAAAACATCAAGAGATAGCTCTAAAGAGGCTCATGAAAATTACAGAAGTTCTATGGTTGAGGCTTATGCGGAAGGAAACAATACTTTTACTCATGGCGGATCTAATCATTCCATCGTTGCAAACACAGACGAAAAGACAACCAGAATTGTTGAACCTTTAATACAGAAAAGAAAGGAAACTGCAGATAAATTAGATACAGCAAAAACTTTATTAGATGAAGCAAAGGGAAACCTCAAGAACTATCCAGACAATGCTCAAGCAAAATCCAATCTAGAGTTAAGAGAAGCAGAAGTAAAAAAATTAGAAAACGAATTTCACTCTCAAACACAAAGTCTAGCTGGGAAAATAATGGCATTTGATGGAAATAGCGATTTGATTGAAGCAAATCAAAACCTCCATAAGGAAGCTAAAAAAGCAAATTCACAGTTTACTGATTCTTCTAAATTAATTGACGGTCAGCAAGAAGCGATTGCGCAACGTTTTGGAAACAAAGGAAAAACCAAAGCAACTACAAATACTTCAACTGAAACAAAAAGTAAGAAAGGAGATGCAACAAAAGCTGATTCTAAGTCAGGTGATACCACATCTACACCAACAGCAACCAGCAATTTCTTTGACCAAACCTGGGTAAAATGGGTGGGTGGTAGTGCACTTGGTCTTTCGGTACTCGCAGCCCTCAAAGCTATATTCTTTGGTGGAAACCAACAACAACCACAACAATAAAGTCTGAACAAGGATTATCAAGATTCATAGGATTGAACAGGATACGAAAAGGAAATCCTGAAAATCTTTCTAATCCTCTGAATCTTGTTCGCAAGCAAATTACCAGACTTAAAATAAAGCAAACGTTAATTGCTCTCATCCCCCCATTTCTAGAATAGTTCCTGAGACAAGCTCAGGATGACGGAAACCGTTCTTAGATCCTGAACTTGTTTCAGGATCATAAACAACAAGCCCAGGACGACAAGACATGTTGCTCTCTTCCTGCTGTCCTGAATTTATTTCAGGATCATATTTCAGTATTATTTCAGGATTGTTTCGGAACCTAAATACAATCATGCGACTTGCATAAGGTCAGTTAATCACCTTAATCCTGGTAATCCATGTTTGATTTCTCAGTGGGTATAATTGAATTACCTTAATTGATGTGAATTTTATTTATGAGTCAAGCATTACCAAGAAATGTCTTTGAAATTTTAGTTTTTGCTTTAGGCGGTGAAAAAGAAAAGGCAGAGCAATTTGCTAGTGGAATTGAGACTTTAGTTTCTGCTCAAGGGAAAACCCTAAAAAATGAAGTAAAAGAAGAATTAAAGAATGAACTGATCACAAGAGAATTATTTTTGGTTCATGCTCAATTGATGGAAGAAAAATTCCAAATTGTTGAAGAACGATTCAAAATGATTGATGAAAGATTTAAGGTCGCAGAAAAATCAAATGAGGATAGATTCAAAACTTTAGACTGGAAAATAAATGTTTTGATAACTTTGATGACTTTATTTGGAACTTTTCTTAATCCAGCTTTTCTAGCCTTTCTCAGCAAGCTATTAAAAATCTGATTTCTCAGTGGTTATAATGGGTTTAAAAGCGAATATAAATCTTGACTTAGATCAACTTATAGATATATTGAAATCTTTGTCAGAAAATGAAGTTGAAGTTATTGAATCCAAACTTGGGCATCAATCTGAAGAAATCTTATCGAGACTGAATGATGTTCAAAATAAAGATTTTAAGCTTTTGACAAAAGAGCAAGTTTTCAATGAATTCAACTTACAATTTATTTAGATAAAGCGTCAATTGAAAGAATTTGTTTATGAAATTCAATATTGTTCTTGAATTAGATGAAGATGGCGGCTATTCTGTTTCAGTGCCTGCTCTGGATGGATGCTTTACCCAGGGAAAAACCAAAGATGAAGCACTTGCAAATGCTAAAGAAGCAATATTGTGTTATTTAGAAGGTTTACAAAAACTTAATAATATTAAATCCTTGCCAAATACTCATATAGAGAGTTTGGAGGTAACAGTTTGAGCAAAACTTTTTCTGGAGAAGAAATAGTAAAAGCCTTGCGAAGAATTGGTTATTACGTTGATCATCAAAGAGGAAGCCATATTTTTATGCATAATTTGGAGCAAAACAAAAGTGTAATTATTCCAAATCATAAAGAGCTAAGAAAAGGTACCTTGAATAATATACTTAAAAAAATTGGAATTTCAATTGAAGAATTAAAAGATCTCACCTGAAGAGTCAAATGACGGCATATATTAAAAAGAATAAACTAAATTGGAATTAAGATAGTTTAATTCAATTCAGCTATTGTTCAACCAATAGTAATATCAATCATCTTTATAGTATTTATTTGAGATTACGAAATTTGTTAGAAGAATTACAACAAGCTCAGCTGAAAATCGAAAAGCTCGTATATGGTGGACATGGAATTGCTCATCATGAAAACAAAACTTATTTTGTATCAGATGTTGCTGAAGGTGAATTGATTGATGCTCTGATCCGACCAGGAAAGAAGCGTAAAGGTGTGCGCTGGGCAAAGTTAGATAAAGTAATTGAAGCTAATATCGCACAAAGAATAAATCCCAAATGTTCACACGTGCTTGAATGCGGAGGTTGTTCGTATCAGCATCTCAGCCATAATGCTCAAATTGAAATCAAAGAAAAAATATTGACTGAAATCTTTCAGAATGAAATTTCGCTAAGTCCAAGTATTAAATCGCCAGTTGAATTCAATTATAGAAATAAATGCGAATTCACTTTTGGGGAAGATAAAAATGGCAAAATGCAATTGGGGCTTCATCCAGCAGGTAAATTCTTTGAGGTGTTGGATCTTAATGAGTGTCATCTTTTACCCGAATTGACTTGGAATATACTCTGCAAAATAAAAGAATTAGTTAGCGCAAGTGAATTAGGTGCTTTCAAAGATCTCAAAGATATTGGCTTCTGGGCAACTATTACCGTCAGATACAGCTCTTCACATGATCATGCTTTATTAATTTGGAAAGTCAAAGATCCTCACGAGCCAAAGCTTATGGAAATTAGCGAAAAACTCATGCAAGAATTCCCACAAATAAAAGGAGTGATGGCTAGACCAACTCCAAGAGGTGAATTGGTTAAGCTTTTGGGAATTGATACTTTGCTTCAATCAGTCGGAGAAATTGATTTGGTTTATGGAGCTGAAAACTTTTTTCAAGTCAATACTCATGTTTTGCCTCTATTTATGAATCAAGTCACTGAGATGGTGAGAGAAATCAACCCCGATACTCTTTATGATTTGTTTGCGGGAGTTGGAGCGATTGGTCTATATATTGCCAAAGCCATACCTTCTCTTAAACTAGTGATTGGGGCTGAATCTGATGAACTGGCTTGTAAAATGGCTGATTTCAATGCAGAGCTGAATTCAATAGAGAATTATAAAAGCAATTTCCTTAACCTCTACAAAGGTAAATGGAGCAGTTTCCTAAAATCCAACAATTCTGCAAATGAAGCTGCGCAACCTGCCTTCGGCGCAAAAACTTGCATTATTGTCGATCCGCCTCGTGCTGGACTAACGCCTAAAACAATTCAAGAAATTATTACTTTAAATCCAGCTGATTTGATTTATGTGAGCTGCAATCCAACTACTCAGAAGCGTGATATTGATGATTTCAAAAAAGCAGGATATAAAATGCAAAGTCTTCAACTAGTTGATATGTTCCCTCAAACTATGCACTTAGAGGCTATTTCTCATCTTTGTAAATAAGGATTATCTTCTTCTAATAGATTCCTGCTCTCAGTAAGTCTTTGAGGTCGAGCACGCCAATAGGCTTTCCTGATTCAGAAAGAATTATTAAAGCTGAAATACGATGATCTTCCATTAATTTGAGAGCTTCTTGAGCTAATGATTCACTTGAGATTGTCTTGGGCGATTTGTTCATAATCTCACTTGCAAGCTTTTCTTCTAAAATATTAAAAGCAAAATGAATCTGTGCCCTCCGCAAGTCTCCATCCGTAATTGTGCCAGCTAAAGCTTCTGAAGATTGATTTACCACACAAGTAAAACCTAATTTTTTATTGTTGATTTCAGTCAAAATTTCTTTGTACTTTGTATTTTCATACACTTTAGGAATTTCATTTTCCAAAGTTCTCATTAATTCAGATACTTTCAGCAAACTCTTGCCTAAAGCCCCACCTGGATGAAATTTAGCAAAATCCTCACGGGTGAAATCTTTTTCTTTCATGAGCACCACTGCAAGCGCATCACCTAGAGCAAGAGTAGCTGTTGTGCTGGTCGTGGGTGCAAGTCCAAGCGGGCAAGCTTCTTCGGTTACGCCAAGGCTAAGAATAATATCACTATGTTTTGCAAGTGTAGAAGATGAACCAGATGTAATACCAATAAGTTTAAGTCCTCTACGCTTGATGAAAGCCAAAGTATTTGTTACTTCTTGCGTTTCACCGCTATTAGAGATTGCCATGACTATGTCTTCTTCGACTATCATTCCAAAATCACCATGCAAGAGCTCAGACGGATGAATGAAAAATGATGGAGTACCAGTACTTGCTAAAGTTGCTGCAATTTTGTTTGCAATATGACCTGACTTGCCCATGCCAGTTACAACTACTCTACCTTTGGTTTCAAGTATCAATTGGACCGCCTCAAGAAATGCTGCAGAACCTCCATTGCCAAGTAAGCTTGAGAGATGATTTAAAGCTTGTGCCTCTAAATCAATTACCTGGCGGGCTGATTCAATAATGAGATTCTGATTTAGGATTTTTGCTTGCTGAGGCATCAATTTGAGCTTAAGACTTAGCTGTTTTTATTTGGAGAATTTTTATTTATCTTCTTTATTTAAAACTTATATTCTCTCATTTGGAAATAACTACAAAAATAAAATCAGAATCTTTATTTGGCTCATGATCATACGGCCTTCTTAACAAAACAAATCAATTTTCAATCCTGATGTATCTGAAATCACTCTGAATCACAATCTAATTGAAAATAGCTGGAAATTACATTATATTTTCAATAGCTAATGAAACTTGTTCTTGAGAATTATTTCCATCGATTTTTATAAGATTGCCTTTTTGTAAATAGAATTCCGTTAAAGGCAAAGTTTCTCTCTGATAGGTTTCAAGCCTAGATTTTACTAATTCAGCCTTATCATCATCACGCTGATAAAGATCACTTCCACATAAATCACAAATATTTTCTTTTTGAGGAGGATGAAATTCTAAATGATAAACAGCGCCGCAAGCTTTATTTGTGCAAATACGCCTACCAGTGATCCTTTCCAAAAGTTTATTGGAATCCAACGTTATTTCGATTACTTTATCTAAGCTAAGATTACTTTCCAGGAGGGCTTTATCAAGTGCTTCTGCTTGTGCTAAGTTTCTAGGAAAACCATCAAGCAAGAAATTCTTATTTGCGTCAGTAATTTGCTTTAACTCACTCAAAATAAGACCAATTACCAAGTTATCTGGGATAAGCTTTCCAGCCTCGACATACTCCTTTGCTTCGATGCCAAGAGCAGTTCCCGCTTTTATAGCTCCGCGAATCAGATTACCGGTATCTATTTTTTGCAAATTGAATTTTTGAGCGAGAAATTGTGCTTGTGTTCCTTTTCCAGCTCCAGGAGGTCCAAGCAATAGAAGATTTTTGCCTGCATTCTTTTCAAGAGAGTCACTCATTTTCGTTTTTTAATCTTGGCTAATTTTGTTCTGACGCTTTATTTACTCAATAAACTTCTTACTTTATATTGATGAGCTTGAGAGTAAGCCATGACTTGATTGTATAAATCATTTGCTACACCAACCATGATGATTAAGGAAGTACTACCTAAAGCACCTAATGTGGTTACCTGACAGATTTTCTCCATGTGAGTTGGAAGAATTGTAATAAGTCCAATACATAGAGCACCAATAAAAACAATTCTATTCAAAATATACTCAATATATTCACCGGTTGGTTTTCCAGGCTTTATTCCCTGAATTGCATTTCCGCCTTTTTGAAGGTTTTCTGCCATTTCACGAGGATTGAGTAGAATCGAAGAATAGAAAAATGCAAACAATACAATAATTGCTAAATATGCCAAAGAATGCTCCCATGTTGCATATCCAAAAATACGATCAATTGAACCTCCGATCGCTGTAAAAAAGTTCGCAATCATTGGATTATTCATCAAAGGCTGAAATATAGGCTTAAGAAATTTAGTTTCTAAAAATACGTGGCCAAATCCTTGAGAAAGTGGTGCATTTGGTTTACCAGTCACAAATGAAATCAGCTGCATTGGCAAATACATTGTTGCACTAGCGAAAATAATTGGCAAAACACCAGCAGGATTTACTTTGAGTGGTAAATAATGTGATGTTGTAGAAGGTGAAGCCGCATTTGTTCTAGCACCAACAATTAATAATTTTCGTGCGCCTTCTTGCAAATAAATAATGCCAATTATGACTAATGCATAAAAAAGAGTTAAAGCAATTGCTCCCCAAAGTGGAGTTGTTCCAACATTTACTGATTCAATAGTTTGAGTGATTAATTTCGGCAGTCTTGCAGCAATACCCGCAAAAATAAGTAGTGAACCTCCATTTCCAATCCCAAATTCACTAATTAATTCACCAATCCACATCACAAATACGCTACCAGCCATCAAACTAATAATTGACTTTGGATAAAAAAGCCAAGCTGAATCAGTCGTATCTACAACACCTGATAAATACAAGAACTTAGTTAATGCAAAAGCTTGTATTAGAGCCAAAATTAAAGACAATCTTCTAACCCATTGTTGATATTCTTTTCTTCCAGACTCACCATGCTCCTGCTGAAGCGCTTTCAATTGAGGAAAAACTTCATTAAGCAATTGCATCATAATCGATGCGGTAATATATGGCCCTATTCCTAATGCAAAAACTGATAAAGCGCTTAGAGCTCCTCCAGCAAACAAATCTATAAAAGAAAGTAAATTATTTCCATTTGCACCAAAAAGAAGTTTTAGCTTTTCTTGATGAACTCCAGAAAGAGGAATTTGAACACCTAGCCTATAAAAACCTAATAAACCCAAAGTAGTAATTATTCTTCTCAGCAATCCTGTCTCAACGATAGTTTCCCAAGAAGGAAGACTCAATCCTTTTTTTGTGCTTTTAGCCTGAGGCTTATTTGGATTTATGGGTCTTCCAACGGAGGAAGCTTGAGGAGAAGATTTCAATATATTTGACAAGGCTGAGTTGAGCTAGATAATCGACTTTATATTTAGATTTAAAACTAAGATTCAAAATGCAAACTAAAGGGTGACTTCAATTTTTTCAATTGAGCTTCCAGCCTTTTTGATTTTTTCTTCGGCAGAAGCTGAAAATGAATGAGCCTTAATTTTTAATTTCTTTGTTTTAAGTTCACCATTGCCTAAAATCTTTAATCCACCATTCTCAAGTTTTTTAATTATTTTTTTCTCTAGCAATAATTCTGGTGTTACTTCCGTTCCTTCCGCAAAACCCTGAGAATCAAGCCTAGAAAGATTAATCACAGTGTAATCTAATCTGTTTGGCGATGAAATATATTGGTGCTTTGGCAATCTTCTATAAAGTGGAGTTTGTCCCCCTTCAAATTGCTTTCTAATCGCTCCACCAGCTCTTTGTCCTTGACCATTGTGACCACGACCAGCAGTTTTACCACCATAACCAGAACGTCCACGTGCTTCTCTTTTTTTCTTGTGCTTCGAGCCTGGTGTTGGCTTGAGATCGGTTAAATCCATGATTATCTTCTCTATAAATAAACTTTTTATTTTTATTTTCTGTCAGTCTTTTGACTTGCTATTGTCACAAAAAATCTGCTACAGAAATAATGAAGCCTATATTGTAACTTAAAAGTATTTAAACCGAAAAGCTTGGATAAATCAAACGGCTTAAGAAGTTGGTTTTGAAAACAAATTTCCCACAGCAAATTAAGTCTTATGGCAACATTTGAAGACTTCTAAAAATCCAAACTAATTAGCTTCTTACTACATTAAATATGCTTAGTTTCCTCTCTGGCATTATCGAGACAAAATCTATCAATCCAAATCGTTGTGTAGTTAATGTTGGCGGAATTGGCTTTATGGTTTTTGTCAGCCATTTTTCTTGGACTTCAATTGAAACTGGCAGCCAATCCAAGCTCCACACTGCACTTCATATTTCTCAAGAAATGGTGAAAATTTATGGTTTTACACATGTTTGGGAATTGAATTTCTTTGAATTGCTTAGCTCCGTAAAAGGAATTGGTCCTCGTTCAGCTATGGCTTTAATTGATGGACTCAGCCCAAAACAAATTGTCCAAGCTATCGCTGAAGGTTCTGAAGATACTTTGGCTAAGGCACAAGGAATAGGTAAAAAGACTGCTGAACGTATTATTTTCGAATTAAAACCCAAATTAATTGAATTAGAAAATTTGATCCCACGAAGCGCTTCAGGATTAGGCTTAGAAAATGAGGATTTAGGGAAATTTGCAGAAGCCAGAAATATTTTAAGTTCGCTTGGTTATAGCCAAACTGAAACCGAAAAAGCAATTCAAGCAAATAGTCATTTAGGAGCTTCTAATGGAAATATGGAAGAAATGCTCAAAGCTTGTTTAACTTGGCTGAGCGTGAATTAATTAGCCTTAACAGAATCACACTTAGTCGTCTGAGACGGGGCTTTGGGTGAGAATTCAACAATCATGTTTTAAGGAATTTAGTTTTTTAGGTATGCTCGAAAGATCATTCTGAGAATTATTTGTAATAGATTTATATAAAAGAGTGAAGTAATGGTCAGTATTAATTAGCCAATCTGAGAAACTATTGACGAATTATTAATTCAAAAACATAACTTTAATGCAGGTAGAAAAAGTGGCATAATTCCTAATATATTGTTCTTAATAAAGCCAACTTTTCCCCAAAGATAATGCCTTCATCAACTCTCAAAATAGAAGAAGAATTAAACAAAAAAATTGAATATCTTAGTCAAGTCTTTCTTGGTGAGATTGATCCAGAATTAAAGCAAACAAAAAAAGGTAAATTTGATAAAGTTTATTTTCCTTATGATGGTTCGATTGTTGGCGAATATCAAATTGCTTCTTCTGATCAAATTGAAATTGCTCTGCAAAAAGTTTCAGAAGGCTTTAACACAATTTCGAATTTATCCGCTCTGTCGAGATCCAACATATTAAGCCGAACTAGCGAAATCATTTTAAATAGAGCAGAAGAATTAGCAAATTTAATTTGTCTCGAAGTCGGAAAGCCTATCAAGCAAGCCAGGCTAGAAATTCGACGTACTGCCGATCTTTTTCAATTGTCGGCTGAAGAAGCCCTGCGAATCAATGGTCAAATAATTCCTCTAGTCAGGCAAGACAGCAATGCAAAGCGCTTAGCAACTTATACTTATGAACCATTGGGGCCCATACTCGCCATTACCCCTTTCAATTTTCCTCTCAGTACAGTCTCTCACAAGATTGCTCCTGCCATTGCTGCGGGCAATTCCATTCTGCTCAAACCGTCTCCAGCAGCTCCTTTGATTGCATACAATTTGCTGCAAATACTCTTAGAGGCAGGCTTGCCAGAAGAAGCTATATGTTTGTTGAACTGCACTAATCAGCAGACCGAAAAATTGGCTCAAGATTATCGAATAAAATTAATTAACTTTACAGGCAGTTCAAATGTTGGATGGCATTTACGTTCAATTGCGCATCCTGGAACCAAAACTATTTTAGAGCTTGGCGGAAATGCACCTGTTATCATTCATAAAGACGCAGATCTTGAAAAAGCCATTCCTGCCTGTTTGAGAGGGGCTTTTGGATTTTCTGGACAGACTTGTATTTCTACTCAAAGAATATATTTGCATGAACGAATTCTTCCTGATTTTATTGAACAGTTTAAAGAGGCAACTCAAAGTTTAATTATTGGAAATCCAGCTAAAGAAGAAACTGACCTGGGACCTTTAATCAATAAAGCGGCAAGTCAAAGAATTCATTTGTGGGTTGAAGAAGCTGTTTCAGAAGGAGCAAAATTATTAACTGGTGGAAAAATCCTTGAAAACAATTGTTATGCCCCTACGATACTGAGGGACGTAAAAGCAAAAATGAGTATTGTGTGTTCTGAGGCTTTTGGGCCAGTGGTAAGTCTTATTGGCTATAACTCAATTGATGACGCAATTGAACAAGCAAATGACACCCTTTATGGATTAAGCTCAGCTATTTTTACGCAAGATTTGGATTTAGCTTTTTCGGCTTCTAGAAAGTTAAAGACTGGAACGGTTTTGGTTAATGATGCTTCCGCTTTCAGAGCAGATGAAATGCCGATTGGATCACAAAATCAATCAGGACTGGGAATTGAAGGGCCTCGTTTTGCAATTAGAGAAATGTCAAATGCAAAGCTCACTTGCCTAAATCTTTCATGAATCTTTCATAGAATATTTTAGTTAAATCAAAATCTAAATCTGAGCTAAAAACTTGAATTCTAATATTGCAATTTTTCCAGGCACATTCAATCCAATTCATATTGGTCACTTGATGATTGCAGACACGGCACTCATACAATTTGGACTAGATAAAATTGTTTTTATTGTTTCTCCAAATCCTCCAAATAAACTGAATTCCAAAGAATTTCTTTCAATTAATAAAAGAGTTGAATTAGTTGAATCAGCCATTCAGTCGAATAAAGCTTTTGAGACTGATTTGCGTGAACTCAAAAGAGAAGGACCATCATTCACAATTGATACTGTGCTTGAAATGAAAGCCGAAAAAAAAGTTGGCAAATTGCATTTTATTTTAGGATTAGATTCATTTCTTAGTCTTCCATCATGGCAAAAAGCAAAAGAGCTTGGCGAAAGTTGTAAGTTTTTAGTAGCTCCCAGACCAGGTTGGTTGGAAATAGATGTTGCAGATTCTTTATCTAGCTTTCATGATGATTTGGATTGGGCTTTAATTGACAGTCCTCCGCTAGCAATTTCATCAACACTAATCAGAACTCGTAAACAAACTGGATTGTCTTATCGTTATCTTATGCCTAATGATGAAGTATTTGAGAAATACAATTTTTGAGATTTGATTAATTGGTTGGGAATAAATAAATAAGATTAATCAAATATTATTTATTTATGAAACCGTCATTTTCTCTCAAAGAGATTTTAGGGCAATCTTTTAATCAGCTAATTCAGAATAAGAATTTTCTACTTTTACTTAGCTTTATTGCTTCTGGGATATTCACGATTGCTGATTCTATCGCTTCACAAATTGGATCAGCTTTTCTTGCAAGTAAAGGTGGCTCTGAATTAACCATTTCTCAATATGGAGTTGCTGTAATTTCATGTTTTTGGAGTCTTATTATTGCAGTTGGAATAATAAAGATATTTCTACAAATATCAAGGGGCGAAAAACCTAAACTTAATTTACTTTTTGCGGATTTTGGATCTACTTTTAATTTTTTCTGCATGAGTTTATTGGGTGTATTCCTTATTATTTCTTTAACCGTTGCTTTTTTGCTGATTGCAATCTTGATGAGTTTAGTTACAGGATTTCAAGGAATTGGATATCAATTTACTATAAATTCAATGTTAGTAATCTATACATTTAGTCTTTTATATTTCTTCTGCAGGTTCTCTATGAGCATGTGGTTATTGGTAGACAAAAAAGTTACCGTATTTCAAACTTATGTTCAAAGCTGGAAAATTACTGAAAAATATGGATTACAGATATTAGGCATAAACATTCTTTTGTGTTCTATTTCAGTAGGTTTGTTGTTGAGTTTGAATGCATTGGTAGTACTTCCTGTCTCATCTATGGTTGAACATCTTAAAATACCACAAGAAAAATTCATCATAGCTTTAGTCAAACTTATTACTATGCTTATCTATGGATTTTTTGTTTATCCTTTTTGGAATCTTATTTGGGCTAATACCTATAACAGGCTAATTTCAAATCAAAAATAATTTACAGTAATTGAATGTAGAGGGTTTGATCAAATCTTAGTTAGTTCAATTGTCATAAACATTCCAAAGAGAAAATCTAAAGGTGAGATGATTTTCTCAAAAGCCTTTAACAGCGGATAAGACCATGATGGAATCAATTGTTTCATAGAAAATCCTCCACTGATTATATAACTGAATGGAGTATGTATTTTTATTGAGGTGATTTTGAGACTTGGAAATTTCGATTCAAAAAGTTTTCTGTCACGCTTAAAAACAATCCAAGGCAATGCCATATTTGCTCCACTGAGAGGGCCACCTGATGTGATTTTCCAGCTCTTAATCGTTGTGTCAAAATCTTCATGATGTAAAAATCTATATATAAAGCTGGAAAACAATGTATTGGATGGCTCAACCAAAATGATTTTTCCGCCATCTTTCAAACATCGATTCATTTCAGATAAGCATTGCTCAGAATCTTTTACGTGATGAAAAACATTAACCATTGCAAATGTAGTAACTGAATTGTCAAATAAAGGAATATTCATAGCTGAAAAAACCTTGTCAACCCCTTTATATGGCATCAAGTCGGAAGTTGTAAAGAAAGACGCAATTTCTTTCAAAAAACTAGCACCGCTTCCAATTTCTATGAATAATTCATTCTTTGGAAAATTTTTTAATTTATCTAAAATATCTGCATAAAATTTTTCATATATTTTTCTGAGAATATATTTTTGCTGTAAAACTGAACGAAAAAAATAAATGTTATTTGGATTATCGAGGTTTTTTCCTACAGGAGCATCAACAAGTTGGAAATAATTAAGAAAATTGATAGAAGACATTTGTAATCTAAAAAATAATTTGTGAATTCGAGAGTTCTATGAATAAGGACGCAAAAAAGATTTTTATGATTCAACTGAGATCAACAAAAACAAATTGATCTGATTCAATAAAAATTTGGATATAAAATTTAATACCACAAAAGCACTTAATTCATACTCGTCTTCATCTTGAATTTCTTCGTCTTTTCATCCATAACGTTGTGAAACTCTACAATAGCTTATCCTTCAAGCTTGTTTTCAAATATTAGCTTCAAAAAATAGACCTTTCAATATAGTGTAAGATTTTTTGAATTCAGACAAACTTACAAATTTGAGAAATCAAGAATGAATCAAATCAATTCAAAGAAAGTGGCATTAGTATTTCCTGGACAAGGTTCCCAACAAATAGGTATGGGACAGGATTTCTATTCAACTGAGCCTGATGCAAAAAACGCCTTTTCCATTGTGAACAAAGAATGTGATTTTGATTTGTTGAAATTATGTGCAATTGGGCCTGAAGAAGCTCTCAAAAGAACCTGTTATACTCAGCCAGCGCTTCTTGCTTCCTCAGCCGCATCTTTGCAAGCTTTACGTAGATATTGGACAGAAGATCCGCTTTGTGTTGCTGGGCATAGCCTAGGAGAATTCAGCGCTTTATGGGCAGCTGGAGCTTTAACGCTAAAAAGTACAGCTGAATTGGTTGTATTGAGAGGTCAATTGATGGAGAATGCGGCACCTGGTGCAATGGCTGCAATATTGGGTTTAACTGCTGAACAAGTCAAAGCGGTTTGTGATGAATGTGAAATTGTGGTTGCGAATTACAATACTCCTACGCAGCAAGTGATTTCAGGTAAAAAGGAGAATTTGGAAAAATCGTTTGCAAAATTTGCTGAATTGAAAGGCAAAGTAATACCGCTTCAAGTTGGAGGTGCTTTTCATTCTCCTCTAATGGATGAAGCCAATGAAAAATTTTCCGAAGCAATTAAACAGTCAACTTTTAATAATGCAATTTGTCCAGTAATTCAAAACATTGATGCAAAGGCATATACCGATGCTACAGATTTGAAATCCAATATATGCAAGCAAATGACTTCATCAGTTCTTTGGGTAGAAACCATTCAGAATATGCTCAGCCTAGGAACTGAAGCTTTTGTTGAAGTTGGTTCTGGCAAAGTACTTGGTGGTCTCATTAAGAAAATAGATAGAGCTGCTACAGTATTGCAAGTTAGTGATACTGAAAGCCTAAAAGCTACACTTGAAAACTTAGGTCAATTAGCCGCAGTTTCCTGAAGAAGGTTTTTGTTTTAAATCAGTGAGAGAGCTTGCAAAGACTTTTCTTGAACAATTGCGCCAAATAAATAGTCATAGCACTCAGCGTGAATCTTGGCTTGCTGCCAGCTTTTTCCCCAAACATAAAAACCATGATCTCTGACAAGTACAGCATAGGCTTTGGGGTATTGGAGTATTACTTTTCCAATATCTTCTGCTAAATCGCATTCATGCTCAACATTGTCCAATATCGGAATTGTATGGGAACCAAAATAAGTGCAACCTTCTATTCCCTTGAGCATTTCATAACCAGAAATAGTTAATTCTTGGGCTTTGGTGATTTTGGTGAGCATTACTGCATTTACTGAATGACTATGAATAATCGAAGCAGCCGATGCTTTCAAATTGAATATATTAGTGAATATGCTTGTGCAAGCTGAGATCTTGAGATTTTCAGGTTTATCTATAATTTCACAGCCATGATTTAGAGATGCATTTAGTTTTACTGCAAATAAATCACTTGGTTGCAATTCTTCTTTTTGAACTCCAGATGGTGCAATGAGAGCAATATCACCCGCAACTTTGATAGTCATGCCACCACCAGTTCCACTAGCCCAGCCCTTTTCATAGAACTTTCGGCACAATTCACAAAGCTTTTCCCGTTCCTCAAAATAAGTGAGTGCCTCTTTAGATAAAGTTGATTGATTCATTTGAATATAATTTTTCCTTCTTTAAGCAAAATTCTATGGTGAGTGAGCATAAAGGAAGAGTTTGCGTGAGTAGTAAATCTAGGTAAGATATTAATATAGGAAGAAATAAGACTATACCTAAATATAGCTAAAAAATTAAGACTTGACCATGATCCGAAAAAGGGGACAAATTGAACGCAGAACAAGTCAATAGTAAAAAGGAGTTCAATTAATGTCCAAATACGAAAAAGAATTCAAAGAAGAA
>DUDU01000032.1 GCA_005110395.1 Candidatus Melainabacteria bacterium | reverse complement strand
ACTAAGTTTGATAAAGCATTATGAAAAGTATTGTCTTGTAAATCAACCATTCGGTGAAGGCAACTACGACCTAGCTCATCCAAGAAAGGAATTTGCGCAATTACCCATAGCTTATGAAATTTTCCAATAAAAATAATATCTTGGACATTGTGCTCTCGAAGGTAGTTAACGCATTTTCGAGCTTGACTACCAGGTATAAATTTCCCATGAGTGTATTGTCCTTGCAAATCGAGAAATGCTTTTAAATTAAGAGCCACTGCTACAGTTTCATGACCTTGAGCCATTGCATTCTTAGAAAGGCTTCTAGGCAATACTCCTTCGCCTGCAATAATTCCAATTTTGTTTTTCATATTTTTGGCTTATTAATATTTTTCTTTCAATTGCTCAAGACTAAAACTTTATCGCAAGAATTGAGTTTGCAGAGGTCTTAGCAGTCTAGAGCAATATCTGTGAAGAATAAATTCATTAAAAGCTTAATGCTTGGACCTTAAATGCTCAGCCAACCGACACAGACTGAGTTAAAATTTTAAACTAGTTATTATTGAGTAATCTCTTCCAGCAAAGCTAAAACAAATATGATTCAGAATCTCAAACTTTTGTTTTTATTAGGAATATTAACTTTCATATTTTTATTTGTAGGCTATTCAGTTGGTGGTCAATCTGGCTTAATACTTGCTTTGCTTCTTGCAATCGGTATTCAAGGTATTTCTTTTTGGAATAGCGACAAAATTGCATTGTCGATGAATCAAGCTCAACCTTTGACTGTATCGGATGCGCCTGAGCTTTATGCAATCACCAGAGAATTATGCAAAAGAGCAATGCTACCAATTCCAAAGTTGTATATAACCCCTGAACCAACTCCCAATGCCTTTGCAACGGGCCGAGATCCTGAACATTCGGCTGTGGCAGTAACAAAAGGATTATTGCAAACTTTGACACGAGATGAATTAGAAGGTGTTATAGCCCATGAACTCGGACATATAAAGAATAGAGATGTTTTCATTTCGACAATTGCAGCCATTCTTGCAAGTTCAATTTCAACCATTGTGCAATTCTCTTATTTCTTTGGTGGAAGTCGTGACCGTGAAGGCGGAGGTGGAATAATTCCCTTTTTGGTTTCAGCGATAATTGCTCCAATTGCTGCTTTGATTATTCAAATGATGATTTCGCGCTCTCGAGAATACCAAGCAGATGCAACTGCCATAGAGCTAACTGGCAAACCTTTAGGCCTCGCTAATGCTTTGGCAAAACTAGAACAAATATCACAAAAGGGTTATCAGGCTGAAACCTTACAGCCAGCATTCAGTTCGTTATATATTGCTAATCCTTTTAGGGGCGATTTTTTTAGCAATTTGCTTAGCACTCATCCACCAATTTCAAAGAGAATAGAAAGGATTATGAATTGTGGAAAATAAAATGCAAACTCTAAGATACTCATCAGATGGATTAATTGGCAAACAAAAAGTTCATTTAGAATTTAGGCCCAGCAGTAAAAAGGGGATTTGTTTTTCTTTTCCAGACGGAAGCTCTATAGAAGCTAATAGCGATTATTTACTCAATGCAAGTCGAAATACGGTATTGGGTAATAGCAAAAACCGCATTTGTTTCGTTGAACATTTGCTTTGTGCCGTCAATCTCTTAAATATTGAAGGAGTTGAAATTTTTGTTGATGGGGCTGAAATACCTTTAGAAGATGGAAGCGCAAAAACTTGGATTGAATTACTTTCAAATTGGATAGAAAAAGAAAATCCTAATGAAATTTCATTGCAACCATCAATTGATTTAAATCAAACTCTCTCAATTAATGATGAATCTGGCAGAGCGGTAATTGCATATCCTAACTCAGAACTCAGATTAACTTATTTATTTGAATCACCAATTGATAAAAGGAAAACCTGGACAACTTGGTCTCCCAAAGATGGCATTGAGAGATTGGCTTTTGCTAGAACTTTTGCTTCCGCAATTGAGCATGAAATGCTTGGACTTAAAGGAAAGCTGTTGAGCTTTAGCGATACATTTCTTGAAGAATTTCCAGGAAATAGTGGTTTTGATATTCCGCTTTATTCACCAGATGAGCCAGCACTGCATAAACTACTTGATCTGCTGGGTGATTTGAGTTTGTGTGGCGTAAATCCCTTAAAGCTCAAAGCGCATTTTGTTAGCATTAAAGGCAGCCATGCGCTCAATACAAAGATGGCCAAAGAATTAAGAACTAAAGTAATTATTCCAACGTTAAGCTAAAGCCCAAAAATCAAATTCCAGATTGTTCAATCAACTTAGATAATTTAAAGCCTTTTTGAGGATCTAACACTTTTAGGATTTTTTCTCTATTGAGCGCTTCTTGTTTGTTTTTAGAATACACTAAACTAATGGCTGCAATATTAAAATGTGCTTCTGGAAGCTCGGAGTCAAATGATAAAGCCTTGCGGTAAGCGCTTAAAGCGGAATCAAATTGCTTGGAACGGAAATAAGCATTGCCAAGATTGTTATAAGATCTGGCATCCGGTGATGATTCAGTAGCTTTTTCGCAAGATTCTATTGCCTCAGAATAATTAGCAGCATAAAGATTAGCGGTACAAAGATTGTAAATAGCTTCACGATGAGAAGGCTTTACCTGAATAGCTCTTCTGTAGCTATCAATGGCATCATTGTATTTCTTCTTGTCGATATAAGCATTGCCTAATCCATTGTGAGCGTCGGCATAAGAAGGTTTTATTTCTATTGCTTTTCTGTACGCTTGCAAAGCCTGATCGTATTCACCTTCACGGAAAAACACATTACCCAAATTGTAATAGGCTTCCGCAAATTCTGGGTTGAGTTTGATTGCAGCTAAATAATGTCTAATTGGTTTACCTGATCTTCCTTGATCCCAATAAACATTTCCTAAATTTAAATGAGCTTCTGGAACACGTGGATTATCATAAATATATCTTTTTAAATCAATTTCTTTTTCTTTTAAACTGCGCTTTTGATCAATAGTAAGTGGCTTCGTACTTTCTTGATTTGATGGCTGGGCAAAAACAGCAGTGGTGTTGAGATTCAAAACTAAACTTAAAGAAAAAAGAGTTGTAGCTAAAAAACTTTTTGATGAAATCATAATAAAGAAAAAATTGGGAAAAGAAAGATTTAATGAGGGTTTTGGAATTCTTTAATTTCTGCGAAGTAAAAGTGATTTGGGAATAATTATTTTCACTTTATCTAAATGTACTAAAACTTATATGCCATTTTAGGATAAAAATAAACATTTAAGTCAAACTAAATTTCTTTTACATAATTAATTTCTCAGCGGCTTCAGATGAATTCACATGAATAAAACAAATTATAAAAACATCAAAAACAGCTCTTGCATTAATTGCTTACCTTTTTTCAAAGGCTCAATTCATTTTGCGTTTTTTTGCTTTTTTGTTTTTGTAAATATTTTTCCAGGTATTTTTCCCTTGAGTGCTCTGGCAGAAGAAGCAAATTTATTTTTGCAAGCAATTCAAAACAATTTAAAAGTAATTCCTTCCAAATCAAATGATCCGATTAAATATAGATTGCTTCGTGAATATGGCTCTATGTGGGCTAATCAGAGTCGCAATATTGTTTTGCCACCTCAAATTGCTTTTTTTTCGGAAGCGGAAACAATCGCTTTTCATGCAAAACTCAAATTAGAAAAACTCGCTGGCACAAATTGTTTATTGCAATCCTCTGCGGCAAATGCTTTAGTTCAAGCACAAAAAGTTGCTACTCAAAAAGGATTAAAGATTTCCCCACGTGGAAGTGATTCTTGTATTCGGTCTTATGACACAACCTATAAACTGTGGCTCAGTCGGGTTGAACCAAATTTGGATTTTTATGTAAAAGGTGGAAAGCTTTCGAGTAAAGAAGCAAACCTAATTAGGCAAGCACCAATTGATAAGCAAATCGCTTTGATCTTAAATCTTGAAAAAGAACGCAAATTGTTTTTTGATAAATATCGAGCCACTTCGATTTTGAATTCGGTAGCAGCTCCTGGTTCATCTCAGCACATAAGCGGACTGGCCTTCGATTTAGCAGAATATGAAAATCCGAAAGTCAGAGCAATTATGAATGAATTTGGCTGGTTTCAGACAGTCAGAAATGATTTGCCGCATTTTACTTATTTAGGCAATGTCCAAGAAAAGCACTTACCTGCTCTGGGCTTGAAGAAATTTACTAGTGGTCAATTTACTTTCTGGGTACCTAATATTCCTGAGTAGCTTCCATGGAGGGCTATATGCCGCCTGCCTAATAAGCTCTTTCTTTTCTCTTATTACCTTAATCAAAATTTGTTTTGGCTTTAATCAAAAGTGTAATTTGTCTTAAAAAAATCTTTAAGGTACCCTCCTATGATGATGTTAAGGGGAAAAGCTTAATTTTATAGGGGTTGATTTTATGTCTAAAATTGGCGGTGTTGAAGTACCTACTTTGAAAATGTTCTCGAATTCCACTAATTCCTCTGGCACTTTTAGTGTTATAGAAGGACCTGATGGGAGGCTTTATGCACTAGGAAATCAACATGTTCAAGATGGAACAAATGGAAAAGGCTCCTCAAGTATTCTTCAAGGTAAGAGTCCAGCTGGCGATAGTTATGTTCCTCGTATTAGTGAATCCACCCCTCCAACTTTACAAATAGGCAATCTCAAGGTACCTACAGAAAAAGCCATAGCAGATAAAGGAACTGATTTATCTTTAGCTGCTATTCCAAGGGAGTTTGAGCAAAAGATAAGAAGCATTCTTGGAGATATTCCTAAATTGCCTGTTTTTGGTGAAAAGCCAAAAGAAAGTACTTTGACAGCAGTGAATCCTGCTCCTAAAGGAAATCCACAAGGAAATGTTGAAGTCGCTAGCTCAACCCCAACGACAAATGAATCAGGTGTAAAATCAAAAACCCTCAATCTGGAAAGACCTGCAGTCGCAGGAGGTGCTTCAGGTACTGGGATAAAAGGTGAATCAACAAAAGATGGTGAAGGAAAGATTTTTCAAGTTATAAATAGTACAACTGGCTCGCCTGATAGTTTGCAGAGCCAAGCTGTAGCAACTGACTTAACGGGTAAAGAAGCTCAGAAAACCTTGAAAGAAATGTTTGGAAGAATGGGAACAAGATTTGATACGTTTGCTTGAATTTTCTCCCAAAGACTCAAATAATGCTGTTATAAATACTCGATGTTATTACTTCTAAATTAATAAATGCTCAATTTACAACCAGATTATTTGGTCAAAGGTTCAATTCTTAAACTTAGTATTCAAACTCTTTTATCTGATGGAATCAGGGGTTTAATACTTGATCTTGACAATACGATCATGAAACCAAAAGCTGCTTTGTTTGAGGCAGATATCTTGGAATGGCTTGCTGAAGCCAAAAGAGCTGGCTTGAAAATGATTATTGTGACAAATAACAAAAATGAAAAATATTTGTCTAGCTTCGATAAAGCTCTTGCAGAGTTGGATTTGCCGATGATCATAAAAGCTAAAAAACCCAGACGAACTAAACTAAATGAAGCGCTAAAGATTTTGGATTTGCCAGCTGAGCAAGTCTGCGTAATAGGTGATCGCGTGCTGACCGATGTTTGGGGTGGCAATAGAATAAAATGCAAAACTGCTTTTGTTAGACCATTACTTGGAAAAGAAGAAATTTTGTTGTTTCGCTTTTTACGTAAAATTGAGAAACTATTTTTACACCCTTCTCATTGGGATTAATCAAAGAAAATCAAACTTCGTTTCAATTCAAAGCTTTGGCTGATTCTTCATTGGATTCACCCATCATTGCACCAAAAGCCTTAAGTACAGGTGATTTATCATCAATTTCCAGATCGACTTGAATAATAATTGGTTTACCTGTATTTTCAGTTTCTGCTTTATGCAGCGCTTCCTGCAGTTCTTGAGTTGTACCAACTTTATATCCGATTCCGCCAAACACCTCAGCAAGTTTGTAATATTCGTATTTTCCAATGTTGTAAGACTCTGGCACTGGAGCGGATTCAACGCCCTCCAGGGTGGCATAAACTCCATTATTCAAAAGTACTATAATCGGATTGAGTCCTAATCTTGAAGCGCTGATAATCTCCAGTCCAGTCATTTGAAAAGCGCCATCGCCAATCAATATCAAAGAACGCTGCGAGGGATCTGCAATCTGCGCACCAATGCCGCCAGGTATAGAAAAGCCCATGCTGAGATAATAAGCAGGTGAAAGAAAGCTCGAAATTTTACTGATATCAAGACCTTGCCCAATGAATAAGCAATCTCCAACATCACTTACAATACGATAAGCAGGCGCATTTTCTCGATTCACAAATTGATTCAGGATTTTCTGGACAAATTCGGAATTGATTTTCTGATCGGGAATTTCCGTAAAAATATTTTCTCGCTTGAGAATAGAGGTATATTTTCCACCAATTAGGCGACTGCGCAATTTTTCTGAGCTAAGCAAACCCTCAAGAAGTTGCCTCAATGTGAGATCTGGATACATGTGATTCTTGACACGTAGTCCATCAATTCTCGCCTCAATCATTTTGGTGCGATCAAGCTGAAACGAAAACATACCCAAGCTAACATCGCTGAGAATAGTACCAAGTGAAAGAATCAAATCAGCATCTTCCAAATAGCGCCCGGCCAGAGGATTGCTGAGTTTGCCAAAAAAAGTACCTAATGATTGAATATGACCTTCTGGGAAAACTGATTTGCCTAAGAGATCGGAAGCAATTGGCAATCCACTTTTCTCCACAAATTCTGCCAATTCTTTTTGCATTTTTATGCGAGAAATTTCTACACCTGCAAGAATTACGGGCTTTTCTGCTTTGTTCAGTAATTCAATTACTTCGCTTAGCGCTTCATTGAGGCTCTCAGAATCAGTTGATTGATAAAGCGGCGAAGTAATTTCAGGTACTTTGTATTCAACTTCACAAATCGAAATATCACGCGGAATTTCAACATAAACTGGTTTTTTGTAACTGAGCGCTGTTTGAAAAGCCAATTCAATCTTTTCTAGAGCGGTAGTTGGTGAATCGATAATAATACTCATAGCCGTGATTTCGTCAAAAACTTTTTGTTGAGTCTGAAAAGTTCTTACTTTGTGATGAAGTAATGAGTATTTTTTTCTCTCAACAATTCCAGGGCCTCCACTTAGGACAATCATTGGTGAGCTCTCGGCATAGGCTTGACCAACCGCATTCACCAAATTAAGCGATCCAACTCCATAGCTGACCAAAACCGCACCAAGCCCTTTGAGCCGAGAATAAGCATCAGCTGCATAACCAACCGAAGGTTCATGAGCCAATAATATGCTTTTTGATTTGCTATGTAAAAGCCCACGATACAAGTCCTGAACTGACTCACCAGGAATGCAAAATACATCTGATACTCCCAAATCATAAAGTCGCTGAAAAATATAATCGGATAATTTCATTGTTTCTCTCACCTTGGGCAGACTTGTTTTGCGATTTGGGTTTTGTTCAATTCAAACGATTTTAGAACGAATTAGATAGAAAATATATTTGATTTACTAATTCATGTCACGCAAAATGATTTTATGCTTGCCAGGATAGTTCCTGTGCTGTTCTGAATTTATTTCAGGATCATGTTTCAGTATTATTTCAGGATTGTTTCGGAAACTGTAGAGTTTCACAACATTGTGAATAAATATCAGAGAAACAGAATCACTCTCCGTGAGATAGAACTAAGTAGATTTGACCAGAGCCTGAGAATTTAAACATATCCCCAGCGGAAGCATCAAGCAATAAATTTCCTGTCCAAAAGGCAATTTCGGTCGAACTTACTGTAATTGGTAATTCAGGAGTAATATTCACCTCATAAATTTCACCTGACTCAAAAATTACAATTGAGTTTTCCAATCTTATTTCAGAATAAATGAAAGTATTTGTTGCAGATTTGACTTTTTGTGGATTAGCAATATCAAAGTCACCAATTATGGCTTCTAAATATTCCGCATTGGTGTTTGGAATATAGATTTTAGAGTTTAGATATTGTTTTACTTCTAGTTGAGATGAGCTTGGATTGAGCTTAACTGAACCTGCACCAATTACATCTGTCATTACCAAGCTTTCACCAGTAACCTGTCCACGAATAAAACCGCTCACAACTCCTGCCTGCTGCTGATTAGAATATTGTTCAAGCTTTATCCCTTCACCTTCTCCGCGACTATAGGCAATTGCTCCCTCAGCTACTAATAATCTAGTATTTGCATCTTTGTATATTTCAGCAACATATACTTCCGCTTTGGCCGAATTCACATTTGTATATTTAAGAATACTTACTCGATTTCTGCCAAATCCGGCCTCTGATATCAGCTCCGCTCTAACACCTAAGCTTTGGTAGTTTTTGTTTTTGAGATTAATACTCATAATATTTCAGCAATTTGTGAAGGTTCTTTGGAAGTTATTTATTGAATTCCACAAAAGTATTATTCTCTAGGTCAATTTAAGGGGCAATGCTATTTATCATTAATCC
Source organism: Candidatus Melainabacteria bacterium (assembly GCA_005110395.1). Lineage (GTDB taxonomy): Bacteria > Cyanobacteriota > Vampirovibrionia > Caenarcaniphilales > Caenarcanaceae > LMEP-10873. Next base: position 31,089 of record DUDU01000032.1, on the reverse strand, counting down.
AAAAAGCTGATCAAAAAGATGAATCAATGGTGAAACCCCTCAATAATTTGGTTTGTGCTTTTCTATAAGTGTTTGGAACTTTTTGTTTTATTGACATGTTTAATTGACTCGCAATCAGATTTAGGTTAACATTGAGTTAAGCCTTGTAAAACTTTTATTTAATAAACTTCTTTAATTTTTTAATGGCTGTAGTCGGCAAAACGCATTCTTCTTTAATTACTCTGCCGCGGCTTGGAACTTCATTGACTAGCCTAAGGCCTAATTCGGGTAACTCCCAGCAAATTAACTCTACTAATTCATATGATTCGGCTCAAGTAACTGATGAAAAGCAAGACCCAAAGAAAAAGGGTTTTTTTGAAGATTTTTGGGATTGGCAAGGAGCGCTGATTTCACTTTCTGCTCTTATTGCTGCTGGACTATCATCCACTGTACTCTATAAACCAATTGTCAGGAATTTAGGTATTGGCAAACTTATTAATAAATCACCAATTGGTGAATTTTATGGTGACAAAAGAGACTCAATAATTGATGGATTTAAAGGAGCAATTCCCCTTGATCAATTGGGTCTTTCTAAAGATCAAGTCAAGGTTTTTCTGAATGGCAATCTCACGCAAATGCAAGAAATTGTTGATCGAGCTACGAGAAATCTAAATACAAATACTGAAATAGTAAGCTCTTCTCTTCAAATTGGTGAATGGGCTGAAACATTGATTCATGGCCTTGAAGCAAATGGAAACACAAAAGCCGCTCAAAAGCTTAGAGAAAGAATAAAATCGCATGAACCGCTACTTCCTGATTTGTTGGATGAAATCAATGACTTAACGGGATTAATAGGGATTAACTTCAAAGAAGAATTACTTAATCAACTTCCTCATAATCAAGAAACATTCGGCAATTTCTTTAAGGATTTATCAAATCAAGCTGTCGGTAGAATTTTGAGCTTTGCTGGTGCTTATGGCCTAACTACTTATGCTGCTTCTCAATTAATGGTTTTGAGCAACAAAGAGGATAAGGCCAATAAAGCAAAGAACAAAAAAGATGATTCAATAATGGAAAGCGATCCACTATTGGATTTCTTCGAGCAAGTCTTTTTGATGGGAATGGGGGCTTGGTTTGGTCATGGAGCTGGAACAAAACTTAAACTGGGTAAAACTGGACTAAGATTTTTTATGGGGCTTGGGGCAATAGCTGGCTTTGGTTCTGCAGAGCTAATGTCCAACGGGATTCGCTTTATCTATAATAAATTTCGCGAAATGCTACCCGAAGATAAAAAAGACTCCATAGCATTAAAAACCGCTTTTGATCTTGGAATAGGCGCTTTGATAGCTTGGTTGATTTATACCAAAGGAGTTTTATTGAAATTTGGCAAATTTAGTGGAGCAATGACAAATCCATCACTGAGGCCAACTTCAAATGCAATTGCTGGTGGATTAATGATGTCTTCCAATCAAATCGTTGAATGCGCTTCTCTCTCTTTACCGAATAAGCCAATTGATAGTCTTGGGGCAACTTGGGGAATTCGGACTCCCGAGGGCAGTACTCATGTTGAACAAGCCGCCAATATGGCTTTGAATGCTGGCAAATCTCCTTATCAGACTTTAAACGATTCTATTAAATACAATCATGAAAAGCTCCAACAAATAAAGGAAAAGGCTCCTGTCATAGGGAGGATCGCAGAGTCCTTAACTAAAGTTTTTGATATATTCGCTGGATTTCCGCTTGTACAAAAAATGGCTGAAAAACATGAAAATGGATTTGTCCCATTGAATGCCGAATATTGGGCAAGAGGAACTGGCGATATAGTGATCAAGCTCTTCAACAAAATCATTGTTTGCGGCATTTTTGCAATTCCAGCTTATCCATTTGTTTATCTCTACAATCTCCTAGTAAGCAAATTTGGCAAAGATAAAGACAAAGAAGTAAAAGTGCAATCAGCAAGCAACATTTCAGTTAAATTAGCTCCAGCTTAAACAAAAACTGGCTCTTTGAGCTCTGATAATTTGTCTAATGATGATTTGTCCACATCAGCATGTAGGCTATTACCATTTGCATCCATGGTTACAATTGCGGCAAAACCTTCAACTTCGAGATGCCACATTGCTTCAGGGATTCCAAATTCGAGTAAATCAACACCTCTAACTCCCTTTATGCAAGCTGAATAATATTGAGCTGCACCTCCAATGGCATTCAAATAAACTGCTCCTGATTCTTTCAAACCTGCCAAAGTCTTAGCGCCCATACCGCCTTTACCCATTACAGCCCGCAAACCAAATTTTTTAATAATGTCAGCCTGATATGGTTCTTCTCTACTGCTAGTTGTTGGACCCGCCGCCTTGATTTGCCAATTCCCTTCGGCATCCTTTGTGACAACTGGACCGCAATGGTAAATAATTTGTCCTTTCAAATCCACGGGGGAATCATTGCTGGTTAAATGTTTGTGAATTGCATCACGTCCCGTATAAAGCATTCCATCAATCAAAACAACATCTCCAACTTTTAATGATCGGATTTGTTCTTCTGAAATAGGTGCTCTCAGTCTAATCTCGCGCCCAGTCAATTTCACAGGATCATTTTTGAATTCAGTGAGTTTTGTCTGTTCATCTGCTGATATGTTTTCACTCAAGTCTTTGTAATGCCATTTTTGAATTTTGCCAGACTGAGGATTTGTAGTTACTCCAAGCCTGCGATAAGCCCAGCAATTATATGAAACTGAGACAAAAAAGCTAGCTGGCAATCTATTCTGAACACCTATTTTGCAGCCGAGTAAAGTAACTTCTCCACCAAAGCCCATAGTGCCAATGCCAAGCGTATTGGATTTTTCCATTATGTAATCTTCTAGCTGTGCAAGTTCAGGAATTGGATTTTTGTCATAAATTGTCCTAAAGAGTTGTTCTTTGGCGTGAGCATATCCACTTGATCGATCGCCTCCAATAGAAACTCCGATAAAACCTGCACCGCAACCATGACCCTGAGCTTGATAAACCGCATGCAAAATACATTTACGTACTCCATCCAAATCACGACCAGCTTTGCCAAGCACTTCCAGCTCTGAAGGAAGACTATATTGAATGTTTTTATTTTCACAACCACCACCCTTCAGCAGAAGCTTAACTTCCAAATCATCTTTTTCCCATTGTTCAAAATATATTACGGGTGTGCCAGGGCCCAGATTATTGCCGCTGTTTTTACCAGTAAGACTATCAACAGAATTTGTGCGTAATTTGCCTTCTTGAGTTGCCTTTTCAATTGCCTTCTCAATGACACTTCTCAATTCAATTTGATTAAAAGCAATTGGGGTTTTGATTTTGAAAGTTGGCATGCCAGTATCTTGGCAAATCGGCAAAACCTGTTCATCTGCCAAATATATGTTTTGAGCGATCGTTGAAAGTGCTATGCCTGAGCGAGTTGCGGCGTCTTCTGCTGCGCGCGCTTGTTTGATGGCTGCTCTCACGTCCGCAGGTAAATTGGTTGAGGTCTGAACAATTAATTCATAAATTGATTCAAAAAGATTGTCTAATAATGCTGATTTAGATAATGGTGAATTCATATAAATAAAAAATTTAAAAGAAATTGATTGTCAGATATATGAATTCTATCAATTGTGATTAAAGGTTCGGTTTAGTTTTTACACCATGTTCGGTAATAAAAGCGGTAATCAATTCTCCTGGAGTAATATCAAAACCTGGATTGAAACAGTCAATTGATTCTGGCGCAATTAATTTCCCATTAAATTCTATAAGCTCTTGTTTTGCTCTTTGCTCAATTTCAATTTGTTTGCCTGATTCTAGGCTTAAATCTATGCTTGTGCTTGGTGCAACAACATAAAATGGAATTTGATTAGCTCTTGCTGCAAGCGCCAAAGCATAAGTGCCAATTTTGTTGGCAGTATCTCCATTGGCGACTATTCGGTCTGCTCCAACAAAAACAGCATCAATTTTCTGCGTTTTCATCAAAAAAGCCGCTGCTGAATCTGGCATCAGGGTTACTGGAATACCACATTTATTTAATTCCCAAGTAGTTAATCTTGCGCCTTGTAAATAAGGCCTGGTTTCAGTTGCATATACTCGCAATTTCTTATTTTGCTGATGAAGTAGTTTTAATACTCCTAATGCTGTCCCCAATCCAGCTGTCGCCAATGAGCCAGTATTGCAATGCGTAATAAATGAATATTCAGCTTTGTTGGGTAATATAGTTAAACCGTGCGAAGCCATTGATAGGCACATTTGAACATCTTCATCTGTGATTTTTTGTGCTTCGGCTTCCAACAATGATATTCCGTTACTTTCCAAGGTGTTCTTCATTCTCTCAATAGCTTTCATGAGATTTACTGCGGTTGGCCGTGCAGCTTTAATTTGCTCGAATTTTTCTAATAATTTGCTTAAATCCTTAATTTCTTGAGAAGCCAAACAACAGGCCCACGCCCCAGCAATTCCGATCATAGGAGCTCCACGAATAATCATTAGCTGAATAGCTTCAATCACACTATCGGCTGATTTGCATTCAACATAAACTTCTTGTGTTGGTAATAACCTTTGATCCAGCAATCTTAATGAATTACCAGTATATTCGAGTGGTTTGAAGTTTAATTGGAGAAGAGTAGACATTTGCAATTATTTCTTTGATTTCTTGAGTTTACTTGAATGATTTCGAAGTATATATGCAAAATAATTCACAATCATAATGACAATGAATAAAACTGCCCCAGTCGCAAACAGTGCGTCTAAATGAGTTCCATAGGCATAATTCAAATCAATTATTATGTTAGTAGTTAAAGTTCTTCCTGGACTTAGTAAGCCAAACCAGCTTTCTGCATCAAATTTAGGCATGGTTTCAATGCTTCCTATTACCATTTTGACGGCCATTGCCTCACCGAAAGCTCTACTAATAGCCAACACAACCGCTGTGATAATTCCAGGCTTAGCGACTGGTAAAATCACTTTTGTTATGGTTTGCATTTCAGTAGCACCTAGAGCTAGGCTTGCTTGTTTTAATTCTTTAGGTACACTCTGAATGGCATCTTGAGAAATACTCACAATTGTTGGCAGAATCATAATGGATAGAATGATAATAGCTGCTAACAATGAATAGCCTGTAACCTGACCAAGTGTTCTAATCCAAGGAGTAATAACTACAAATCCAACTAATCCATAAACGACAGAAGGTATACCTGCAAGTATTTGCACCGAAGTTTGTATTAGCTTGCGCAATGAAGAACCAGCAATCTCTGATGACCATACTGCACAGGCAATACCAATGGGAGCGCTAATTAAAGTTGAAGCAATTGTTATATAAAAAGATGAAATTATCATTGGCAAAATACCAAAGATCTTTTTTGGAGGAATCCATTTAGTTGATAAAAAGAATTCTGCAATACTGACTTCATGGAAAAGCTTGAAGCCATTCCAAAATATATAAACGGTAATCAGAGCTAAAACAGCAATTGTTAGAAACAAACTTATGCGAAATAACCATTCAATAAAAGTAAAAAGAATTTTGCCAGAAAGATTATTCTTTTCAGTTAAAACCGATGAATGTTTTTCCAGAATTGATTGCATAAGTGGAATGCGAAAAAAATATTTGAGACTTATCAGAACCTATAGAAGAATTCTCACATTATAATCTGAACATCAATTCTGAATTAAGATTAAGAAAAGTGAAAAGATTATAGAAATCATTTTTTTCATCTTGCCTCAATCTTATTAATCTTGATAATCCTTGTTCTTGGTCTTGCATAAATCAACCGATATAAATTTGATGATTAGCTTGGCTTGCAAAGCTTTCATCGTGAGTAATTACAAAAAGCTGATCAAAAGATTTAATTGAACCGATTTGCATTGCCAACTGATTTCTTCTTTCCGAGTCCAAATGTGCAGTTGGCTCATCAAAAAAAGCAAAACGTATATTAGATAATTCTTGAAGTAGGCCAAGACGAATAGAAATTGCCGCTGACATTTGCTGACCGCCTGACAAAACCTCAAAAGGTAATTCAAGCCCATTTTTGAAAGTTGTAATTTGATAATCTTCACTCCAAGTGAGTTCATAGGAACCATCTTGCATAATTTCACGGAAAAGATTAGTTGCTCTTTGCCCAATGTGACGAGTATATTCTTTGGCCAGTTTCAAAGATAATTCCTTAAAAATAAATCTCATTTTGGTGATTTTTTGATTTTTAGCCAAAAGCTTTTCTTGATTTTTCTTTTGATGGTCAAATTCTTGTTGTTTGGCTTTGAGCTCGTTTTGTCTATTTTGTTTTTCTTGCAAAAGAATCTTTGCTGAATGTTTTAATCCAGATTCTTGATTGAAATTCTTTTGAGTATTTTCAAGCTCAGTTAATTTCAACTCAAGCCAATCATTATCTTTGAGTCCAGCATATTCAATTTCCTGAAGCGATTGCAAACAAATATCAATTGTTTGGGTAAGTCGTTCCATCTTCTTTTGCAAATCAGGAATCTTTTCTACTTCGGCTTTGAGCGACACCCACTCAATGTATAGTGGCTCTAGGTTTTCCAAGTCAGCTTCTAGCGATTTTAGTAAATTAGGCACATCTTGATGTTTTTCAATTTGAGGCTTGATTTGATTAATATTTTGCTGATAAATATTGACCTTCTCTGTGTGCTGTTTTTGCAGATTCTGAAATAAATTTTCCTTATCCAATTCTGATTTGAGAATAAGCGCTTTTTCGGCTTGAACTTTGCATTCAGCGATTGTCTGCTCAATTGTTTGTATTTCAATTATTGAATCTTTTAGCCTTAATTCCTTTTTTTTAATCTCTGAGAGAGACATTTCAAGCTGCTTTGTTTTTAATTCAATTTGCTCAGATTTTTTTTCTAAATCAGCTATTCCTTGAACAAATAAACTGGCTTCTTTGGCTTTGTCCAATTCTTCCTTTTTTGTTTTGCCTAATGCAATTAACTCATTAGATGAACGATTTTGTATCTTTTGTTTAATGCCTTCCAGCTCGGTTAATATGTCGGCTTGCTCTTTCAGTAATTCAATTTGTCTTTCAGCTTGTTTGATAAATTCAATCAATTGATTTGTCTTTTTGCGATTTTCAATTTGTCCTTCTTCCAGTGAAAATTTTGCATTAATGGCTGAATCCATGGCTTTGAGATTCATGCAGGGCTCTAGCAATATTGGACAAACTCCGCTTTCAGTCAGCCGTGGAATCAATTTTTCATTAACGTCAATTTGAGCTTCAATTATATTCTTTTCTTTTTCTGCCTCTGTTTTCTTTTGTATCAAATCTTCCAATTCAATCTTTATTTCAGGAAGTGATGGAAGAGTGATTGATCTTTCATTGTTTGACCTATTGCCCCCCCTTTTTAGGGCGCTGTCAGGCGGGAGCTGCAGCTCATTCTGATTGGTGGGTGTAAATTTTTCACCGAGTTTCTCACTAGCCTTTTCAAGATCAGATACTTCTTTATACTCAGCTCTCAGAGATAATATTTCTGCTTCTAGTCTTTCTGCATTGCGGGCTATTTCTCTTTGTTGTGGAATTAATAATAATTTCTGCTGAAGCAATTTTTGTTCTTCACTCAAGTTCAATATTTCATGTTTTTGTTGATCTTTAAAGCTAATTTCTGCTTCCAATTGAGCTTTTTCTGAATTTAGTTTTCTGTCTTGATTTTGCAACTTTTGATATTCTTCACTGAGTGGACGTAAAGATTCATATTCAGACTTTACCGAAATTAGTTTTGACAATTCCTCTTCCACTCTTTCTAGATTAGCCTGCTCAAGTTTTAATTCACTCTCCAGTTGATTTAATTGAATCTGATAATTATCTAATTCTTGTTTTTGAAGACGTAAATTTTTGATATTGTCTTTGGCTTTTTCATATTGTTCAGCTATTAAATCAAGTGAAAGCTTCTTTTCTTGAGCCTTTTCTGCTATCTCAATTAATTGTTTTGTGTCATGAATATCAGCGTCCAATCTTTGTTTTTCTTTGCTTAATTCATCATGCTTTTGTTTATTGTCTTTGGCTTTTTCGAATTCGTCTTTGAGCTTGATAAGTTTGAATTCAATCGCATTAACAACTTTATTTTTTTCATCTAATGCTTTTTCTTGAATTTGAATTTCTTCAGTAACTTTTTGAATTTCCTCGTCCAGGCCATCATTTTTAGCAAGAGAAATGCTTAAACCAGTCAAATCTTCTTTAAGTAGACTGAGCGCATCACCAAGCTTTTTGTGAACTTCTTCAAATTCATCAAGTCCAAGTAGTGAATTGAAAATCTTTTTGCGCTCTTCTGGTCTTCGTAAAAAATCGCTGGACAAAGTTCCTTGTGGTGTGGCTATTCCACTGCGACAAATTGCTTCTAAGTCTTTTTCTTCTCTGAGTCCAAGATGAAAGCGTATCCATTTTTGGCAAATGCTCATCCCTTCAGCTACAGCGCAGTTTTTGGCAATATCAAAAATTACACAATTTAATCCTTGTGTTTTTCTTTTGATCAAATAATCTCTGCCATCCAAGCCTGATTTGATCGAAAGTTCAACTTCGGCTGTTTTAGCTCCACTTCGGATAATGCGGCTATTGCTGGCATAAGGAATAAAATTGAATAATACCCATGAAATTGCCTCAAGAATGCTGCTTTTTCCTGCTCCATTTTCTCCATATATAGATGTTATGCCTGGCTTGAATTCACAAGTCCAATTTTCATAACATTTGAAGTTCTTGAGTTTGATTGATTTAAGGAGCATGGGAAAACAAGTTGAATCTATTTACTTGAAAAGAATAATAATTAAAAAAGAATTTTGTTTAATTCTATTTGTAGCTTCAATGTCTGGGAAATCATTATTCAAATTAAAAAATTATGAGATTCATTCAATAACGACTGTTTGCGATGGGAAAATGAATGCCAATATTGCCAGTTGGGTTATGCAGAGTGCAATGAAAGGTAAATGTTTTTTAATTGCTTTGGATAAGCAAGATTTCACAATTGAACTTGTTAAACAAAGTCGTATTCTAAATGTAAATTTTCTTGCAGAAGATCAAGTTTTGCTAATTAATAAGCTGGGAAGAAAAAGCGGCAGGAATATTGATAAATTCAAATTTTTAAAATATGAGTTGGATCATAGAGGTTGTCCATATCTTTCAGATTCAATTGGTTATATTCAAGGCAAGGTCATAAATTCAGTTGATTCCCTCGATCATGAAATTTTCATTTGCGAGACTCTCGCGCAGAAATTCTTGAATAAGGACAAATCGCCGCTGCGTTTAAATTATCTTCGAGAAAAAGGCTTGATTCGGGGTTAACTTATGAAATTTATGAATAGTTTCACAGCATCATTCAGGTAAACTCATCCAAACTAAATTCTCTAACCAAAAATGTTTAAAGAAATTTTGCTCGTTTTTCTTGGTGGCGGCTCAGGAAGCATAGTTCGCTATCTTTTGTCACAGGTTTTAAATAAAGCATTGATCACAGCTATTCCGTTGGGGACTCTTTTGTCCAATGTTTTAGCAAGTTTGATATTGGGCATACTTGTTGGGTTTCTTGATTTGAATAATTCCTTTCACAAAAGCATTTGGCTTCTTTTGGCAGTTGGTTTTTGTGGTGGCTTTAGTACTTTTTCGACTTTTAGCAATGAAACACTATCTTTAATTCGCAATGGCAATTATTTTCAGGCTTTAATGAATATTCTCCTGAGTATCATTCTCTGCATCTTGATGACATTTTTAGGATTTATTCTCACAAAAAACTCAATATCAACTACTTCTTGAAATTTCTGAAAACTAAGATTTCAAGCAAATCAATAATTCTAGAAATCTTTTGAAACTTGAATGTAAGAGAACTTTCAGAAGGGCGTTTTAACATACCGAAAAAATTGTTAAATCAAAAAGCTAAATATGATTTTACAGAGATCTCTTTAAATCTAAAGTTTGAAAACTTGTAAACCGAGCAAAAACTGATAAAAATGTGGAGGCAAGGGGATTCGAACCCCTGACCTTCTGCTTGCAAAGCAGACGCGCTACCAACTGTGCTATGCCCCCAAATGAACTAATTCAGTTTGAATTGAGAATTATAACTCATACTTAAGTTCTAATAACAAATTTTCTCTAAAAAATTCTCAAGGAGTATTGCTTGCTAAGCTTCTTCTAGGTTAAAATTAATATTCAGTTTATTTTTGGCAAAATACAATCAAAGTTATTGCAAATTTTCAATAGAAACTTTGATTATTTGTTTAAGTTTCTGTTGCCCTTAAAATACTGCTTCCAAAACTTAAGTCACAGATTGTTAGGTTTCCGAATTGGATAAAAATAAAAAACCAGCTGCCGCAAAAAAGGATTTGAAGAAAGGTGTTGCAGCTTCAAGGCTTAAAGAAGACAATAAGTCAAATAAGAAAGCTCCATTACTAAATAGTGAGTCAAAGGCTCAAATAAATCAAAGTTCTTCTAAAGCTTCGCCAAGTAAATCAATAGCTACAAAATCTCCAGCAAAACCTTCATCTGCAAAATCTTCTGCCAAAGAAATTTCTAAGCCACAAATCAACCAAACAAAACCTGTGAAAAAAGCTGAAACAAAGAAAAACGAAATAAAAAAATCTGTAGCAAGTCAGTCTGAAAGTAAATCAAGCAGCACAAAAAATACAACTAAGATTGCCGAGACAATTATCAAAAAAACTGATCAAAAAGCTAAGCCGCCCTCAAAAATTACTTTACCAAAAACAAAAGAAAAACCAATAGAAGTATCGAAGAAAATAAGTAAGCCTGACGTTGCGGGAAAATCTTCAAAAGATCAAGCTAAAGACATTTCTTCCCCCACTTCTTCGTTAAAGGGGAAAGATACAAAGAAAGAATTAGCTGTTAAAGAGACTTATAAAAAGACCAAAGAGCAAGAAAAAAAGTTAGAGAAGAAAGTAGAGCCACAAATCAAAACTGAGCAAGCCGTAAAAGAAGTAAAAGCTGTTGAAACAAAAGTAGATAAAAAGATCAAAGAGGTTAAATTCAAAAAAAATAAAGATAATAATTTAAATCAGTCTGTTGCTTTGCCTTCAGAGTCACTTGAATCCTCATTTGATCCTGAGGCAAATGACTCACTTGAGACAAAGATTCCAAAAAAAAGAGGTAGAAAACCTAAGCCCAAAGTTGAAGGCGCTGAAATGAAGATTCTGAAAAAAAGAGGACGTAAAAAAAACGAACCTAGTGCGAGAGAAGAAGGATTAGAAGGCGGAATTGAGGATGATTCTGATGATACATTGTCTCTCGATGATGATTTGGACGATTTGCTTTCTCCAGTGGTAGCAAAAAGGCGTCCTGGCAGACCCCCTAAAGTGAGAACCGCGGCTGACATGATGACTTTTAAACTACCATCACCGTCTGCAAGAATAATGAAAAGAGAACCATTGAAGCCGAAAAAACCGCTTAGCACTTCTCTGCCTGGAACTAGCTTAGCAGGACTCTGGGCTTCCGCTTCAAATTCATCAAACATCAGCCCAGAAGATAAAACTAAGAATAATTCCCTCGGTAGCTCTTCTGGCAATTCACAAAATCATTCTTCGCTCAACATTGTTCACAAAATCGCATCAGCTGGTGCCTCAAATACAATAGTAAAAGATGAAGATGATAATTCCCGTCCTTCTTGGGCTCTCAGAGATTGGGTTACAAGAGAAGGAGAAAGTCTTATTGTTAAGAGTAATAAATTAGTAAAACAAAAACAATTTGGTATTTTGTCAGCCGAATCTTCTTCTGGAGTTGTTTCTCAGTCTGAAGTTGATGATGTTATTCGTCGTATCAGAGAATCCTACAAAAAGAAAGTTAATCCCAAAAAACCAAATTCTGCTCCTGAAATATAAACAATAGGCCATTGATTTAAATGAAAATTGTGTCTTTGTAGATTATTTGTAAAGAATAATATTTTTGCTTTAAGCAAATTCTGAATCACGTAAAATAGTAAATTCTAGATTTGTTTTAGAAATAGGGAAAAACTATATTTCAGACAAATTCAATTTTTCTCACTTTTAATGAATTACATGAAAGATCTACCCGCCGAAAAACTCCATCAACTTGCCCAAGAGATTAGAAAAAATGCTCTTAAGGCAATTAACAATGCCAATTCTGGCCATCCTGGAGGCTCATTATCACTAGCTGATATTCTAAGTGTTTTGTATTTTGACCTTCTCAAACATGACCCACAAAGTCCTTTCTCGAAAGAGCGAGACAGAGTAGTCATAAGTAAAGGACATGCTTCGCCAGCAATATATGCCACTCTGGGGCTCGCTGGTTACTTTGATACTGAAGAATTCATTAGTACATTTCGAAAAATTAATTCTAAATTTCAAGGACATATTGATAGGCTAAAGGTTCCAGGGGTAGAAGTTTCAACTGGTTCATTAGGACATGGATTGTCGGTCGCAAATGGAATAGCACTAGGATTGAGACTAGATAATTCTGACAGCCATGTATACGCTCTAATGAGTGATGGAGAGCTGCAAGAGGGGCAGTGCTGGGAAGCTGCTATGACAGCCGCTCATTATAAAATTGGGAATTTGACAGCTATCGTAGATCGTAACCGCATTCAGCTTGATGGGTGGACAGAACAAACAATGGCTTTAGAACCATTAGCTGATAAATTTATTGCTTTTGGTTGGACAGTTGAAATCATTGATGGACATAATATCTCTGAAATAAAAAAGGCAATTCAAAAAAGCTGGCAAAGAGAAAAACTTGATAAACCGTTTGTGATAATTGCAAACACGATTAAAGGTAAAGGCGTTTCATTTATGGAAGACCAAGTGAAATGGCATGGAGTGTCTCCCAAAGCTGATGAATTGGAGAAGGCCTTAATTGAGTTATCGTAAATTTAGTTAAGCGGTTATGATTTGTTCTAACAATCAAATTTGTGATTTTGGGAGATAATCGCATAGTCGATCACTTAATAAAATCACTTAGTCATTTAATATGCCTCAATGAAAGAGTCATCAGCAAAGAAAACCAAATAACTTAGAGTAAACAATTTAAGAATAAAATAGAGACCAAAACTATCAATGAAAACTTTTAGATCAAATTTACCAATAATTCTACTTCTCGTTTTAGTCAGTGTCTTTGCGGTTTCCCTAGGATCGAAAAAAGAAAACAAAGAAATTACTTATAGTGCACTCAATAAAATCATCGAGCAAAAGCCTAAAAGTGTAAAAAAAGCTTATATCGAAGATGGTGGTGGACGAGTTTCACTTTTCTTGGTAAACGGCGATCAAAAATTTGCAAAACTCTCAAAAGACTTAACAGGTCAAAATTCTTTTGCCGATAAACTCAATAAAGCAGGTATTGAGACCTCATTCAAGGATTCCAAATCTGAATATTTCTTTTTTCTCATAACTAATTTATTACCAGCCCTTTTGCTTTTGCCCTTCTTATTCTTCATGCTCAGAGGCTTGCAATCAGGTGGAGGACAGGTTTTTAATTTTATTAAGAGTAAAGCAAAGCTTTTAGGTGAACAAAAAATCAAAATCACTTTTGCGAATGTTGCTGGTGTAGATGAAGCAAAGAGGGAATTGCAAGAAGTTGTAGAATTTCTGAAAGATGGAGATAGATTTAGAGCTTTAGGCGCCAAAATCCCTAAAGGTGTTCTTTTAGTTGGACCTCCTGGAACTGGAAAAACATTGCTAGCTAAGGCAATTGCTGGTGAAGCGGGAGTTCCTTTTTTTACGATTTCTGGTTCTGACTTTGTTGAAATGTTTGTTGGCGTTGGTGCCAGCCGTGTAAGAGATCTTTTTGAACAAGCTCGAAAACAAGCACCTTGCATAGTCTTTGTTGATGAAATTGATGCTGTTGGTCGCCAAAGAGGCGTTAGCATGGGCGGACATGATGAGCGTGAACAAACACTGAATCAATTACTGGTTGAAATGGATGGCTTTGATAGCGCTTCGGCTGCTAGTGTAATTATTCTTGCAGCAACCAATAGACCCGATGTTTTAGATAGTGCTTTGACCAGACCAGGTCGTTTTGATAGACAGGTTGTTATTGATTATCCAGATGTTAGAGGACGTGAAGCCATTCTCAATGTACATGCTGAAGGTAAACCATTAGATCCACAAATAGATCTCAAAGTTTTGGCAAAACGCACACCAGGCTTTACAGGCGCTGAACTTGCCAATGTTATGAATGAAGCAGCTTTGGTGGCAGCTGGTAAAGGCAAAAAGCAAATTGAAAATGATGATTTGGATGATGCGATTGACAAGGTGATTGCTGGTCCCAAAAAAGCTCTCTGGGCACCTTTTAAAGAAAGAGAATTAACCGCTTATCACGAAACTGGGCACGCTTTATTGGTTTTTGGTGATGAGAATGCCATGCCTCTGCATAAGCTCAGCATTGTGCCACGTGGAATGGCTTTGGGATTAACTTGGTATTTGCCTGAAGACGATCGCTCACATGTCACAAAGAAAATGCTTTTATCGAGAATTAAAACAGCTTTAGGCGGACGCGCTGCCGAGGAGATTGTTTTTGGTGATATTACAACTGGGGCGGCTAATGATTTGCAACAGTGCACAAAAATAACTCGCAAAATGGTAACGCAGTTTGGTATGAGTGGATTGGGGCCGATTGCATTTGGAAAAGATCGGGAAAACTTTCTTGGAGAAATGGGACATTCAAGAGATTATTCTGAAGAAGTAGCCAGAAAAATTGATCAAGAGGTTCAAGAAATGATTAATGCAGCTTATGTTGAGGTCAAAGGAATTCTTGAAGGTAAAAGAGAAATAATGGATGCAATTGTTCTTGAATTGCTTGATAAAGAGACTTTAGACAAAGAAGAAGTACAAGATATTATTTCGAAGGTTGAATCTAAAACCTTTGATTTTGAAGAAGCTAGAAAAAGAGTAGATGCTTTGAAATTAAAGATCGAGAGCCGTGAGAAAGAATATAACAAAAAAGAAAGTAATGAGAATCCTGAAGCAAAAGTTGAAAGTCAAGCTGCAAAAGAGGTAAATGCAATCATGGCAGTTTAACGTTTCTTTGGGGGGATAAATGCATTGGTTGATAGGCTTTATTTTGTGGCGATTTGATGTAGCTTTTGTAAATCGCTCAAGCTTTCCAAATCTTTCTTTTAGCTCTTTAATAATTCGACTTAATATTTAAATCAGATAAAATGAAATGGGTCCTTATATAGTAAGTGTTTTCTATGCCTTCAAAATTATTTTTGTTTAGATTTTGTTCACGCCAATTTCATTTAATTTCCTTTTTGTTTTTCATTGCTTTTTCTTCTATTCTCTCTGGTTGTCAGATTAATAGGAATCAGAGTACTAAGAAAAGCACGAGTATCGATAAACAAATAACTATATCGGGCTCAACTACAATTTTGCCTCTGTCCGAACATTGGGCTATGGAATTCAGAAAAAAAACTGGCACCATTGTGAATGTTCAAGGGGGTGGATCAACAAATGGTATTGTCTCTGTAAAAAATCAAACCGTTGATATAGGTGCTTCTTCTCGGAATTTATCAGAGTCGGAAAAAGAAGGTGTAAAGATTATTGAAATTGGCTTAGATGCATTGGCGGTGGTTGTAAATCCCAAAAATAAAATAAGTAATCTCAGTACAAAACAATTAGGACAAATTTTTTCAGGACAAATCAAAAACTGGAAAGAACTTGGTGGTGATGACAGAGCCATTCAAGTAATTAACCGTGAAGCGGGATCTGGAACACGTTCAACTTTTGAAGACTTAATAATGTGTGCAAATAAAAATACGGATAAGAATAATGGGAAATGTTATGAAATGCATTTATCAGCCATTGTTTTAAATTCTAATTCAGAGGTAAAACATTCAATTGAGCTTATTGAAGATTCTATTGGTTACATTTCTTATGGATTTTTGGATCAAAAAGTCAAAGCACTTAGCTTGAATTCAATTAGTCCAGGGGAAGAAGCGATTAGAAGTGGAAATTATCCTATTTCACGCTCCCTTTATTACATTGTTCGCGAAGGCAATGAGTCAGTAAGTACGGCTCAATATTTGCAATTTGTACTTAGTTCAGAAGCACAGCAGATGCTTTCTTCCGAAGGGTTTTTACCAGGCCAGAATTAAGATCACCTTTATACCTATTAAAACATTTACTTGCTTGTCGATTTGTGCATAGTAGCTTTGGATGAGATCTTGGATATATCAAATCTAACTTGAAATTCTGAGCCTTCACCGTATTCACTCATTACAACAATTCGGCCACTATGCAAATCAATTATTTGTTTGACAATTGCTAAACCCAATCCACTTCCTCCACCACTATTGCGAGAGCGATCTAATTGCGATCTGTAAAATCTGCCAAATATTTTGTCTAAGTCTTCTTTCTTAATTCCTTCACCAGTATCTTGAATACTAAAAATAAGCTCATTCGATTCTTTTTCTACAAGAACCGATAAAAAGATTTCACCTTTAGCGGGAGTATGTTTAATTGCATTGGTAAGTAAATTGATTATGGCTCTATGAAGTTTGGCTTTGTCCGCCAGAATTTCAATATTATTTTGCACAAACCAAGAAAAATCTAAATTACCTTTCAGTGCAATTGGCTCAATATCTTTGACGCAATTTTCTACAAAGCCCAACACTTCAAATTGGCTAAGATTAAGCTCTCCTCTTCCATTTTCCAAAACCGAAATATCAAGTAAGTCAGTAATAAGCTCTCTGAGTCTAATTATTTGTCTATTGATAATTTTCAGAAATGCTTCTTTTTGTCCTTCATCTTGAGACTTATTCATTTCCAAAACATCTAAAGCAGCCGTAATTGCAGTGACTGGTGTTTTAAGTTCATGGCTAGCATCAGCAATAAATTTTCTTTGAAAGACTTTTTCATCCTTCAAAGCATGAATCATTGAATTGAAAGATTTAGTTAATTCTGCAACTTCTTCAAAGCCTGATACTGGTAACTCTAGTGTCAGATCACGTGTTTCAGCGATTTGTTTGGCTTGTAAGCCTATTGATTTAATTGGATTGGTTATCCAGTGAGCAAGTCCAAAGACTGAGAAAATTGCAACTGTCAAGATCAAAGTACCCAAACATAAAAAAGTAAAAAAGCTATCAGCCAAATCTTGATTCCATCGATCTATTGGCAAGCCAACCTGCACAACCCCGGTCACCTTATCATTTTGAATTGTATCTTTTGAGAAATGTGGGATAGCCAGAAAATACCAATTTACTTTTGTATTTTGATCAAAAAACTCATAACCTTGGGACATACCTTTGAAAGCTGCTTGAATGAATTTTTTTTGTATATTGTTTGGCAGCAATCTAAAAAGTTTATTATTTACTGAACTGTATTTGCGTTTACCATTTTTGTCAAAGATACTCACATGAAAGCCCTTAGTACTAAGGTGTTTTGCGGTTTCTTCCGACAAAGTAAAATTGTCTTCTTCTAGAGATGAGCTTATGTGATGAGCTTCTAAAGATAAGTATTGAATTAAGTTGTTTTGTGATTTGGTTTTTAGCGCAAAAAGTGCAAAACCGCCAATGCTAATAAGTGACAAAAGAATAATAACCAAATAAGTCACCAAGAGCCGATTAAACAGTTTCTTTGACTTATTCAGCTTTGATAAATTTTCTCTATTTGACTTTAATTTATTCAGCTTTAATGATGATATGAGCTGATTTAGCTTTATCCCAAAATCCATTCTCTTATTTTTGGCAATTCTTTAGCAGAATCAATTGTATGTGTTTTATCAAAAATCTCAAATCGAATTGGTAAGCCAAATGACTGTAATTCTTTCATTTGATTTTCAGTAATCAGATAAGGCACCCTTTCATCAAAACGTCCATGTGTGATTAACCAATTTTGATTAAAAGCTTGTCGATTTATTTCAGTCATGAATTCATGGTCTTCACCTTCTTTAAATAAATAACCACTAATCCCGCAAATGCCTGCAAGCTTTTTGTTATGCCTAAGCCCCAGATCCAAACACATAACACAACCTTGCGAAAAACCCAGCAAAAAAATCTGTTCAGTTGCCCAACCCAAAGACTCAAGCTCAGTCAATAATTCCAATAGAAGGTTGCGACTTCTTTTTATACCTATTCCTTGATCTCCACCCGTTAGGTCATACCAAGAAAAACCACCATAATAATCATCGGGAGCATCTAGTAAAAGATAATTCATATCATCAATGCCAAGCTCTCTCGGCATCCACGAATAACCCTCAGCACTATCTCCTAAGCCATGCATAACAATCATCAACTTTTCAGGCATCAGCTTATTAGGAGATTTATTCTTAGCTGGAAAAAATCGATGTGAAAAAGTTTTAATAGGGAAAGTATTAATCTGGACTGTCATGATTAATTTGTATAAATACTCAATCTAAGCGAAGTCTACACAAATTTTAGGCATCACTGAATTATTAATTAATTATTGATCTCATAAGAATTATTAATTAATAATTAAATCAAGCTCTAAGAATCATCAAAAGGCCATGAGCAAAAAATTACAAAGCGATGATATTCACATTAATCATTATTTATTAAATCTAATGAAATGATAAATTGCTCAATTTCCTCTAATCTGAACTGGCATAAGTAAATAAATATATTGAAAAGGTTCTGCTTGTGATTCTTTTGCCTCATTGTTTACATCACTTTCATTTCTGAATGGGCAAACAATAATTGGTTTAAGTGGCTCAGTCATTTTTAATTCAATGCTTTCACAATCAAGATTTCGCAAACATTCAATCATGTAATTTACATTAAAAGCAATTACAAAATCCTGTCCGGTAAATTCGACCAAATCAAGTTGATCTTGAGCTTCTCCGAGATCTGGAGTATTTGCCGAAACTGTCAGCACGCCAATCTCCTCAAATAAAAGCTTAATTACTTTTGTTCTTTCATTGGCGAGAACTGAAACTCTTTCTAGGGCAGACAAGAAAAGAGATTTATTAAGAACAGCTTTTTGAGAGTGACTGGAAGGAATTAATTGCTGATATTTTGGATAATTACCGTCAATGAGACTAGATGACAAAACTCTGCCAGCAGATTGAAAGCTGATTTGTGAAGGGCTAGCAAGATTACAATCTATATATTCGTCATCCAAACCACCAATAATTCTAGACAACTCAGTAATTGTTCTAAATGGGATTATAACTTTCTTTGTTTCTTCGAGCTTACCAACAGATGAGTCAGAATAATAAGCAAGACGACTTCCATCAGTGGCTGCTAACTCAAGACCTTTTTCACTAAGCTCTAAACAAATTCCATTCAAAATGCTATTAACTTCTCTTTTGTCACTAGCGAAGCTGACCAATTGAGCCGCTTGTCTGATAGCTTTCAGCGGCAATTTAATTGAATCATTTGATTGATTTGCTTTATTGAAAAACTGTTGTGGAAATTGTTCTGAAGATAAACCTTTGATTTCGAATTTTGAACGTCCACATGAAACATTGATCAAAGCTTTATCAGAGCTTTTGAGTGTTAGCTCTTGATGAGGTAGCTTGCTGATTAATTCCAAAAGTTTTTGGGCGGGAATAGTAACTTCGCCTTCTTGAGAGACTTCGGCTGGAATATCAATTGCAAGTGAAAGATCTAAATCAGTTGCCGCCAAGGTTAAACAATTGCTGGTGGCTTTAAGTAAAACATTGCTGAGAATAGGCTGAATACCACTTTTGGCTACGGCTTTGGAAACAAGCGAAAGTGCTTGACTCAAACTCTCTTGGCTGAGTTTAATGGATAAAGCGCTAGTTACTTCTTTTGTTTCGAGAGTTTCGGTATTGTTTTCAGTGGCTATGTTCATATTCTCTAAAGTCCTGTTAGGTGAAATTAAGGTGACAATTCAATATGACTCTGTCGCAATTACAGAATTATCGCATTTGCAATTCTTTCGCTTTTAATAATGAATATGTATTTTACCTTGAATGAAAATTTGAAAATTCGGCTTGAAAAATTAAGCTTGAAATTTACAAGTTCTTGAATTTCTCAGTTGTTCGAATCAAAGCATCAATAATTCCGTCTTCATCGGCAGCATGTCCAGCTCCAGCAATAATTTCCAGCTCGGCTTCTGGAAAAGCTTTTTTGAGATCCCAAGCATTCTTAACTGGACAGACAACATCGTAACGACCATGAATAAGTTGAGTTGGAATATGTTTAATTCGATTTATATTATTCAGTATTTGATTTTCTTCACGAAAGAAACAATTATTGATGAAATAGTGACATTCAATTCGAGCAATCGACAAAGCCATATGAGCAGATTCAAATTCATCAATCACTTCAGGATTTGGAATTAATTTAATAGTAGAACCTTCCCATTTACTCCAGGCTTTAGCCGATTCCAATCTAATATTTTCATCAGCACTGGTTAATCTCTCATAATAGGCTTTTACTAAATCATGTCTTTCCGCTTCAGGTATTGGCTTTAAATATTCTTCCCAAAAGTCAGGAAAAATTTGATGACAACCTTCTTGATAAAACCATTTTATTTCTTCTGGTCTACACAAAAATATTCCTCTCAGTATTAAACCTAATACTGAGCTTGGGAAAGTTTCTGCATATACAAGTGCTAATGTGCTACCCCATGAACCGCCAAAAACCAGCCATTGATTAATGCCCAAATGTTTGCGTATTTTTTCAATATCTTCAGTTAAATCCCAAACTGTATTTTGTTCTAGTGAGGCATGCGGAGTACTTTTGCCAGCACCACGTTGATCGAAAAGAATAATTCGATAGTATTTAGGATCAAAAAATCTTCGATGCTTAGTTGACAATCCAGCACCAGGTCCACCATGCAGAAAGAGCACGGGCTTGCCATTTGGGTTGCCTACTTCTTCAATATATAGCTCGTGAATATCAGAAACTTTTAAGCGAAAAGTATTATAGGGTTGTGTCTCAGGAAAGAGAGTTTGCATTAGTTAATTTCTTTCAGAACATTTTATGAAAAACTCACTCTTGTTTTTGGGTTTTCAGGAAATTAAATCACAAAAGAATATAAATGAATAAAAACAAAACTAGTTATAAATAATCTTAAGTGATTTGATTTTTGAATTGATTTATTGAATTTAATCAATATTTACAGTCGGTAAAATGCCCACAATCACTGTCAGCATTGATGATTAAATCTTTTGGTGTCTTGTTTGTGCCTTGGAAGAGGAATTTGAGCGAAAGTGAATAATATTTGAATAAAGCTTGATTTGTTTTTAAGTTTTTAGTAATATTTTTTTATGAAATTCTTTGACCAAACAAATGAGCTTATGCTCATGTATAAATTAGCTGCAATTAAGCAATTTCATAGAGAAACTGCGATTCGTAGCTTAAACAATGAAAAAAATATTGATTTTTTGGATGATCCGCGTGACATTTCATCATGGACAAAGATGTGTGGCTCACAAACTCATTATCTGATGTACATGGATTTACCAAATCATTTTTCAGATGAAGAGCTTGACAGAGAAGCCTCGTCTAGATATTCTCTGGCTTTTAAAAACGGTAAATTAACTGCTCTTAGTCGAGCTGCCTTGCTTTTATCAAAAAAGAAAGAAGATTTGCCTGAAGACTCTTTTCAAAGAAGACTTATTCTGACCAATATGAATAATCAAAATATCTATAACGTAAAATTGCCAAAATTAAGTTGCTATCTCAAAGATTCAAACAATATACAACCTGAACTTTGCATGTATGCGTCTTGGGAAATGATGAAAAAAACTGATGCAGAGTGGATTATCTCTTTAGACAATGATTTGTACTCTGAAATACTTTTGAGAATTAGAGATCAAGGACTCTATCAAGTAGATTTTATTATTAATGATATTTTGAACAATAAAAAACCAATCTATCACAAGTTTGAAGGAGCGAAAAACGACTTTTGGCAGTCACAATATGAAATTAACAATGAAAGAATTTTTCAGGTTGCTTAAATTAATTAAAACTAGGAAATAAGAATGCAAGAGGATAAATTTCATCCAGAACTACTAAAAATTGCCAGAGAATCAAGAAGTCTTTCTCAAACTGATCTCGCAAAAAAACTTGAAATCCCGCAGGTTTTACTCTCTAGAGTGGAAAATGGAAATTCCTCCTTAAACGAATTTCAACAAGAGAAACTGTCATTTTTACTTGGTTATCCAAAAAGTTTTTTTTATTCATTTGATATAGACATTAATACATTTAATGAGTGTTTTAGTTTTCATAGAAAGAAAACAACGCCAAAAAGTATTGAACAGCAATTAAATGCAAAATTTAAGATACTCCAATTATCTATTTTCAAGATTTTTAAAGAATTTTCCTTTTCTGTTCCATCTCAAGAATTGAATTTGTCAAACTTATCACCAAATAATGCAGCTATTGAGCTTAGAAAGTCATGGAATTTAGGAGTAGGCCCAATAAATGATTTATCTCTTCTCCTTAAAAGAAACAATATTTTCGCTTTCAATTTTGATTTTTTTACCTCTCATATTGATGGTGTAAGTACAAAAAACAAATACTTACCACCTGTAATTTGTGCGAATTATCAATCTACTGATCGCCTTAGGTTCACTTTTGCACATGAGTTAGGTCATATTGTTTTGCATCAAAATACTTTTCCCACAGAAGACATTGAAGAGGAAGCAAACCAATTCGCTGCTGAGCTCTTATTACCAGAAATATCTGTTAAAGATGAGCTTCGCAATCTTAAATTCTCTCGACTACCAGCATTAAAGCAAAGATGGAAAGTATCCATGTCATCAATCATTTATAGAGCAAAAGAGCTTAATTTGATTTCTACTGAAACTGCATCTTCATATTTTATGAGATTGAATCAACTTGGCTATAGAAAAAAAGAGCCTTACAATGAAAGTATCAAAGAATCTGAAGGTACTTTGTTTAAAGATGTTGTAGATCATATTTCTTTATCTAAGTCAATTTCTGTAAAGGAAATATCTCAAAAAGCTGGTTTATCCTTAAGGGAATTTAATCAACTACTTTGAATCGCAAAAAACAATTGTAGAATTCACTAAATCAATAGTAATTTAAACAACTTTCTTGGCTTCGTTAAAACTAAACAAGCCCATTAGTAGAATTCAGGAATTAAAATACTGAGATGAATTAAAGATTTACCCCGAGCCGGACTTGAACCGGCACGACCTTGCGGCCAACGGATTTTAAGTCCGTAGCGTCTACCTATTCCGCCACCGGGGCAAAGAAAAAACTATGCAAGAAAAGGTTTAAGTATTCTATCCTCTGAGATTAAGAATTGTAAAATTAATCTCAAAAGTATTAATAAAGTTTCAATAATATTTCTTTTTAGTTTTGAGTAAACTCTCTCCAGATGAGCAATTTCGCAACTATTTCACATGTGCCTAGCTCAATCCCCCCAACCCCCGAAGGGGGCTATAAAAAAGATTTATTGAAAGTGATTTCTCCAGAGGCTCTAGATAGGCATGGAAAAATAAAATACAATTACAAGTTAATCTCATCAGCTCAAGAAAATAGAAATAATCCAACGAAAGCAGAATCTTTATTTTGGAATTGTTTATTGAAAGATAAAAAGTCTGGTTATAAATTCAAACAACAAAAACCAATAATTAATTTCATCGCAGATTTTTATTGCTCAGAATTATTATTGGTTATAGAAATAGATGGGGATTATCATCTTGAGAAGAGGCAAGTTTTATATGATGAATTGAGAACCGAAGAGTTGGAAAAATACAACATAAAAGTCCTGCGTTATTCAAATGAAGAAGTAATTGATGACATTGAGAAGCTAAGATTAGATTTGAATATGGCTTTGAAAGATCGAAAACAGGAAATAGAAAAACTATCTCAGGAAGCCCCCTTCGGGGGGTGGGGGGATACAAAATTAGTTGATGACAAAGAAGTCTCCCGAAGAATTGGAGCAAATTAAAGAATGATTACACATGTGCCGCTTCATGTTCACACTGAATATTCTCTCTTAGATGGAGCTAGCCGTATTCCTGAATTGGTTTCCCGCGCCAAAAGCCTTGGAATGCCAGCTGTCTCAATGACCGATCACGGGGTTATGTATGGTTGTTATGAATTGTTTCAGGAATGTAAAAAGCAAGATATAAAGCCCATTATTGGCTCTGAAATTTATGTAATTAATGGTGATCACACCGACAAAAAAGCTCGCTTGCCTCTTTATCACTTGGTGATGCTTGCCAAAAATGATATTGGATATAGAAATCTGACAGAAATAGTCAGTGAAGGATGCACGGAAGGCTTTTATTATAAACCTCGTGTTTCCAAAGATTTCCTCAAAAGCCGCTCTGAAGGAATTGTTTGCTTGACTGCATGTTTGGGTGGTGAAGTGCCAAATATGCTTCTGAGCGAAAAATACGATGAAGCCAAAAAGGCCGCTACTTTTTATAAAGAATTATTCGGTGATGATTTTTATCTAGAAATTCAAGATCATGGATTTACCGAAGAGCTCAGAGTAAATAGACAAATGCTAACTATGGCTTCTGAGCTGGGATGCAAGGTGGTTGCTACCAATGATAGCCATTACACCATGCAGGAACAAGCAATTGCGCATGATGCAATTCTCTGTATGCAAATGAATAAACAAATTGCTGAATTCCCACGCATGCGTTTTTCTGGAACCGAATATCTCAAATCTGGTGAGGAGATGAATTCGCTTTATGGTTATCTCGAAAATCCCAATTTGATTCGCAAGGCGGTTGAGGACAATACCTTGGAAATTATGGGTAAAATTCAAGGTTATCCGATTCTCGAAAATACTGCTCCCAGAATGCCTAAATCGCCTGTGCCTGAGGGAGAAACCAATGAAAGCTATTTGCGTAAATTGTCATATATTAGGGCGGAAGAGCGTTATGGTGAGCTAAATCCAATTATTGTTGAAAGACTTGATTATGAGCTCAAAGTAATTGAAGATTCTGGATTTGCTGGTTATTTCTTGATTGTGGCAGATTTTATTTCTTATGCCAGACGCAAAGACATTCCAGTTGGTCCTGGGCGAGGTTCTGCGGCTGGTTCAATTATTGCCTTTGTGCTCGGAATTACAAATATTGATCCAATTCGTTTCAATTTGCTTTTTGAGCGATTTCTCAATCCTGAGCGTAAGTCAATGCCCGATATTGATACGGACTTCTGTATTGAAAGACGAGGAGAGGTTATTGATTATGTACGGGATCTTTATGGCGCCGATAAAGTTGCACAAATTATTACTTTTAACCGTTTGACATCTAAGTCTGTAATCAAGGATGTGTCGAGGGTTATGAATTATCCACTCTACAAATCAGAAATACTGGCTAAGTCAATTCCAGTTGTGCGTGGCAAGCCAAAGAAAATTGATTGGATGATCGAAAATCACCCTGAATTCAAGAAAATTTATGAAACTGATGAATTAGCTCATGAAGTAGTTGATCTAGCCAAGGCAATTGAAGGAACTAATAAAAGCTACGGTGTTCATGCTGCTGGTGTCATTATTGGAGATGTGCCGCTTACAGAGATTGTTCCACTGACGCGAGGTAAAGAAGGCGGTATTCTAACGCAATATTCAATGGATCATATGGCTTCATTGGGTCTCCTCAAAATGGACTTTTTGGGATTGCGCAATTTGACCATGATTCATAAGGCTTTGGACATAATAGCCAAAACCACTGGTCAGCCCCGTATAGATATAGACAAAGTCACATTTGATGATCCAAAAGTTTATGAATTGCTCTCTAAAGGAGATTTGGCTGGTATTTTTCAATTAGAAACTTCATCAGGAATGCGGCAGGTAGCCCGTGATATGAAGCCGAGTTCAATCGAAGATATTTCAGCAATTATTGCGCTTTACCGTCCAGGCCCGCTTGACACTGGAATGATTGATGAATTCATTGATCGTAAAAATGGCAAAAAGAAAATTGAATACAAAACGCCTGAGCTTGAGCCAATTCTGAAAGATACTTACGGCACAATTGTTTATCAAGAACAAATTATGCAAATCGCCCAGAAATTAGCTGGGTTTACGCTTGGACAAGCTGATTTGCTGCGCCGAGCTATGGGTAAGAAAAAGCCCGAGGAAATGAATAAATATAAAGAAATATTCAT
The DNA here is from genome assembly GCA_005110395.1 of Candidatus Melainabacteria bacterium. GTDB lineage: Bacteria > Cyanobacteriota > Vampirovibrionia > Caenarcaniphilales > Caenarcanaceae > LMEP-10873. The sequence continues at coordinate 5,146 of DUDU01000032.1, read as the reverse complement.
GGATGGTTCAGCCGCAAATAAAATCAAAAAAGAAGTTGCCGAAGAGCTCTTTGAGATGATGTTGGCTTTTGCGGAGTATTGCTTCAATAAATCACATTCAGCGGCTTATGCGGTTGTAAGTTATCAGACAGCTTGGCTCAAAGCAAATTATCCAGTGCAATATTTGACAGCGCTTATGGATTCAGTTAGTGGCGATACTGACAAAATTCGCTTTTATATTGCTGAAGCCCAAAAAATGGGAATCAAGGTTTTGCCGCCAGATATAAATATTTCAGGTTTTAGTTTTACCGCTTTGCCTGATGATAATTTGATTCGTTTTGGTTTGTCTGCAATCAAGAATGTTGGTGAAAGCGCAGTTGACGAAATAATAAGAGCTAGAAATGAAGGTGGCAAATTTACTTCGTTGCTTGATTTGTGCAAAAGAGTTGATTTGAAAATGGTCAATCGTCGAGCTTCAGAAGGTTTGATTTTGTGCGGTGCTTGTGTGAGTTTGTCCAAAAATAGCCGTCAGGGTTTATTTGATTCACTAAACTCCATTCTCAGTCAGGCGCAAAAACAAAAAGAATCTCTTGCAAATGGACAAGCCAGTTTATTTGGTTCATTAATGGGTGCAAGCGAATCAGCTGAATCTATTTTGGATGATATGGAGAGCAAGTCTATAAAGCCAGAATTTGAAATGTCAAAAATCCAAAAACTGGAAAAAGAATTGCTGGGTTTTTATGTTTCGAGTCATCCTCTTTCAGACTGCATAGACAAGCTCTCGTATTTTGCAACTCATCAACTAAGTGAATTATCAGAGGTGACAGATGGAACTGAAGTGATTGTGCCAGTACTGCTGAGCCAAATGACTAAACGCATGACAAAGTCAAATAAGCTGATGGGAATTGGCGTAGTCGAAGACATGGTCTCGAAAGTTGAAATTGTAGTTTTTAGTCGTGCACTGGAGCAAGCAGGTGAATTGTTGATAGAAGATGAGAAGTTGCTTATTAAGGGAAAAGTTCAAGTCAAGAGTGAAGGCGAAATTAGTTTAATGGTTGATTCCGTGAGAAGTATTAATGATTTGAGATATTTACGACTGAAATTAATTTCAAATGAAATCGGCCGCAATAGCATTGATTGGCAAGCTAGGTTTATTGGCCTGCGCGATATATTCAAGACTTATACTGGCTCAACTCCAATTGTTCTCAAAATTGATTCTAATGAATTGTCGATCTCACCAAAACTACATGTCTCAGATTCTGATGAGCTAATAAAAAAACTCAATTCGATTTCATGGGCTAGTGTTGAATTGGAGAAAGTTAGTTAGATTTTAGGCAGTTGTCGAAATATTATCTCCAGTACCAATTTCATTTGGCCTATATATCTTTTCAATTCCTTTTCCAGCTTGATAATGAGACTTTTGCAACGGTGTAGCCACAATTTGCTTCATTACCATTAGTTGTGGTTCCTTTCATCTTTTCGATAGTGTCAGCAATTCTATTAGAAGCTCCATTTAAATTAGTTATAGCCATAAGATTTAACCCCTAAAATCGATTTACCCCTTTGATCTCAGAATAAGCTTTACGGGTTAACCCTTGATTATTAAGTTCAAAATATTTTTTACTTTCTGGAATTTCCTGAAATTTTTGATGCACAAGCTTTCTCTTGAGATTTGAAGGCCTTTCATTTGATACATCTCAGAATCGATCAATTGTCAGAGTAAATTCTTAACTCCCCCTGCCAAGGGGGTTGGGGGGTAATCACATTTAGCTGATGACAGATTTTAAAGACCTTTAATTTGCAAAGCTAGACTAGACAATCAATACAGTCTATAATTTGCATTCATTGTTTCCATTACACAGAATTTTAAAGATTAATGTCAAAACCTGAAGTCAGAACTTATAGAGCCATTTACATGCTTCCTTCAACCATGGAAGAAAAAGCCGCCGATGAATTCATTCAAAAATTCGAACAAGAAATTATCAATTTGGGTGGTGCTATCGAAGTCACCAATAAAGGCAGACAACAAATGGTAAGAACAGCCGCTAATAAAGGCAATCGCCACGTTTATTTGGCAACTACTTATTTCAAGGTTTTATCTACCTCAATTGCAACGCTCAATCGCTTTTTGCGTTTAGCGCAAGGTGTTTGCTTGAATTTCATGATTCTTACTGAAGAAGAAAGTCAAAACTACGCAGCTGCATAGTCAAACACACGATAATACTTCACCTGATATTCTTTTAAGAATCAGAGTTTAATCAACTGAGGATTTCAATTTATGAGCTTAAATAAAACAGTTGTTACTGGACAAGTTGCAGAAGTTTCTGAAATGAGATATACGCCAGCTAATGAACCTGTCGCAAACTTTATTTTAGATTTGGGCAATGGTTCTAAGCTGAAAATGGTTTGCTGGAGAGCTTTAGCTGAAAAGACCAAAGAGCTTCAAGTCGGCGATACTGTTTTAGCTTCAGGTTCTCTGACCACTTCTTCATTCAAAACACCTTCTGGCTTCACTAAAAAAGATCTTGAATTGAATACCAGAGATATTTTTATAGTCAAAGGTGAATTGAAAAACCTCAATCCAATTGCTGCTTCAGGCGCCCAAGGTGCTTATCAGTCCAAAGCAAAAGTTGGAGTTGCTTCAGCTTCCAAAAGTTCACGTGAAGAAGATTTAAGTGATGTCTTGAATAGTGATGAAATTCCCTTTTAAGTTAGAAAGTCATATAATTAATCGAATCAAATTTCCTGAATTCATTTCCAAGATTCTTCTCTAGGTAATGGATTTGGGGTTTCTTTGAAAAATAAATAGTTGAAAAAATAAATACTTTTAAGTAAATTTCTTACGGTATTTGTCATAAATCATTTTGCACAATTTAGTTAAATATCCTGGTCTAATAATTTTGATAGCCTCAGTAACCTCATGTTTGAGCGCACAAGCTATTAAAATCTTTATTAATCTTTTGAGATTCCGAAAACTTGACTTCAAGACCATGATTAGAACGGGCGGTATGCCATCTAGTCATAGTGCAATGGTCTCTAGTCTTGCAACTGGAATTGCGCTTGTAGAAGGAGTGAATTCTGCAGTATTTGATTTGGCGATTGTATTTGCTCTTATCGTTATGTATGATGCAAGTGGTGTTAGGCGCTCAGTCGGCATTCAAGCGGGAATACTCAATAAAATGATTAATGAAATGACTCTTGATAATCCACAGCTTCAATTGGAAAGAATAAAAGAATTTATTGGACATACGCCGTATGAAGTCTTTGCCGGAGCCTTATTTGGAATTGGAATGGGTTTTCTTTTCTGTCACCAATTTGTTGCTCAATAATTTAGTTTGTATTATTTCGACTATTTAACCAAATAGAAAAAGAGCCGGCAGCCAAGTTTGAGAGACATTCTTTTACTCAAAGACACAAGGCCATACAAAAAATAAAAACAAAGTCACTCCTCCTTTTGCGAAGACATTAGATGAATTGTTGAAAGGAACAGTAAGCAGAGCAGATGTAAGCTGTACATAAATGACAACTAATTCAAGAAAAACAGAAATTTGTTTTTGTTCAACAATTTACATTTTGTAATCAATTCATAGATTAATTTGTCATTTCGCAAATCTTTGGCTACTGACTTTATAATCATAGATACTGTATTTAAAAATTTCGATAATTCAATAATTTAAAATGGGAATTACAACAACAGAAACCAAAGAAGGCAAAGCAAAAAGACTTTATTTAGACTCAGCAACGTCAGGGCGGCTTGAATTCAAAGACTCACTTACTGCTTTTAATGGGCAAAAAAAAGACAGTCTTGCGGGCAAAGGAGTTTTGAATGCCACTATTTCCGCCAAACTTTTTAACTTTTTATCGGCGCAAAAAATCAATTCTCATTTTATTAAACAAGCTTCAGGTAATATACTCGAAGTAAAACCTCTTCAGATGATTCCGCTCGAAGTTATTGTCAGGAATTATGCAGCTGGAAGTATATGCAAAAGGCTGGGAATTACTCAAGGTAAAAAATTACAAAAACCAATTATTCAATTTCATCTCAAAGACGATAATTTGAATGATCCACTTTTGACAGAGAATGAAATATTCGAACTCAATTTAATTTCTAGCAATTCATCAGGTAATTCTCCTGAACAGATTTTGAATCTAATTAAGAATCAGGCTTTGACTATTAATTGGCTTTTATCAGGTTTATTTGAACATTCAGAAATTACTTTAATTGACTTGAAGCTTGAATTCGGTCTCGACCAAGATGGAAACTTGACTCTTGCTGATGAACTCAGCCCTGACAATATGAGATTATGGAATGGAAAGCCAATTGATGGAGACATTCTTGATATTCAAAAACTCGATAAAGACCGTTTCAGAGAAGGGCTTGGGAATGTTTTAGAAAATTATCAATTTATTTTAGATAGTTTAAATAAATCGATTGGCAAGCAAATTGAATTTAAACAAACTCCTGTTCTGGTGAAGCTTAAGATTAATCCTCAAAAAGGTTTATTAGACCCAACTGGCAGAACCTTGACTGATGCCACAAATAGACTTGGCTTTAAAGAAGTTCAATCAATTAGAGCGGGCAAAAATCTTGAAATTGAACTCAAAGATTTTCGTACTGATTTGATTGAAGAGCTTTGCGACAAGATATTGGTTAGTCCAGCCTCTGAAGAATATGAATATGAAATCACTCCTTTGTAATGGATAAAGCAATAAAAAATTATTTTGGGTAATGAAATAGTTTTCCTCCAAGTTTTCATTCAGCCTTGAGAGGATTATTGTTGCTTGTAAAGGGATTTCCTGACTTAAATGTTTGAATTACATACTTCTACGTATAATAATAAGTAGAAAGAGGTTTGAATATATTATGAAATTTGCCACTGCTAGTGAATTAAACCGAAAAGCTAATTCATTGCTGAGACTGGTTACTGAAGAAAGTGATCAGATTATTATTACGCGCGATGGAAAACCTGTAGCCTTATTGAGCCAAATATCTGATGATGACTTTTCAGATTTTTTTATTGTGCGTGAATTAGGCTTGCCTTCAAAGAAAAAAATCAATAAGTCTGATTATTTAAGTCATAAAGAGGTATTTGATGAAGTCGCCACAACACTTGCATTACAGTCCCAAAGCACTAAAAGACCTCAAAGAAATAGCAAAACTAAGACC
>DUDU01000031.1 GCA_005110395.1 Candidatus Melainabacteria bacterium | reverse complement strand
TTTACAAGGAGCTGAAGATGCTAATCTACATTTAGAACCCGAGAACTTATCTTTGAGTGGTTCTAGTTCACCCGCTTTTTCTCAGGAAAACTCAATTCAAATCACTTCTCCAACTCCTGTATTCCAAAATCAAGAGCTGTTAAATCAATATGATTCGCTGCAAAAAGGCTTATCTTTTGCTAACCAATCTATTTTTCCCTCTCTAGCTTCTTCTGCAACACCCCCTATCAAAGAAACAACAGATTCAGACCATGCATCACACAACTTTTACCCTGCAGGTGGCTCTGTTGGAGAAATGAATGAAAATCTTTATGCTGCCTCTAACTTGGGATTAACTGACAAATACACAAAAAAAGAAATGGATACTCAAACGATAGACATAATTTCAATGAACACCCTTTTAGGACTTCCTCAAATTTGGGGGTGAAGCTTGAATAATTGAGAACAACTATTATTAGCTGGAAATGATTGTTTCTCTGAGATTGTGCATTAAAGAAAATTTGATGTCTTAGTAAATTATTTGGGGATTTTAAGATTTTTGTTATTCTTGTTTCAACTAAATAAAAGTTCTCTATGCGGCAAGTTTAAAGATTAACTTTCATGAATACAAATCTCCCCGACAATATACTTGAAATAGTTCAGAAAAAACAGAATACTCTTCAAACCACAAAAACGGATATGTCTTTTGGGGAAATTGCAAATATTTATATTGACAAAGCATTAACAATTCGACCAGAGTATCAAAGGTTATTCAGGTGGACTCCTAGTCAAAAGACCCGATTTATAGAATCAGTAATTTTAGGTATTCCCATTCCTTCAATTTTTGTTGCAGAAGATGAAAATGGAGATTGGGAATTAATTGATGGATTACAAAGAATATCTACTGTGATTTCTTTTATGGGAAAAATGAGACAAGAGAATATCTTTTCATATTCCCTCAAATCTAATGAAGATGATGAAAGCTCTGATGAAATTAATATCAATTACAAAAACGAAAATAACTGGAAATTAGAAGAATGTTCCTTGATTGAAGTTCTTAATGGAAAAACATTTGATGAACTTCCACATAAGCTACAAAACAACATAAAAAGATCTCCGTGCAGAATTGAAATCTTGAAATCAAATAGTCAAGATCTTGCAATGAAGTATGAATTATTTGACAGATTAAATACTGGGGGTTCGAAAGCAACTCCTCAAGAGGTTAGGAACTGTATTTTTAGAGGATTTCCAGAATCTAAAGAATTTTATGAATTGATTGAAAAATTACCTCAAGAAAAAGATTTCACAGAGTTAACCAACCTGCCTAACAATAAGAAAAATGAACTTTATGATCAGGAATTAGTTCTTAGATTTTTCACTCTTTACAATAGTAATGATGATTTCGAGGCAACGGACAATTTAGCTAAAATCATGACATCATTCATGAAAACCATTGTGATTGGAGCTAAGGAAAAGTGGGGCAATGAAAAGAAAGAACTGACTTTTCAAGAATTTGATCTTATTAAGCAAAAAGAACTCTTTCTCCGAACAATTAATGTAATTAATAAGATGAATAAAAGACTTTCAAGAAGTCTAGTGAAGGGAAATAATAGTAATTTTTCTTCCAATTTGTATGATGTGGTTATGCTTGGTATTGCTTTTCATATAGATTCTTGGGAACAAGGTATTGCAAAGAAAACCATAGACTTCAATGACCTAGAAAATAAAGTCAACAATATTAGAGGTACTTTATCTGGAGGAAGTGGAAATAGTTCAGCAATAAAAAAAAGAATTCAAAAAGCAAAAGAATTATTTACATTAAACAATTAATAAATGTCTTCTCTAGAGGAAAAACTTAAAGTTGCAATAGACTGGAGAGTTGAAGAACTAAGCTTGTTTAAACATCTTATTGCTTCAGGAAAATTAGCGGAGAAAGAAAAAGAAATTTTTGGGAAATATTTGATTACAGCAATTTATGCTCTTTGGGAAGGCTTTATCACAGATAGTTTTGAAATTTATATTGATGAGCTCAATGGACTATCGTTAGAGATTCAAGCTTTATCTCAAGATCTTATTCAAGAAGATTTAAAAGTTAAATATGAAAAGCTTCAAAATATACCTAAAAGCGACTTTGTAAAACAATCTAAATCGATAAATGAATTAAATTCTCACCTTAATAATTGCATTCAATTAGAGAAAGCTGTTAAATCTAGTAACGGTACAATCGCTTTCAAGGAAATAAACAAGATTCTAACAAAGTTTTACTTAAACAATCTTCCACAATACCCTTGGGAAAGTGAAATTAAGCAATTCGTTAAAGACAGAAACGCTGTTGCCCATGGGGATTTTCGATCACTTAAAGCAACGGATTTAGTTATAACAATTAATGGATTTTGTAATTTACTTAGTAATTTAATGGACGAAATTTTGACCAGAATTCTTGATGGGTATATTAAGAAAACGTACTTGCAAAACTAATACTATAAGTAATCTACAAAGATTCATGTATACAAAACTTATCCGTAAGCTAAAGCCAAAGCTCCAAGAATACCTGATTGTGAACCAAGAGCTGGTGAAACAATATACTGATTAATATCTTCCACAATTTCCTTCATCTGAATATATGAATTCAGCAAAACTTGTACTTTCTTTCTAATCATTGGAAAAAGAAAATCACGCTTTTCAAATACTCCACCACCCAAAATTATCCGCTCGGGAGAAAGAATACAAATAATATTCACAATACCCAAAGCCAAATATTGAGTTTCTAATTCCCAGAATGAATCCTTATCAGAAATTGATACTCCCTCACCTTGAATTCGCCTATTAATTGCACTTCCTGAAGCTAAGCCTTCTAAACAAGCCTGATGAAATGGACAATTACCCTCAAAAGCATCATCAGGAGAACGTGGAATAAACATATGTCCCATTTCTGGATGCATAAGCCCACGCAAAGGCCTACCATTTACGATCGCTCCTCCACCAATACCAGTCCCAACCGTCAAATAGACAATATTTTGCAAACCCTGTCCTGCTCCCCATTTATATTCTCCGATTGCAGCCGCATTCACATCTGTATCTATCGAGATTGAACAATTAAAATGCTTAAGCAATTCTTTTCTTAGATTCACACCTTCCCAAGCCAGTTTTGGAGTAGAAATAAGTTTGCCAAAATCAGGTGAACTTTCGCGCAGATTTAAAGGCCCAAAACAACCAATACCAATTCCATTTAGAGAAGTAGCTTGATTATGTTTCTGGAAAAACTGAGTGATTTGAGAAATCGTTTCGCTTGGACTAGTAGTTGGAATGCGAATTTCTTCAATAATATTTTGTGGACTTTCTCCAACTAAACAAATAAATTTGGTTCCGCCAGCTTCAATTGCACCGTACATCAAAATTGAATTTACTAGGAATTTTCACAAAATGGCGCGCCCTGAAGGACTCGAACCCTCGACATCAGGTTTTGGAGACCTGCGTTCTACCAACTGAACTAAGGACGCATTTGATGAATAAAGATTTTAGCAAAATAAATGAAAAGGGCTTGCTAAAACAAATATTTCAGTTAGAATATTACTTACATTAAGTTTTCATTAACCTCAAAGAAATTAATTACAAAATTCTCTTTTTGTTCAAGATTGCCACGGCGCGAGAAACAAGAAAATCTGTTTTAAACATTTCACTTTTTACAAAATTATTTAAAAGCTCTTAGCAAATTATTCAAACGCAAAATTAAATCAAATATAGAAAATGCCAAATAATAGAAGTCAAACTGATACATCTCAAATAGAAACAAAAGTTGTTCATGGTGGAGTGAATATCGACTCAACGTTCAATTCAGTCACAACTCCGATTTATACAAGTTCGACTTTTGCTTTTGAAGAATTAGGCAAACATAAAGGTTTTGATTACACCAGAAGCGGAAACCCAACTCGCAAAGCTTTAGAGAATAATCTTGCTGCACTCGAAGATGGTGTTGCTGCATCCGCCACCGCTACTGGAATGGCAGCTATCACTGCGGCCTTGTTTTTGCTCAAAGCTGGTGATCACCTCATTACATCAACTGATATTTATGGTGGAACCTATAGACTTTTTTCGGCCATAATCACAAAATTTGGTATTGAAGTTACTTTTTTGGAAGATCTCAACAACTTAGAAACACTGAAAAAGACCATCAAATCAAATACCAAAATGGTTTGGATTGAAACTCCTTCAAATCCTTTGCTAAATATTATTGATATCGAATCCGTTGCAAGCTTCACAAAATCAGTAAACCCTGAAATCATCGTAGCGGCCGACAATACTTTTCTCTCTCCTTATTTCCAAAAACCGCTCAATCTTGGATGTGACCTTGTAATCCATTCCACCACCAAATATTTAAATGGTCACAGTGATGTAGTTGGTGGAGTAGTTATTTCCAAAACAGCAGAACTAGGTGCACAAGTCGCTTATGCAGTCAATGGCTTGGGACTATCTTGCTCTCCTTTTGATGCTTGGCTGGTTTTACGCGGAGTCAAAACTTTGCCACAACGAATGAAAGCCCATGAACAAAATGCTCTCAAGCTTGCGGAATTCTTAGAATCACATCCTCTTGTCAAAAAAGTTTTTTATACTGGACTACCTTCGCACCCACAATTTGACTTAATCAAGAAACAAATGTTAGGCTTTGGTGGAATGTTGTCCTTTTCACTCGACTTGGAAAAAGCAAATATAAATCAATTTGTATCCAATTTACAATATTTCTCCTTGGCAGAATCGCTAGGAGGAGTCGAGTCTCTCATTGAACAACCCTGGAGTATGAGCCACGCTTCTATGACTGAAGAGGCCAGACTCAAAGCTGGGTTAAATCCTTCTATTGTTCGTGTTTCCGTTGGAATTGAGAATGCTGATGATTTGATCTCAGATTTAAATCAATCATTAAAACTTTGTTGTTGTTGAAGCTTAACTTTTAGATTTCTAGGCTTTGCTTATTTAATTTCTCTTTCTCAAAAGCCTAATGAGTTTAGATTCTGCTTTTTATTTTTTCATTTCTAGCTTACCCTCAAGCTTAATAACTTCAACAACGTGACTGTAACTACAATCAAATCAACAAATTATATAGGAGGATTGTCTCAGCAGAGAGCTGGTCGAATTGCAGATGGTGCTATTAAAGCTGAGAAGAATTTTCTTTTGCCTTTAGCCGTTGATTTATCTGCAATTACATTATTCCAAGGACTTCAATCTGGCTGGCCAAATCAACAGACTCATCATTCTTCTCCTAAAGGAGTTGCTTCACAGAATTTAGCATCTCAGAGCCAACAAACAAAAAACTCAATACCATTATCTTTTCAAGGCTTAGCTCCAATTGTGGGAAGTACCGCTCTTGATGCAATGTCAGTGCTTAGCTATGCACCAGTCAATCCAGCTGGAGCCCTTGGCAATTTGCTGAGATTATTAATAGATGGCGGAGTTTTAACAAGTGCAATTACACAAAATGATACATTTGCCAATTTTGTTTATCCTTTTAGTCAGCTTGCATCAGCGCTTATTGCAACTGCCTGGGGAAGCAATTCAAATCCAGCTTATTTTGCCAAGGTAAATGCCGAGTCCACTTTTGCAGGAAAATTAAAAGCTGAATTTGGTAATTTCAAGAGTTATTGGACAAAAGATATGCCAAATTCATTCCAGAATCTCTTTGGAGACAATAAAGAAACAGCACTAAAAGGCGAAAAACTTTTTGGTTTAATTTCAACCAATGGTGCAATGTTGCATGCTGGAATGGCTATTCTTGGAACTGTCTTCTTGATTTTAAGCAAACTCTTCTCATCAGATCGAGTTCAAAACAATACTACAGAAATGAATACAACTATTCATGAAACAAAAGCCGATCATCAAAATTCATGGACTGATAAAGCTTGGCAATTCTTACAATTAAGCAAAATTCCAATTATGTTAGGCGTGTTTGCCAGTGCTTTTAATCCACATGAAATCAAAACATATGCTGGTAATTCCCAGCTTGCTAAATATGGTTTTATCGGCTCAACTCTTATTTATTTCGCTTCTATGATTGCCAATTTGCTTGAAATTAAAAATGTCTTCTGGGGTATGTTTACAGATGCAACAAGAAATATTGCAGCAAATACTCGCAGTTTATTTATGAGACAAGGCAGATTGGATAATTAAATCTTGTTTCTTACAACCCATTAAAATCAAGAATTTAGGCTTATAGGAAAATTGTAGATTAACTTAAATTCATTTACTATTCGATTTTGATTAATTTCCACCTTATACATTACAGAAAGGCTCAAAAGGTCTTTCACAAAAAAAAGAAAACAGACTCCGAGATAAGAAATACAAACCCTTTTTGATTCTAATCCCTACCCTACCCCTTACTTCCTTGAATCCCCGATTTCCCTTTACCCCGATTCTTGACTCTACCCTACAATCCCCTGAAGAGGACTCCTACCCCGAGATCCTCTTCTTTTATTTTGTGGACTTATTCCCTCCTCTCAAAAACTTTTCAAAAATCTTACTCTGCTGAATTTCATTCACAAACCATTCCAAGGCTTTTCCTTTATTTCGTCCATCCCAAGCAATACAAAGTTGAGCTTTTTCACGACCAGTTTCGGTTTTCAAAATCACTAATTCTTTATTATTGAGAGCATCACCAATTAAATGCAGAGGTAAATAACCAACTCCCAAACTTTGAATTTGAGCTGCAATTTTATCTTTCATACTTGGCACCCGAAAAGTCAATTGCCCTTCTAATATTCCAGAAGTTTTAGCAGCCATTGTAAGAGACGTATCGGTTACAACTACAGCAATTTCATTTTCTATATCTTCTCCAGACAAAGGCTGTTTCCTTTTGCATATTGAATGACTGGGTGAGACGGCAAAAACAAAATTGGCTTCACCGAAAATTTGTGAACGAAATCTGCTGCTGCTTTCAATAAGACTGCTGGAAGCACCAATTACAATATCAGCTCGTCCAGTATAAAGAGCATCGGCTATACCACCAAAAACTTCCTCTAATATTTGTACCTTTACTCCTGCTGGGCAGCTTTTGTAAAAATTTTTTATGAGCGGATAAATAATTTCAACCGGAAAAATTGTATCAATTGCAATTCTGACTTCCCTCTCCCAACCCAGATCCGCTTGCTGTGTTTTCTGTACTAGCTCACTAATTGAATCGAGAACTTGTTTACCATATTCAAGAAAAGCCTTACCCGCTTCAGTAAGCTCCGCTTTGTGTCCCGATCTATCAATTAGTTTTACTTTTAAATCTTGTTCACACTTTTGAATTGTATATGAAATTGCAGATGGTACTTTATGCAATTCCTCAGAAGCTTGCGCATAGCTTTTACGCCTACTAATAGCATCTAAAGCTAAAATCGCATCAATCGAGATTTGAAAGTTTTTCTTTTCACTGGGGCTTTTGGACATAAATCTTTAGCCTTAGTTGAGAATGGAAATTAATTATTCAACAAATTAAATTCATCAAAAATTTTGAACAAATATAACAAATATTTTGCTCATATTTTTCAAAATCATGATTACAATAAGATCTGACCTGCATTTCCAACAAGGAGAAAATATGATTAATTCGAATAAGCCTTTTATATTCTCAAATAATTCAAAGAAATCTTTTGCAATCTTAGCTTTGTCTTTCCTACCTTTTTGTGGAATTGCTAATGCTGCTACCTATAAAATTGACTCTTCCCACAGCGCGGTTAATTTCAAAGTAAAGCATTTAGGAATAAGCAATGTAAGCGGTAAATTCGGAGATTTTTCTGGAACATTCGATTTTTCAGAAAAAGAGATTAGTGAATCAAAAACCAATGCCATTATCAAAATCACAAGTGTAGATACAGGCATTAAACAAAGAGACGATCATCTTAAAGGTGCCGATTTCTTTGAAGCAGATAAATTCCCCGAAATCACTTTTACCTCAAAATCTGTCAAATCAACAGGAAACAATACTTTTGACGTTTTAGGCAATTTAAGCCTTCATGGAGTGAGCAAACCTGCAACGCTAAAAGTGACTTACGATGGAAGCGAAAAAGATCCATGGGGTAATCAGAGAGCAGCATTTACTGGTACAACCAAAATTAATCGCAAAGACTTTGGACTTAGTTGGAATAAAACTCTTGATTCGGGCAATTTATTAGTAGGAGAAGATATTAATATCACTCTCGAAATTGAAGGAATTTTAGAAAAGTAATTTCAATAACTAAAAACTCATTAATTATTAAAGCTCTTATCAAAAAGTTTATTTATTTGAATAAATTAAAGATGAGAGCTTTTTTCATGAGCAATTTTCGAGCCAAAGCAATAATTCTCCACACCAACCAAAATCGATCCAAAGAAACAAGTTCGGACTTTCCAAGATTAGGTTCAAATAAAAAAAGGAAAAAGAATTTTACCTCCTTTCCCTTTTTTCAATTTCAATAAACTGTTCTTACTAGCTAGAAAATAAAACAAACAAATCAAATATTAATTAGCTGCTGGTTGTTGCTGATTATTTTGTTGTTGTGAATTATGATGTTGTCTATTTCCTCTATTGGAGTCTCTATCTCTAGGTTCGCGACCTTCTCTTGTATCTCTAGTAAATTCAGAACTGGAAACACCTATTTTTCTATTGGTAATAACTTTGACACCAATAATTCCATAAGTAGTTTCAGCTTCAGCAAAACCATTATCAATATTTGCCCACCAAGTATGAAGAGGAACTTTACCTTCTAAATACCATTCAGTACGAGCAATTTCTGCACCTGCAAGTCTTCCAGCTATACAAATCTTGATTCCTAAAACATCAGGACTAGCCATTGCTTTGGTAGTTGCTGCTTTTGCGGCTCTTCTGAATGCGATTCTTCTCTCAAGATCATAAGCAATTTTTTCAGCAATAATTTGTGGATCTGTTGAACTAGCCTCAATTATATTGATTCTAACTTTGCCTTTTTCATGTCTTTCTATTTCTCTTTTAATTTCTTCAATTCTTTGATTATCTTTTCCAAGAATATTGGCGGGACGAATTGAAAAAATATTTACATCAATCTTATCGTCTCTACGAGCAATCTTTACGCGGCTAATGCCAGCTTTACTACCAAGTTTAGTTTTGATTGCAGTTCTGATACGCCAATCTCTTTTTAAAGAATTTGAAAAATCGCCAAATTCTGAGAACCAAACTGAATCATATTCTGCAGCCTGACGTGGTTCCGCGTCTTTTTCCCTTTTGACCCAAACTCCTAAACGATTCGCTCTTGATGGTATTTTTTGTCCCATGATTTTCTATTTATTTTCCTTAAATCTAATTGAATTTTTGATGAAGCTTAAATTACTTGGATATCAATATTTGCAGATGAAATATTAGCTTTTAACTCCTAATTCAACAAATACTCTGCAATAACGCTTCTTAATTGGTCTGCCTCTTCCTCTTGGACCAGCCTTCATTCGTCTAAGTTCTAGACTTTTGACCGCCCAGATTTTACTAACCCAAAGTGAACTTACTTCAGGAATTCCATGATTTAAAACTGCATTTGCAGCAGCCGATTTGATGAGCTTAGCCAACGGCTGACTAGAACCATAATTTGAAAAATACAAAAAATTCATGGCATCTTTGAGAGAAGCACCACGAATCACGTCTAAAGGTCTTTGTAATTTTTCAACTGAACCTTTAATCATTACAACGGCTTTTGAAGCTGAAGTAAAATTGACTTTTTCTTTTGGATCAGATTTTTTTGATTTCTTTACTCTGATTTCAGTTTTTTCTTCGGTAGTCATATCATCTATTCCTTAATTAATTACTTTCTAGCAGGAGCCTTGCCAACAGAAGCAGTTGCTGCTTTATGACCTTTAAATTTCCTAGTTGGCGCAAATTCTCCAAGCTTATGTCCAACCATTGATTCACTTATAAAGACAGGTACAAATTGTCTTCCATCATGAACTGCAATATTCAAAGCAACCATCATCGGAAGAATAGTGGAATCACGAGACCATGTTTTGATTAATTTTTTATCACCGTTATCGGCGGCTTTCTGAACCTTTTTCAGGAGCTTTTCGAGAATATAGGGACCTTTTTTTAGTGACCTTGCCATCTTAGTTTATCTATTGTTTACTCTTATTATTTTTTGCGTCTGCTAATTATAAACTTGTTACTGTTTTTACGTTTTTTACGTGTTTTCAGACCATGTGGCTTACCAAATGCAGTGTAAGGACCAGCGGCTCCAACTGGAGATTTGCCTTCTCCTCCTCCGTGTTTGTGATCCACTGGATTCATAGAAGCTCCTCTATTGTGAGGCTTACGACCCTTCCATCTAGTACGGCCAGCTTTTCCGGAGCTTTGATTAATGAATTCTGGATTGCTAACTTGTCCAATTGTGGCATAGCAGCGATCTAGAACCCATCTCATTTCACCAGAAGGAAGTCTTAGACCAGCTAAACCTTTTTCTTTTGCAATAAGCTGAGATGATTGACCTGCAGCACGAACCAATTGTCCACCTCTACCTGGATACAATTCAATATTGTGAACCACTGAACCTAAAGGTATATTGATGAGGGGTAATGCATTTGCATCATTGATAGGCGCTTTAGGGCCACTCATTACAAAATCACCAGCCTTAAGGCCATTGGTTGCAATAATATAACGCTTTTCGCCGTCATTATAAACAACTAAGGCAATACGACAATTGCGATTTGGATCGTAATCAATGAAATCAACTTTGGCTTGAATGCCATCTTTATCACTGCGCAAAAAGTCAATTTTACGATAAATAAGCTTGTGACCGCCACCTCTAAATCTGCTGGTGATACGACCTTGATTGTTGCGACCAACGTGCTTGGTGATTGCAACTTTAAGAGATTTAACTTCGCGTTTTTTCTCTTTTATTTTTCTGACTGGCCCACCTGTTTTTAATTCAGTGAAATCTGAGACTAATTTGCCTCTGACGCCAGCTGATGTGGGTTTGTATTGCTTGAGTACCATTTCTAATAAACTGAAATATAAATGAAGTAATTTAAAATTTTAAGCTTGTCAAATCTATCACAAGCAATCAGTAAAGTCAAAGTCTTTGATGCTATTTATGAAGAAAAGTAATAGAACTGCCTTGTGCGTTATATCTTTTAGAGAGCGATAAAAACAAACATATTTAATTCATTTTTCAAGGTTTATCCCTGACCTTCATATAGAGATGAAACACTCCATACTTTTTCATTGTCCAAAATGCGGATTAGCTGTTTGCCAGAGAGCTTTTACGATGAATTTAGCTTTTGGTCATGATGAAGAGCAATTTTGTTTAAATTGTTTAGCC
>DUDU01000030.1 GCA_005110395.1 Candidatus Melainabacteria bacterium | reverse complement strand
AAGAATTCATCACGTCTCGTTATTTTTCGATTAGAGCCGGGCTCTATTAGGCTTAATTGATAGTTCATTCTTCAAAACCCTTGACTCAATCAGTGATCCCACGCTTGTTTGTGCTTTTTCAATAGATTTTGTTCATTTTCCTTTATTTCTTTTTCAGAGTTTCCTATAACTTGTCTGGCATGAGACCAACAAATAGTCGAATTGGTGATTTTAGAGAAAATGCATATGCAAACCTTCCCTCTTATCTCAACGATGGAATGAATCATTTGGCAGGAGGGCGTTATCAAGCTGCCACGGAACATTTTCAATCAATTCCAGAATTAACTGGTTTTTATCTAAAGAAACACCCTGTGATTGTTTCTGACACACCTAAAAATATAGAAGAAGCTAGGATAATAATGTTTAATGCGGCAGCAGATCAGGTGGACGTAAAAGGTTTAACTTGGAAAAAGGGGCCATTTAATGCAATGGGACTAGGTGATGCCTCAATACATCTAACTAGTTATACTCTTCAAAAAAACACCTCAAGGTCTGTACGTGATTATGCCTTATATATGCAAGCTATAGCTGGAGCAGAAGAAACCACACATGCCTTGCAAGGCATGTGTGGTATGTATGTTAGTCCTTCAATGAGGAATAAATTGTTTCGAATGGATTCGAATTTATCTGACGCACAAAACTATCCAGAACATGATGTGGCTCAGCATTTTATTGATCGACGAATACCTGTTCCAAAAGGTTTTATGGATAAATACGATCGCTGGAGTCACGTGGTAGGCAAACCCAGAGTTTTAGACAGTTGTCCCATAATCGATTAATTTCTATAAATATTTCTACGAATGAATCTTTTCAGGAGACTTTTCACTGATAACTTCATCTGGAAAAGAAAATTCTTATATCTTTAGAATCTTTCCTTCAATTCAGTCTTTTGGAATATAATTTCCTGAATATTGAGTTGAAACTTGTATTTCTTTTAGAGGGGAATTAAAATGGCCAAGCCAAAAAAATCAGAAGCCCAGAATAATCAATCAGCAGATAAAAAGTCAGACTCCACAATTACTATAAAAAAAATTGATTCCGAAAAGTTAAAAGTTTTAAATCAGACTTTAGAACAAATTGAAAAGGATTTTGGTAAAGGTTCAATCATGAGGCTTGGTGCAGCGCCAAAAATCAAAGTAGAATCAATTCCAACTGGTTCATTAAATCTCGACTTAGCGCTTGGTATAGGCGGTATTCCTAAAGGTCGTATTATTGAAATATACGGCCCAGAATCATCAGGTAAAACCACTATTGCAATGCATGCCTGCGCCGAAGTCCAAAAACAAGGTGGAATTGCAGCCTTTATTGACGCTGAACATGCTTTAGATCCAGAATATGCAAAAAGAGTTGGGGTTAATGTAGATGAACTCCTAGTCAGTCAACCTGATACTGGTGAACAAGCTCTTGAGATTTTAGATCAATTGATAAGAAGCTCAGCGGTTGACATTATCGTAATTGACTCGGTCGCGGCTCTGGTTCCTAAAGCGGAAATTGAAGGAGACATGGGAGATTCTTTACCTGGTCTTCAAGCCCGTCTAATGAGTCAAGCTCTGCGTAAAATTGCAGGTATTACTTCTAGGACTGGTACAACTATTCTTTTCATTAATCAATTGCGCCAAAAAATAGGAATCACCTATGGTAGCAATGAGACTACATCAGGTGGGAATGCACTTAAGTTTTATGCTTCTGTCAGATTAGATATACGTCGAATTGAAACGCTTAAAAAAGGCGAAGTAGAAGTTGGCAACCGTGTCAGAGTGAAAGTTGTAAAAAACAAAGTTGCTCCTCCGTTCCGCAAAGCCGAATTTGATATTAAATTTGGAGAAGGTATTGATCAAGCATCCGAGTTGGTTGATATGGGTGTAGGAATAAACGCTATAAAGAAATCTGGCACTTGGTATTCATGGCTTGATGATGGTGGCGAAGAAACTCGTATTGGTCAAGGTAAAGAATCTGCAATTCAATATCTCAAAGATAATCCAACTCTTGCAGAACATTTGAGAGAAAAAGTCATTAAGTCTTTTACCCCGTCTAAGCTCAATGATCATGAATTAGCCGTTATTGAAGAAAGTGGAGAATTAAAAGAAGATATTGAGGAATAAAAATCAATTCAAGTTTGATGAGTAAATGGTCTCAACTAGAATCTTTATCTCTGCATAGTTTGATTTGTGAAAATTCATAAAAATCAGAATAAGCCAAAAGGGGGATGCTGGTTAGTCATATAGACTCAATTGGTAAATTAACTATAAAAGTATTCTTGCCAATTTATCTAAATTCATCCAATGCAGAGTCTGATTCTAGATAATTTCACATTAGTCAATGGCCGATATAGAGTCATTCGCCTTCTATCCAAGGGGGGAGAAGGATATATATATTTGGCGCAAGACACTCTCAATAACAATCAAATTGCTGTAATGAAGCAAATGTATTTTGGTGTTGATGAGTTGCAAGGCATTGAGCAGGATTATCAGATTTTCAGCGGACTATTTCATCCTAATATTGTGCAAGTATTAGATTTCTTTTGGGATCAAGGCACTTTCTTTGTGGTGATGAATTTTGTGGCTGGTGAGACAATGAAGGATTTTTTGCGTCGCCAAACTGAACCAATTGACGAAATCAAGGTTTTGAACTGGGCTCTGAAACTTTCTCATGTTCTCAGATTTCTTCATGCCAGACCCAGACCAATATTTCACGCCGACATTGCACCCGACAATATTGTAATTACTCCCAATCAAGAATTAGTTTTGATTGATTTTGGTATTGCAAGATCTGGGTTTGAAGCGGTGGGTTTAAGAGAGGGTTATTCAGCTCCTGAACAAATGAATGGAATCTTGGATGAGAGCTGTGATGTATATAGCGTCGGTGCCACCATGTATAAATGCTTGACGCTTCGCGATCCAGTAAATAGTGATGCTGATCCTAGAGCGGAAAATCCTCGTGTCAGTCCACGAGTGTCTGAATTAGTTAAAAAAGCAACTGCCAAAAGTAAATCGTTGCTCTTTGGTTTAATTCCAATGAGATACAAAAACATGGATGAATTTATTGAAGGTATTCATAAATGTTTCGTAGGTGCCAAAGTTTAGGAGCTCCTCTAAAAATACTTATTTCGCAGTATGAGATTTACAACCCTCTTCTTGAGCCCCCCCTCGGGGGTTGGGGGGATGGAAAATCCGAATTTATAGAGGTTCTTTTTAATAAAAAATTCAATAAGACTTTTCTTTAATTAAGCCACATAGCCCTTCTATGGAAAAATGTAAAATACAATAGACTTCATTAAGTTTGAAAGTAATTAGAATTTCAAAAGTGGATATTCTTTAATTTGTCCCCTGTTACTTGTCTTGGACTTGTTCTAGGATTGTTTTAGGGCTTCTTAGCCGGGGGTGGTTAAATCACACAATAGCGGATTTCTAAATTGCTTCTATTGAATTTTTTAAGTTACAGTCTTTTATATTTGTTAGGAATGCACAAATGATTCATGAGTCCAGTGAACCTAAAACAACTGAAAACAATCATCATTTAAAAATCAGACATTTACAGTTATCTGATTTCAAAGAAATAAAAAAAATCACTGAAATATCTTATAAATCAACCAATGAGAGCTGGGATTATAAAGATATTGAAAATTTAATTAATGTTTTTCCTGAAGGTCAATTCTGCGTTGAGGACAACGGAAAAGCGGTTGCCTATGCTTTAGCCATAATTGTGGATTACAAGCAATATGGTGATCAGCATACATTCAGCGAAATCACAGGCAATTCCAAATTTTCAACACATACAAAAAATGGTGATGTGCTTTATGGAATAGAAGTCTGCATTCATCCTGATTATAGAGGAATGCGTTTAGGGCGTCGTTTATATGATGCACGCAAAGAATTATGTGAAAACCTCAATCTTAAATCAATTGTGGCTGGCGGTCGGATGCCAGGATATTCCAAACATAGTAAAAAGCTTAAGCCAAGCCAATATATTGAAAAAGTCAAAAGCAAAGAAATTTACGATCCAGTTTTAAGCTTTCAATTAAGCAATGATTTTTATGCACGAAAAATTCTGACTGATTATCTTCCTTCTGATACTGAATCTCATTCTTATGCAACTTTGCTTGAGTGGAGAAATATTTATTACATAAAAAAAGATAATAATAAAAAAACTCCAATTGGCCAGACTAAAGAAATTATTCGAATTGGCGTTGTGCAATGGCAAATGCGAAATGTCAAATCAATAGAATCGTTTTTTGAAAATGTTGAATTCTTTGTAGATTCAGTCAGTAGTTACAAAGCAGATTTTTTGCTTTTTCCAGAGCTCGTCAATGCTCCTCTCATGGCTGATTTCAACGAAGTAGATGCGGCTAAAGCAATTCGTAAACTAGCACAATATACTGAAGAAATCAGAGATAAATTTATTGAATTCGCGCTCTCATACAATATAAATATTATTGCTGGCAGTTTGCCATTATATGAAAAGGGTGATTTATATAATGTTTCATATCTTTGCCGTCGGGACGGGACTTATGAAACTCAGTATAAAATACATATAACTCCAAGTGAGTTTAATGATTGGGGAATGAAAGGTGGTTCCGAAATTCAAGTCTTTGAAACAGATGTAGCTAAGATTGGGATTTTGATTTGCTATGACAATGAATTTCCTGAATTAGGCAGAATACTGGCACGCCAAGGAATGCAAATTCTTTTTGTGCCATTTTCAACCGATATTATCAACAGCTATCAGCGAGTCAGAATTTGTTCGCAAGCTCGTGCAATTGAGAATGAATGTTATGTTGCGATCGCAGGCAGTGTGGGCAATTTACCAAAAGTAAAAAACATGGATGTCCAATATGCTCAATCTGGAGTATTTTCTCCTTCTGATATTTCTTTCCCTTCAAATGCAGTAGTTACAGAAGGGACTCCAAATACTGAAATGACCATTATTGCGGATGTCAATCTTGATTTGCTGAAAGAATTGCATACTCACGGAAATGTGAAGAATCTTCAAGATAGGCGCTTGGATTTATATGATGTTGTCTGGAAAAACAATTAAAAACAACTTAGCTCATCATTGCAGCACAAACAATAAAAACAAAAAAGCCTTTGCAAGTATAGGATTATTGCAAAAGCTAAAAAATGAAGATTGAAGCAAATTAATTAATCTAAATCATTTAATTCAATAGTTGATTCTTCTGCAATCTGCATCAAAACAATTAATTTGTCGATTTCTCTATAAAGCTTTTCTTCAGTGGTCATTCTTGTCTCCTTTCTGAATCGTTAGGTCTTAAGACTTGAAACATTCCAGAGAGTTCCGAAAAAACTAGAATATGCACAAGATTCTGTTGAGTCTTAATCTAATTATCAAAAAAGGCTTTTCCCAGACATTTCTTTTGGCTTTGTCAAATTCATTAAATTCAAAATTGTAGGGGCAATGTCACAAAGAGCACCATTTGTGAGTTTAATCCCTTTGTGTTGATCGCTAGCCAAAATACAAGGCACTGGATTTAAACTATGCGCAGTGCGAATTGAACCATCTGGATTTATCATTTGATCAGCATTTCCATGATCAGCTGAAATCAAAATTGGAATTCGATTTTGTTTACAAGTTTCAACTACCTTTTCAATAGCCTGATCTACAAATTCAATCGCTTGCTTAGTTGCTTCAAAAATTCCAGTATGGCCTACCATATCAGCATTTGCAAAGTTAGCAACTATTAAATTAAAATTTCCTTCATTAATTGCCTTAACCATTCCATCAGCAATTCCGAAAACACTCATTTCTGGTTTTTGATCATAGGTTGCAACTTTGGGTGAAGGAATCAAAATCCGTTCTTCTCCTGCAAACGGGTCTTCTAAACCTTGATTAAAGAAGCTAGTGACATGCCTGAATTTTTCAGTTTCGGCGATTCTGAGTTGACTAAGCTTTAGATTGGCAACATATTCTCCCAAGCTATTAGTCTTATCTTGGGCGGGAAAACTCTCTTCGGTAAAAGCAACGGGTATCACTGGGTTTGCGCCATCAGAAGCTTCATGCAAAGCTCTATCGTAATAAGTCAAACACAAATATTCTATTTTCGGAAACAGATCACGTTTGAACCCCTGAAAATCATTTTGCGTTAAAGCAATTGAAATTTGGCGTGCCCGATCAGGTCTGTAATTGAAGAAAAGAACACCATCTCCATCTTTAATTCGACTATCAATTCCTTCAAAACAAGTTGGTTGTATAAATTCATCACTTTGCTCAGCTGGAGAATATATACCAGAAGCTCGGTTATAGGCTTCTTGAACACCAGCAATTGCATTAGCACTTTTCAAGCCTTGATTTTTAATTAATAAATCCCAGTACTTTTGAATTCGATTCCAATTATTATCTCTATCCATAGCCCAATAACGACCGCAAATGGAACCGATCTGGCCTCTATTAAGGCGTGCTGCAAGCTTCTCTAAAAGAGGAATACAATTTCTTGGTGGATCGTCTCGTCCATCTAATATTGGATGCACAAAATAATTTTCAAATTCCTGCTCAGCTTGACTGATAAGAGCATACATATGCCCTAAATGGCTATGAACATCCCCCTCACTGAGAAGCCCAACAATATGCAAACGTCCGCCATTAGATTTTATTCTTCTGGTGAGCCTAAGCAATTCAGGGTTATGGAAAAAGCTTCCATTGTCAATAGATTCGCTAATGAGCGTGAGTTTTTGTTTAGATATTCTTCCAGCACCGATATTTTCATGACCCACTTCGGAGTTTCCCATTACGCCTTTTGGTAGGCCGACCTCTGATCCGCAGGCTTCTAATTGACTATGTGGATAAGCCTCAAGTAATTTACCGAAATATTTCGGATTGACTGAGGCAATGGCGCTTTCCTTTGGATTTTGATTTATTCCCCAGCCATCTAGTATGAGGAGAACAGCTTTGTTTGATGAATTCATGAGAATGTACTGTTAATTTAATTATTTAGCTGTAAAGTTTCACCAGGTTATGGAGAGTAAAGACTCAAGAAATTGATCTGGTGTCTTGTGAAATAAATCAGTATGTTTATCATACCAATATCGATAAGCATCCATCGGTGTTCTCACCTTAATTTCTTTCTTCAAGCTGGTATGAAGCCTG
>DUDU01000029.1 GCA_005110395.1 Candidatus Melainabacteria bacterium | reverse complement strand
GAAGCGTAAAACCAATTGCATAAGGTTTTGTATTCAACTCCTAGTTTCCTTGCTATTTCCGCTTTATTAGCGTCTTTTACCTTGCATAATCTAACTGCTTCTTCTTTGAATTCTTTTTCGTATTTGGACATTAATTGAACTCCTTTTTACTATTGACTTGTTCTGCGTTCAATTTGTCCCCTTTTTCGGATCATGGTCACATTTTGATTATTTATTTCAATATGAGTTGTCTTAGGCGAACATGCAATAGGTCTGATCCCTGGTGGAGGATCAATTGAGCTATTGAAATTTTTTACACATTCAGGATAAATACCTCTTGGTTTATGTCCACTATTTATTTGACTATGTGAGTGGAAAGTCTGTAAATTTGTTAGTGTGCTAATAGCTGCTACAGCTCCAGCCGGATATTTCCAATATTTCTGTATGGCTTTTCCGATACGATAAATCATAGACAATATTTAATCTCAACACCAAATGAGTGTAAATACCATCATCTCTGAATCTTGAATCAGATACTCGAAGCAAAAAAATCTTCTGAAGATTCCAAAAAATTACATAGTTTTAGTCCATTATGAGGACGGAGTGAATTATTGAAATGCAATTTTCTCAAACGATTGCTCTTAATGCGAAAATAAAGTATTTAAATCGTAGAGTCAGAATTCGCAGTTAAATGATCACAGTTAATGATTTGAGCAAGTCTTTTGGTGCAAGGACTTTATTTGAGCATGTTACCGTAACTTTTTCTCCTGGCAATCGCTATGGACTTACTGGGCCAAATGGGGCAGGCAAATCAACTTTTCTTAAAATTTTACAAAGTGATGAAGAAGCCAGCAGCGGCATAATGTCAGTTCCTCGAAGAGTTGGAATTCTCAGACAAGATCAGTTTCGTTATGATGAAGTACGAGTGCTCGATGCTGTTTTGATGGGCAATAAGTTTTTGTGGGCGGCTTTGGAAGAAAGAGATAAATTGTATGCCGAGCCCAGTTTGACCGATGAAATGGGTATGCGCCTCGGTGAGCTTGAAGGAACTATTGCGGAAGAAAATGGTTATGTAGCTGAATTTCAGGCGGCTAAGCTTCTCAAAGGCATTGGCATTCCTGAAGATAAGCACGATAAGCTGATGAAAACTTTGCCTACGGACTTGAAATTTAGAGTTCTTCTGGCGCAGGCTTTATTTGGTGATCCAGATGCACTTCTACTGGACGAACCTACTAACTATCTTGATTTACAGTCCATTAATTGGCTTGAGGAAAATCTCAAAGATTATAAAGGTACGCTGATTGTGATTTCCCATGATAGGCATTTTCTCAACTCCGTTTGTACTCATATTGCTGATATAGACTATGAAACCGTAATCGTATATCCAGGAAATTATGACAATATGGTTGCCGCTAAGGTTCAGTCGCGCGAGAGTATAGAATCTGAAAATCGTGAAAAAGCAAAAAAGATTGCGCATTTGCAGGAGTTTGTGGCGAAGTTTGGAGCTGGTCAACGTGCAAGCCAAACTCAATCTCGCCTCAAAGAAATTGATCGTTTAGAAGCAACCGAGCTCAAAAAGTCAAATATTCAAAGGCCATATATTCGTTTTGATATTAAACGTCAGTCTGGGAGAGAAGTTCTGACAGTCAAAAATATCAACAAATCATTTAAGCAAGCTGAAGGAAATATTATTGATGTAATCAAAGACTTTTCGTTAGAAGTCAGGCGTGGAGATAAGATTGGCGTTATTGGAAATAATGGACTTGGGAAAACAACATTACTTAGAATGCTGGTTGGCGAACTAACTCCTGATAGTGGTGAAATTATTAATGGTTATGAAGCGACAAAGGGTTATTTCCCCCAAGATTATAAACAGGGAATTGCGCCTGGAATGACAGCTTATGAGTGGCTGGAGGGCTTTGCGAAAGAAGAAAGTAATGAAGTTTTGCGTACCTATATGGGCAGAATGTTGTTTAGTGGCGAGGAAGCCCTGAAGCAAACTGAAAAGCTTTCTGGAGGAGAATCGGCTAGATTGATTATGACTAAGCTTATGCTTCAGCAAAATAATGTGCTTATACTTGATGAACCCACTAATCACCTTGATCTTGAAGCTGTAAGTGCATTATCTCAGGCTCTCAATCAATTTGTTGGGACTTCAATCTTTGTCAGTCATGACCGTGATTTGATTGCTAATTCAGCGACCCGTATTATTGCTTTTACTCCCGAAGGAATTGATGATTATTCTGGCCCTTATGAAGAATATCTGTTTTCAAAAAGTAAAAGAACTCCTCAAGCTCAAGATTCAGAGAAACAGCAGGGTGGTAAAAAAGGCAAGAAAAATAAAAAAGAATCTTCTGTTTATGATGATTTGTAAATGTGGTATTTTGAATTTAGAACTTTGACAATTAAAGGTTTGAAAATTATCAAAAATGAAAACTCAAAATAAGCAATTTAATGAAATTGTTGATGTAATCTACAGCTTGCCAGTTGCCGAGAAGTTGGAATTGCAAAACCTCCTTGAACATAATATAGCGGATACCAGACGAAATGAAATTTATGCAAATTATCGAATTTCTTGCAAAGAGCATGAAGAAGGAAAGCTTAAGTTCTCATCTGACATAGACAAACTTAAAAAGAGAATTTAATGGAAGTTTCATTTAGTAGTTCTTTCAAAAAAGTATTTAAAAGGAAAATAGAATCCACTAATATAGAAGAGGTATTTTGGAGAAAGTTGGAATTGTTTATTTCCAATCCTTTTGATGAGAGATTAAGAACTCACAAGCTTTCTGGGAAATTAAAAGATCTTTGGAGTTTTAGTATTGAATTTGATATTCGAGTAATTTTTTCCTTCACAAAAGATAAACCCAAAAAGGCAATTCTTATTGATATTGGAAGTCATAATGAAGTTTATTAACTAATGTCAAAAGTAGCCTTAATTGATGTCAATCAAGATTTCTGGTAATCCCGATAATTTATAGACAAAAGACCTGCTAAAAACACAGTAAAAGAAGACAAATTACATTGAAGCTGTACTTGTCAATTGCTCTTACAAATTTATTTTCAGGATATAGTCTTGTTTAAAGGGTGAAAATATTTGGGAAATTTTCAAACATTGCAACAAGGAGGAATCTTTATGTTGTATAAGGATTTTATAAACATAATAGTTTTTCAAATCAATTACACAGCCAATTTGCAAAATACATACTATGCTGCGTACATATAGAATGTCAACGTGAATTTGGTTATAGAATCTAAATTAATGAGCTCTTTCAATGTGTTGCGTTAGAAACTTGAGACCACCAATTTTTTTACTCGATCACAAAGTATTGAATTCAACCTATCAAAGCTTTGATTATTCCGATTAATGATCCGATTAGCAAACTAAGAGATGCAAACATAGATAAGACGAAGCCAATTGTTCTTTTTTCGGCAGCAAGTGAATATCCAATTGCAAAAATAATTCTATCTAATACCCAAACACCACCAATAACTGCTCCCCAGAGAGGATTAACAAAGAGGGTAAATAACCATAAAAGTGGCAAAAAGAAAACTAATTGTTCAAGAGTATTTTGTTGAATGCGAAAAGCTCTTTCAAAGTCTGGATTTCCAGTTGTAGCTGGAGGTTTAATCTCATATTTCGATCTTGCTCTGCCTACATTAATGGCGGTTGCAAAATATACAATTAATGAAAGAACTGTGATTAAGCTTGTCCAAGCATAAGTTTCAATTTGCATATTAAATCAAAAAATAGAAAGTCAACTAATATGTTTAATTTTGATTCACTTAACTTATTTCGTCAAATCTCAGTTTTTCCAAACAGGAGTTTTGATGATTTTCTTGGATACAAATCCTTTTTCTGTGGCGATTAAAATTAGCTTTTCATAACTATCTGCACTTATAGTTTTATTTCGGCTTAAAATCCAAAAATATTTTCTTTGAGAATCACCTATGAGAGCAGTTTGATATTCAGAATCCACATACAAAATCCAATAATCACCACCAAAGATAGCTGGTAAAAATGCTGGGAAAACTACTTTAAGTTTGGCATTACTGACTTTATCATCTATATATCCTTTACCTTGGGCTATTTTTATTTTCGATGAATTATCTTTCAATTGGCATATATTGGTAACTGAAATTTGATTTTCATTTATCAATTCATACTTAGCCTGAGTTCCAGAGCAATCTCTTTCAAACCAATTTTCATATCTAGCAATTTCATACCAAGTTCCGATATATTTGGTCAAATCAACCTTGAGCATTGTTTCTGGTGGTTTAGCGAAAGAAGTGTTACTAATAAATAATAGCAATGCAGCAAAAAATAATACGATTTTCTTCATTTACATACCCCTCGAAAATTTAGTCTAAATATTTGTATGAGTTCTAAACAGTTGATTAGATGATAGATTATCAATAATAAATAATCAATTGTATTCATGCTAAAAACAATGACAATATATTTAAAGCATAAGCTATGAAAGTTAATTATGATTAGATCAAAATTCATATTGAAATACGTACTTGGAATTTTGTTTTTCATTGCCGGCATTGGACATTTTGTAAAACCAGAAATCTATTTGAAGATAATGCCGCCATATTTGCCATTTCCCATACTTCTAATTTATATCAGTGGTTTTTGTGAAAGTATTTTCGGATTAATGCTCTGTTTTCACAAGACAAGTAGAATCGCTAGTTGGTTGATTATTGCTTTGCTTATTGCAATCTTTCCAGCAAATATTCATATGGCTTTGCATCCTGAAATTTTTCCACAAATTCCTCAAATAGTACTTTGGATAAGATTACCTTTTCAGGGATTACTCATTTTCTGGGCTTATTGCTATACCAAAAACTAAAACGTTTGAAATATATTGTCTTTTTGTGAATTTCTCAGATAGATTCAATAGAAGTAGTGGAAAAATAGTCTTCTCGATTTTACTCAGATATACTATGAGCTATACATAAGTTTAAATTGTAATTTTAGTTAAACCAAGTAATTAATCTAAATCTATTTCTACTGCTTCCACATAATGCCAATTCTGACTCAATCAACTTATAAACCAAATGTAGTATTCAAATATCCACATTTGAATACTATTTTTCCAGTAATATTTCGTAAGGTTGAAAATATTATTTATACTCGCGAAAGAATTCTTACTCCAGATAATGATTTTATTGATCTAGATTTTTCTAAAGTTAATTCAAAAAAATTAGTTATCGTTTTACATGGGCTTGAATCTAATAGCCATGAATACTATGTAAAAGGCGTAATCAAAGCTTTTAATAAGATTGGCTGGGATGGAATGGCAATGAATTTTCGGGGATGTAGTGGAGAAATGAACAGATCTATTAGTTCGTATCACAGTGGTATAAGTGAAGATTTAGCTTTTGTAATTGATTATATTGAGCAGAAAAAAATATATTCAGAAATTGTATTAGTTGGTTTTAGCTTGGGAGGTAATGTAATCCTAAAATACTTGGGTGAGAAAGGTGGAGAAAGAGGTGGTGAGAGAAGCGGAGAAAGAGCTGGTGGTGGCAATATTCCATCTACTATTACAAGTGCGGCAGTAGTGTCAGTGCCTTGCTGTCTCAAAGGTTCTTCTCAGCAATTAGCCAAAAGAAATAATCAAATTTATATGAAGAGATTTATTCATTCACTAAAAAAGAAAATGAAAATAAAATCTGAGATATTTCCTTCAGAGCTTAACTACAATATTTTTCAGAAAGTGCAAACCTTTCAAGATTTCGATGACGCGTATACAGCTCCCTATCATGGTTTCATTGATGCTGAAGATTATTGGGCTCAATGTAGCAGTAAGAAATATGTAGCGGATATTAAAGTTCCAACTCTTTTGATTAATGCGCTAGATGATCCATTTCTGAATGAAGAATGTTTTCCTTTTGAGGCAGCAACTCATAATCCTAATTTCTTTCTTGAAACTCCCAAGCATGGAGGCCATGTTGGCTTTTCGACTTTAGGTAAGAAAAATGAATATTGGCATGAAACAAGAATTATTCAATTTATTCATGAAATCAGCGGAATTAAGAGCTAATAAATTGAAAATTCAATTCGAGACCTAAGTGATTGTGAAACCAGTGAGATAGGTGGGTAGATTAATGTAAAAGTTGATCTACTTATTTTTTATGATTGAAGAAGAAAAAATCAATATGCTGGCTGACGTTTTAATTGACATAATCGAATTTTATAATATTGGAGATGTTGCCAAAAGAGAGCATTGGTCACTATGTTTAAGTTTGGTGAAATCAATGGATCTGTGATGAGATTAAACAATCTATTTTTATGACTGAAGAAGAACTATTTTTATCTTTTGAAAGACATGCAGCGAGAATTCAAACAATAGTTTCTCTTTTTAGAGATTTTGAAAGAGTAAATCCAGATTGGAAGAAGCTAACAGATAGTCCAGGGCTGTTTACATTGCTTGACTATATAAAAGTAATAGATATTAATGAAGCGGATATTGGAAATTAAATCAATCAAAGCTTAAAGCACAGCGACAATTAATAATTTCACTTGGTGAATCTATACTTTACCTTGTTAAAACATGAGTGGTTTGGGAATCTGCTTTTAGCTTGCTGGGATTACCCCCTAACCCCCTTGGCAGGGGGAACTAAGAATTTTGCATTGCAAAAAAATAGCTCATGTTCCAATTTGCTTCGGTGTAGATGGATCTAATGGAAATCTAAGCCTATTTGAAAATACTCCATTTAAGAAATGGCAATTCCATCAATAAGAGTTTGTGATTGTTTATTGAAACTCCCAAGCATGGCGGCTATGTTGGCTTTTCAACCTTAGGTAAGAAAAATGAATATTGGCATGAAACAAGAATTATTCAATTTATTCATGAAATCAGTGGAAAAGAGCTATTAAAAGAGACAATTCATTGATTCCAAGATAGGCTTGAATTTTCTCCATAGGATTCTTAATCGTTTCAATTGCAAAATAAGTCTGAATAAATTTCTTGAACTGATAAACTTTATAACATTCGAATATTTAGCTATCCCAGAATGAATCAGATGAATAGTCAAATTATCAATAAATTAGATAATCAAATTAAAGGCCGTTTTGGTAAATTTGGTGGGCAATTTGTACCTGAAACTCTCATGCCTGCTTTAGCAGAACTCGAATTAGCTTTTGACAGTGCTATTCAAGATCCTCTATTCATAGCTGAGCTCAATGATTTATCAAAAAATTATATTGGTAGGCCAACTCCACTTTATTATGCAAAGCGAATGAGTCAGTTTTTTGGTAAAGGTAAGATTTTACTCAAACGTGAAGACCTGAATCATACCGGAGCTCACAAAATCAACAATGCAATTGGGCAAGCTTTGTTGGCAAAAAAACTAGGTAAAAAGAAAATAATTGCAGAAACTGGTGCTGGTCAGCACGGAGTAGCTACTGCCACAGCATGCGCACTTTTAGATTTGGACTGCACAATATACATGGGTGCCAAAGATGTGGAGCGCCAACAACCCAATGTTTTTCGTATGAAAATTCTTGGTGCGAAAGTTCATCCAGTTACCAACGGTGAACAAACCCTTAAAGAAGCAACATCAGAAGCTATTCGCGCTTGGGTAACAAATGTAGATGATACTCATTATATTTTGGGAACAGCCAGTGGTCCTCATCCTTTCCCTCTCATAGTAAGAGAATTTCAGTCAGTAATTGGAATAGAATCTCGTGAACAATGTTTGAGCGATTATGGTAAATTGCCTGAATATGTTTTGGCATGCATTGGCGGCGGCTCAAATGCAATTGGGATTTTTCATCCATTCAAAGATGATTTGTCAGTCAAGCTCATTGGGGTTGAAGCAGGTGGACTGGGAATTAATACAGAAAAACATGCCTCAACTCTCACCAAAGGTAAGCCGGGTATTTTGCACGGAACTATGAGTTATTTGCTACAAGATGACTTTGGTCGAATTCAAGAAGCGCATAGTATTTCCGCAGGTATGGATTATCCTGGTGTCGGTCCTGAGCATAGCTTCTTGAAAGATACTGGAAGAGCTGAGTATTATCCGATTACCGATCAGCAGGCTTTGGAGGGCTTTAAATTGTTAGCTAGTCATGAAGGTATTATTGCAGCTTTGGAATCTTCCCATGCAATTGGATATTTATTTGATTTAATGCCTAAAACTAAAGCTGATGATTTGGTAATGATTAATCTCTCTGGAAGGGGAGATAAAGATATTCCGATTTTGAGTCAGTATTTAAATATTTAATATTTGAGATGTTTTGTCGTTTCTCCTTAAAGCAGAAACATCTTTTATATTAGTTTTTGTAATTTATTTTTATAGTATAAAACTAGCAAATGAGACCATTTGATCCCAGATTATATATTCAACAAGAGGTTTCAAGAAAAGTTTCCAGATCCTCCTGCTGTCAAAGATTTTTTTTGATGATGTAAATCTTTGCTCTCATATAGCTGGAGTTACAGGACTTCATAAGATTATGGCTGAAGGTATTCCTTTAGGGTATAAGATACTAGGTGGGTGCCAAATAATTAGACTTTTTGACACAAAAATTTCTGAGTTTTTATTATTTATTGGAGGCAAATCAGAAGCTTTCCCCAGACCTTTAAGTTCTTCTGTTCAAGAGCAACTAGCAGAAAAACTACTAAGAGAAAAAGGAGATATACAACAGAAACATACAGACTTTCGCTTCTCCAAGGGTCATTAATAGTTTTGTTCATCCACCAATAGAGTATTCTTTGGATTCAAATCAAGGTTTGACAAGCCAAGTTTATTCAAGTACTAAATAAATTTTTCTAGATTACTCATAGCCACATA
>DUDU01000028.1 GCA_005110395.1 Candidatus Melainabacteria bacterium | reverse complement strand
AATATGAATATTAGTTTTTGCATTGTTGTGATAATTTTGCATATGAGTGGATTGGGTTAGGCTTCGATATCTAACTTATTCCACTCAAGCACCTAGTCTTTACTCTCCAATAACTTCTGGAGAAACTTTCTTTTTATCCACAACGTTGTGAAACTCTACAATAAGCAATTTTTCGCACTTGTGAAACATTTTCATCTTTTTTGATAATTATGTGTAATTTAAGCTTGAGCGGTTCATAAGACTTTTTGTAGACCTTTTTCACTAAACAAATAATGAACGGATAGATCAAATGATTCAATGCAAGCTAATTTCGGAACAATCAGGGCAGAAGGAATAATACCAATAGTTACAGCTCTTGGATTGATTTGAGCTAAGACCCTATCGTAAAAGCCCATGCCACGACCAAGTCGATAACCTTTTTCATCAAACATCAATCCAGGTATAAACAAAAGATCCAGTTTAGAAAAATCAAATTCCAATTTAAAGCTTTCCGTTATTGCTTGCCCATTTAATTCATTCAGTTGATGGGCTAATTGAGTATAAGCACAAGGATTACTATGTGGATTACTATGTGGATTAATACTTAGATCAATTGAATTGCTAAGAACTTTTGGCAAGAAAATATTTTTATTAGCTTTTCTGAGTAAATTAATTGTTTCTGACAAATCAATTTCGTCTCTCAATGAAGAATAACAAAGTATTGACCTAGCATTTTGCCAAATATCTGATTCAGAGAGAATACTATTTAGCTTCAAAGATAAATCTTTCAGGTTAAGCGAACTAAAAATTTGTTTAGCTTTAGCTCGAAGTTCTGATTTTTGTAGTGATTTTGACTGTAATTCTTGATCCATTAGAGAAATAGCATTAGTTAGAAAAGAATCAATTCATTTAAAATGGCTTATCTAAATCAAATATTGAAAAATTTACCAATCACAATTTAGCCGAGAGAATATCACAATGGGAAGATGGATGAGTATAAAGCAGACAAAAATGGCTGGTGATGCCAGAAAGTCGGCTATTTTTGCGCAATTATCAAAAGAAATTTCGGTAGCTGCCAGACTAGGTGGGCCAGATCCAGCTTTCAATTTTAGATTACGTAATGCAATTGATAAAGCTAAGCCTCTTGGTATGCCAGCCAATAATATTCAAAAAGCAATAGAAAAATATGCTTCTGGAAAAACCGCCGAGCAATTTGAAGAAATTCTGTATGAAGGATATGGCCCAAATGGAGTAGCTATTTTGCTCCAAGCAGCAACTGACAACCGAAATAGAACGGCCTCTGATTTGAGAATGATTTTTGGGAAATATGATGGCAATTTAGGAGAATCTGGATGCGTAAGCTGGGGATTTAAGCATTTGGGGCTAATCAATGTTGCCTTCAAACAAAAAAACTATGATCTCAAAGAAGATAAAATACTTGAGCTAATCGAGAAGCTTAATTTGGAAGATTTTGATTTGACCAGCGATCCTGAAAATTATTTGCTTTATACCTCAATCGAAAATCTTGAACATGAGCTTACAGAAGTAAAAAAACATTATGCTTGTTCGGCGGAAATTACTTATTTACCCACAAATAAGATTGAAATTAGTGATTCAGAAATATCCGAGAAATTAGATAAGCTTTTAGAAAAATTGGAAGATTATGATGATGTAAATAATCTTTTTCACAATGCAGATTTTTAATTTGATTTATTTTAAGAACCAATCGAGTCTTCTTTACTATCTATATCTTAGGTGTTAGCTCAACTCTTCTGAAAATTTTTACGTTAAGCATCAAAGCAAAATTCAAATCTTAATATGTCTAAATGAAAAGAAGCCTATAATTAGGACATCGTTATAGATTAATTAAAAATATTAAAAAATATTAAAAAATATTTTCCAGTTATTGCAAATTTGCATGTTTTATTATTAATTTATTCTTTCTACTTTCCCTAACAAACACCGAATTCAATAAACAAAGTGTCCAACAATCTATTAATTGATTCAGACAGAACAACTTCTATTTCATCATTGTCAACACGCCCTATTCAAAAAGAATCTGAAGGCCTCACTCAAAACGAGCTAAGAAAACTTATACCCGCCTCTTCCTTCAATCCGCCGAGTGTAATGAATTTCTTCAGCTCTGTATTGAAAATTTCATTGTTTGTAGGTTTCTTTTGGTTAGCATTAGTAGCACAATCAATTTGGCTGTCAGCATTATTTACATTAATCTCTGGTATTTTTCTTTTTAGCCTAGGTACCGTTGGGCACGACTGTGGCCATGGAGCCCATATTAGACCTAGATGGCTAAATGAAACCGTTGGGCAAATTTGTATGATGCTTCACGGGCTTCCATATGCTGGTTGGAAACATTCTCACAATACACACCATGCCAATACAAATAAAGGTGGAGCTGATCCAGATCGTTTATGGTTGTATTCAGATGAATATTTGGCAATGCCTAAAGTAGGTCAATTCTTTTGGAGATTATTTCAAAAAGAATTTTACTGGATGAGTGCGGTAGGACATTACTTTCGTTCAATGCTTCCATGGTCCTTTATCATTCACACAAAGACTACTAAAGAATCGGAAATTCGAGCTTGCAGACAAGATTTAATTTTATTCTTTGCTGGCCTAATTACATTTCACAGTATTTGGTTCTTGGCTGGGTTTGGCTTTAAATCATTGATTTTTCATGCCATAACCATAATTATTGCTTTGAGTTGCTTATCAGTTTATGTTAGAACTGAGCATTATTTACTTTCTAATGGCGAAGATGTGGACGTAAAACCATGGCTAACCAGTAGAACTTTTTTGCAAGGTCCTATTATGGATTTCATTTCGACTAATTTGAATTATCATGTTGAGCATCACATTTGCCAGACCGTTCCACATGCAAATCTACCTGCAATTAGGCCATCTATCAAGAGACATATTCTTGAATCTGGTCAGCCATATCATGAAGACACTCTTTGGAATTTCATGAAAATTGCATTTAATCAAGAGTTTTTTGTTCTTGAAAGAAACACTTTTAAAGAAATTCCTTTGAGCCAGCTTCAAGTGAGCAAATAAGGTAATTTGTAAAGGTAAAACCCAATTGATAGCCTAGCAGCATATTACCGTTGCCCAAAGAATATATTGCTTAATAGAAAATAGGAGCCATATCAGCGGCCAGACTACTTATGATCATGTAAGTTCTGGCCAAGAAGCGGTAAAACGAAACCAGCCGCAATGAAAGTATCAAACCTGCAGCTGGAGGTGCTCCTGAAGAAACACAACGGCTAAAGACAAAATTCTTTGAAACGGCATTCTTTCTGACATTAATTCTAAATCTCAATTTTCAAACTTCGTCTCTGATCTTGGTACTGAGAGATTTGCAGCCAGAAGCAATTTTCTCACCGACAAAGCCAACTGTATTTTTCACAGTACGACCAACAAATTTTATAGTTCTAAATCTTTTGGGGCAGGCATCAACTGAAGCTACATTCATTGAACTTGAAGCTAAAAGCATAAAACCTAAGATTGCGAATATTTTTTTCATGATTATTTCGGAAATCAGTAATATTTTGCGTAAAGTCTCTTACAAGGATTTGTATCGGCCAAAAGGTTTAGTTCGATTAGTTGTAATGAGTTAATTTCAAGGGCAAACACTGAGATTTATAGGCTCAGTCTTCTTCTTGTTTTGATCTCTCTCAATAGTCTTATAACAGTGACGATTATTGAAGAAGTACAAAATGAAAGTGGTCTCAAAAACCTAATTGTTTAATCTCTTCTTGCATTATGACCATACAATCTCAATATATTCAGCAAGGAATTCAACCTTCACAGCACTATTCTTATATTTTAGAAAGAGTAAAAAAAGCGCAGGAAATAATTGTGAACCAGCACCAAAACCAAAACACCAGCAGTAACAACCTTGACAATTCATACAATCAGCTTTTAATCGAAGGCAAAAGCAAATTATTTGAAATAAATGAATTATTGCCGAATTGGTCTCAGCAAGAAGTACTTTTAAATCTCAACCTTAAATTATTGAACAATTACTATAAATATCTTTTCACCCGAGCCTACGAAGAAGCTCAGGAAGACATCCACCCCGAATCTCTCTCAGAGCTCAAATATCACTTAACAGAAATTATCGAAGCTTGGAAAAGAATAGGTTATTGATTAAGAAAGATGAATATTGAAATTGCTCACTCAGAAGACTTAGATCCGTTAAATGACAACCTTTGGGAGTTCAGTTGTAATGGTTATGGGCTTTTATCTCAATTCCCCAACGTCTCAAAAGAATCACTTTATGTTGTGGTATCAGGTATTCGTTGTAATGCTTATCTTTTCAAGACTGTTGAATATTACCTAATATGCTTAGACTTGATTACTGGAAGGGAAAAATGGAGGCAGCCAATTCCTTGCGGATTAAGTTCTGATTCAGGCTTAATCATTGATAATCAAAATATGCTTTTGTTGATAAATAGACTTGATGGTTATTTATATTCTTATCATCTAGAAACTGGTAATTTAATCTGGAAATTCAAAGGTCCAGATTTAGGATTTATGCTGAGCCGAAAAGCTAATAATGTCATTTCAAATTGCCGGTTCAAGATAAGCACTTTAGGCTTCATACTTTCAAATAAAGAAGACCTAAAACAAAAGTTCTTTTCTATAGTTGATCAACTATCTTTCCAAGAATCTTACTTCTTATCTAATGTGTATTCTGAGCCCATTATATTTCAAGACAAAGTCATTGCGGGATGTGCAAATGGTTATCTATATGCATTAAACATATTATCTGGCTCACTGATTTGGAAATCGAAATTATGTGATTCTTCTCTTCATATAGGCCTTTATCCTGTTTTATTGGACAATCAATTATTTGTATTCCGTGAATCATCAATGATACTTTTCTCAATTAATCCTGAGAATGGAAAAGAAATTTGGAAATACTCACCTGCTAGTTATCACAGTTATTCAAAGAATCCCAAACTCTATAGAAACCCAAATACTTTATCAAATGAATCAAAATTTCCAGAATACATTTATCTTGAAACTGCTTGCCAAATAATTTG
>DUDU01000027.1 GCA_005110395.1 Candidatus Melainabacteria bacterium | reverse complement strand
GTATGATAAACATACTGATTTATTTCACAAGACACCAGATCAATTTCTTCAGTCTTTACTCTCCATAACCTGGTGAAACTTTACATATAGAAATACTTGTGATGCATTTAAATATTCCAAATTCTTTGCACCAGTTACTCTTGCTGTTACAGATGTTTTTAACGGCGTACATCCAGAAGCATCAGTAGAAGTACATTTGACGCCTGATTCAGGAAAGGTTAATTCTTTTTTGTTTTGAAAAGATAGTTGATTATCTCGAAGTTTAATTAAGTCACGTGCATAAACAACAACCGCTTCTTGTGCCGCACTTTTAATTCGAGTCAATGTTACCCATTTGGTTAGCATTTCAAGAGCAATAATACAGCCTACAAATGCAAGCCCAAATATTGCCAATACTAAAAGCCAAGTTACTAAGCTTCCTTTAATGGGCCGTTGTTTAAAAGGCATAAGTCGGTAAATAAAAGACTGAACTCGTTATTACATTCTTATTTCCCAGTTATTAATTTTTTGTACTTCTTTCTTAGTGAAATCTCTATTCTTTCTAGCTAATCCTCTCTTACCTCATTCAGTACTCCATAAACAGGAGACTTCTAAACCAATCCTAGAATTTACTCACAATCGATTATGAAACCTTCTTTATGAGCTCCATTCGGAGTTGGACAGATGAAACCGTCTAAATTTATAGAGGTTCCCAACATTCAAAAAATTTCAGAAATAAATCCAACCTCAAATATTATTGTGATCCAAATAACCCGAAAAGAATTCTTCAAAGATATAAGCTAACCCTATAATTGAGAACCAGCATTAATATGAAGACGTCCACTCCAGAAGCTCTTCTTATCAGGACGTAAAAGTGGGATACCATAATCAACGCGCAATGGACCCATAAACGGAATATTCAATTCAAGACCTGCACCAACACTAGCAAGAGCCGATTTTCTACCGTACAAATCGTTGATACGACTTTGACCAAAAACCATACCTAAGTCATTGAATAAAACAAGTTTTGTGTCTTTAATTGGATTCTTGGGAATAGTGAATGGAATATGCACCTCAGCGGTATTGCTAAGCATAGTGTTACCAACCCCAACATCCCTGAATTGCCTATAACCTCTCATTCCATAGGGCCCGCCAGCTTTCAAGTTCCTGAAATCAGCAGCATCTCCTAATTGATTTTCAAAGTGAGAAGCATTCTTAAAGAACCAACCATCTTCGGTTAACCTTTGTGATCTTCTAATATCAACTCCAGAGGATAAATATGAACCAGCTCCACCCACTCCAAGTGATGGACCAGCGAAAATATTATGCCTCCATCCAGAACCAGTTTCATCAATATTGCGGTAAATCAAGCTTGGCGTAAGATCTAAGTAAAAACCTTCAGCTAATTGTTTTCTTCTGAGACGATCCGCTTCAGAAACCGCTTCAGCATTTGATTTTCCCTCATTTTGAATAGCCGTTATTAAAGTATTTCTAGCATTAGGACCAAAACTTCTGATTTGATTCTGACTGAGAGAAAATGCTCCTTGAACACCCCATTTATCATTTCCCTTTATTGTTAATGGTTTATAGACCGTTCCGCCGGCTCTGACACTTCTTTGAACAACCGAGTCAACAATAAAGCTTCCCATTTGGTTCGCACCAAGATTGAGAGAGCCTGACATATTAGTATTTCCTATAAAAGGATCAGCATATGTAATATTTGCTCTAACATCTGGTCTTCTGACAAATCTTCCATTGGTATCACCATCAACCGCAGTTAGCAAACCAGTACCAGCTTGAAGACTTGCATCTAATCTTTCACCTTGACCACGGAAATTTGGCTCAGTAAAAGATGCTGTTCCAAAAAATCCATTTAAAGTTCCTAAACCAGTTCCCATATTGAGAGATTTAGTTCTTTGCTCTTCAAGTTGAAAAGACAAAATATGTTTGCTTGGATCAGTTGGGGATGGCTTAATTTCTCTTTTAACGTCTTTAAAAAATCCGCTTTTCTTTAGTCCTTCCATGAACTTAACAGCGGTTTCTTCATTATAAGCCTTGCCTGATTTCAAGGCTTCAGGAGTAATTTTATCTAAATATTCTGGCTTGGTTCTCTGATTGCCCTCAAAAACAACTTCATCAATTTTGCCTTCATCAACCGAAACAATTAAAAAACCATCTGGATCAAAATGAAGCTCTGAAACAGAAGCTAATAAATAACCTTTGTCGTGATAAACCTTTTCGACTTTTTCTACAGCCGTACGAATTTGATTGGTACTGCGAGGCATTCCAACCAATGGAGTTAAAAATTCTTCTATTTTGCTGTTATCAACTAAATCATTACCTTTAATTACCAGACCTGTTATAGGTTTATTCTCAACTACCTGAACTCGAATAATGACGCCTTCTTGACCTCTAGGCACTGGAATTGGCACGGCCATTAATTTGTCTTTGTCAAAATATCCGAGATTGTAAAGTGATTGAAGGTCATAAGCAATTTTTCGACGACTAAATTTGGAGCCAACTTTAGTTTGCATTTGCTCAAGAATCACTTTGGTGGGAACTAATTGATTTCCAATTACCTGAATTTGTTTAACAGCTACAGCTTGATCAAAATTACCTAATGATGCCGTGGGATCAGCAATGTCTTCATCTTCATTACTGGAGGTCTCAATAGGTGATCCGTCTTTGCTAATTTCATTATTTTCCTGTCCACCACTTTGACCCTTTGCATCAATAATTTGCTCTAATGGACTTACTGGCTCAGATTGTGCATTCAGCGATACAAATGATGAATTAAGAGAAGCGCTCAAGAATAAAGCAACTATTAACTTAGAAAAGTCATTTACTTTAAATTCAGAGATATTCTGTTTCGCGAAAGAGAAAAAATTAATCGAAGACTTTGTTTGCATTTATCTATTTCGAATTTGACTAAAGGAAGAGCGATTTATAAGCTGAACAGGATGACGAATTCAAATTCACTTTGTTCTCAGTTATCTTTGCGCTGGAGAATCAAAGGATATTGAATTGGAGAATAATTGAGAAATAATCGGAAAACAAAATATAAAAAGTGATTTTTATTAGTTCACATTTATTTTCATTACGTTTATTTTCACTGCGTTTATTTCTTAGTATATTCCCATTAAAAATTACGTTTTTTATATTAGCATTGCAATTTTGGCGAAATTCTTACATTTATTTTTGTGAATTCATTGGATGAAAATTGACCTTGAATTAGGTTGACCGGATTTCTGTAAATAAAAGCAATTGCGCTATCCACAATCCATGTGAATTAAATCAAAAACAAGTTAGAAGATGAGCTACTTGAAAATGTCCAAATTCAAAATAGAGCATCTAAGCTCCCCCTTACACGTAGCAAGAATCCGCTTACAGCTGTGCTAGCCGTTGCACTGAGCTTGCCTAGGGGGTATTCCCACAAAGCTAAAACGGATCCCAAAACGCACTTCATAATGAAGCATATCGACTGGTACGCTATTTCAAAGAATCAATCAAATTAAAATTTCTTACATTTTGTTTATATAAACATTGCTTGAGAGATTCTTCAGCCAAATCAAAATTAGAAATAACGTTTGAGTTAAACGCTTTCATTGCAATTGTTTTATTTTTGGCCTTATCTTCTTTGAACTCTTCTTTAAGTTTTTTTGTTTTTAAATAATTTTCTTTTTCTAATCTACATCTTTTAATAGCTTCGCTTTCAATATTTTTCTGACAAATAAATTCCAAGATTTGCTCATTATTGCTGCCTTTAGCAATCTCAACAGGAATTGACTGTTCTGGGCGAAAATCTTCCAGCACATTATTCAATCGATTATAAGAAGCCATGCTCAAAATATTTATTGTCTTGGAATTGCAATCATATTCACTTAAATCAATTTGATAATTTGCTTCAGAAACTAATTTGAAATCATTTAATCGATAAAGCCATTTTGTTATCGCTCTGTATTTCCCATTACCAAGATCTTGATAAGAATTACTGTCAAAAAAAACATATCTTAGCGAGCCTTCTTGAGACAAATCTAAAGCTATTTGCTCCCATGAATTAGGACTTGAAAAAGCAAATTGAGAAAACCCTAAGAATGGCAATACGACTACGGAAAACGCAATAAGGCCCAAAACATTTTTGAGACTATAGGTTTTTTGTTGAATTTGGCCAATCATTTTGATGCTTTTCCTTCTAACATACAGATAACAACGTAAAACCCCAATATCAGGGTCTCACAAAATGGAAGATGATAATATAAGTGACTGATAAAGCTTTAATAAATTCTTATAAAATCTATTTTTCAATTTTTCTACTTTCTAGTTTTCAAGAATAAAGTACTTCCAAGTTTTATATTTTCACTGAGATCTCTAACGCAT
The DNA here is from genome assembly GCA_005110395.1 of Candidatus Melainabacteria bacterium. GTDB lineage: Bacteria > Cyanobacteriota > Vampirovibrionia > Caenarcaniphilales > Caenarcanaceae > LMEP-10873. The sequence goes on along the minus strand of DUDU01000027.1, from coordinate 19,166 downwards.
AATCTTTTAAAGCTTTATTGAATGCTTTCTAACAAATCACAAGCGCATAATTCAAGGTAAGGAGTAGCTATGGGATCTATAGTTTCCAAAGTCAAATCAGTTTCTGACAATATCTCCAGAGAAGCTAAAATCGACAGCATCGACAAATTAAGTTTGGCAACTTCAGTCTCTATTGATTTAGCTTCACCTGTTTTAAATGAACCTTTTGTTGAACTCCCTAAAGAAATAACAGAGTTGGGTGTAAGTCTTGAGAATGAATTAGATCAAGAAGATCTATACGGAGCAACCGAAGAGCTAATTCCTGGCGATGAGTTGAAAGTTCTTAACGACTCAACTAAGTCATATCTCAAAAATTTAAATAAAATTCCACTTCTAACTGCTCAAGATGAAATTGAGTTAGCTCGCAGAATCAAAGATGGTGAAGCAAAAGCTAAAAAATTATTAGTTCAACACAATTTGAGATTAGTTGTAAGTATTGCCAAAAGATATATCAATAGAGGTCTTCCATTCATTGATCTCATTCAAGAAGGTAATGTTGGTCTTATTAGAGCTGCGGAAAAATTTGATCACACAAAAGGTTTTCGTTTTTCAACTTATGCAACTTGGTGGATTAAACAAGGAATTACACGTGCATTATCTGACAAATCTCGCTTAGTAAGGCTTCCTGTTCATTTAGTTGAGCAAATCAATCAATCAAAAAGAATTAATGAATCTGGCAATTCCATGATTGGAAGAGACTTCAATGATCGTGAACTTGCAGCCATAATGGAATTACCGGTTGAGCAAGTCAAAAGACTTTTCAGTCATAGACAAAATACTATTTCATTAGATTTAAGCATTAATGATGATGATGGTGAAGGTACTCTGCAAGATTTGATTCAGGATGACAGAAGCAAACCAGTAGAATCTAATCTTTTTCAAGAAGGCCTTTTCAGGGGAGTTCATGAAGCCTTAGACAAATTTTTAGATAAAGAAGAAAAAATTGTCTTGGAATTGCACTATGGGCTGGTTGATGGATACAAATACACTCTCAGAGAAGTTGCAGACCGAATGAATATTGAGCATGAACAAGCGCGACGCATTCAGGCAAATGCACTTAAAAAGCTCAGACATCCAAATGCGATTTATATTCTCAAACCCTTATTTGATTCAGTCTCAGATTAGTTAGCAATTAGATTTTTAATTACAAGCTGCACTGGTGAATTGTTAGAAATACTTAAAATATTTGCTAAATTAGTTGAATTGTTATTTCGTATTTAAAGCTCATAATCGATTACTTGAAAAATATCTGATTAATAGAATTTAAATAAAGTTTGATTCAAATAATAAGTAAATGCTTTATGTACTCAATATTGTAAGTAGTCAAATTAGATACTTAGTGAATAGAAAAAATCAGAATAAAAGAAACTGGCTATTAATTCAGCTAATCTTTCTTGTTTTTTTTATAGGGTTATTATCTTCATGTGCTTCTAAAAACAATCATCAACGCGATTCAAGCACTTTTTATCAATTTCCAGAAAAAGGGAAATACGAAACTTCAACTGTAGAAGTTGGCGGAATTGAATATAAGCAATTGCTCTCTGGAGTTCCAGGCAAATATGGCGGTCGTCTTACTTCAAGCATTTCTGGAAATCCAAAGACTTTTAATCCATGGGCTAGTACAGATTCCACTAGTGCCGAAGTCTCAGGAATAATGTTTGCTGGGCTTATAGAAAGAGACCCATGGACTGGTGATATCAAACCCAATTTAGCAAAAAGTTTTGAGATCAAAGATGATGGAAAAGAAATAATTGTTCATTTGCGCAAAGGGATTTTATGGTCAGATGGAAAGCCAATTACTGCTGAAGATGTACTTTTTACATGGAATACAATTCTTCAAGATGGTTTTGAAAGACTTGGCGCCAAAGAAACGATTATGGTGGATGAAAAATTCCCCGAAATCAAAGCCTTAGACAAATATACAATTTCCTTTAAAACTGAAAGAGTCTTTGCTCCCTTATTAAGTGAATTATCATATGCAATTGCTCCTGCACATTTTTTCAGGCCTCTTCTAGACAATGTATCAAAGCAAGCATTAAAAGAAAATCCCAAAGCCACCAATGAAGAAATATTGGCAAAACAAAAACAAATTTTTTCCGCTACTTGGGGAACTGACTTAAACCCCAAAGACATGATTGTAAGCGGGTCTTATAGACTTCATGCCTATAAATTTGGCGAACGCATTGAATATGAACCCAATCCAAATTATTTCGTTGTTGATATTAAAAAGCAAAGATTGCCATATATCAAGAAATACACAGTTCTCATTCTTCCAGATAATGATTTGGAGATTTTTAAATTTTTATCTGGCGAAATTCCAATTCTAGGGCTGGATTCCGAAACATTACCTTTAATCAAATCTTTAAAAGCTAAAAAGCCATTTAAGCTCTACAAAAGAGGTCCAGCCGATACTTCTGTTTTTATTGCTTTTAATATGTCTCGTCGAGGAAATGTTTCTAAAGAAGTAAGTACTTGGTTTAATAATGCTGATTTTCGCAAAGCTCTTTCAGTAGCAATAGATAGACAAGCCATGATTGATAGCATTTATTTGGGTATTGGTAGTCCGCTTTGTTTGAGCACAACCGGCAATTCAATTTACTTCAATAAAGAATTAAACAAAGAATGTTCTGCAAATCCCAATTTAGCTGAAGCTGAAAAAATTCTGAAAAAAGCAGGATTTACGAAAAACAAGAATGGTTTATTGACTGATAGCAAAGGTAATCAAGTGAAATTCAGATTATACACAAATGCGGGAAGTGCCTTTGAGACGAACTCCCCCAGAGAATTAATGGCGGTTTTGATCAAGGAACAGTGGAAAAAATTGGGCATTGAGGCTGATCTCAAAGTTATAGAATTTAACAATCTAGTTGTGAGACTTATGCAGACCGGTGATTGGGAAACCGTTATTATGGGACTTACCGGTGGAGACTTATTTGAACCCAATAATTCTGCAAATTTTTTATATTCAGATTCACGACTTCACCTATTTGATCAAAGAGAAGCTGGAAAGCCAATTACTGATAAACGTGACTGGGAAAAGGAAATTGACAGTCTAGTAGGCGAAGGTACTAAATATATTGAATTTAAAAAAAGGAAAAAGTATTATCACCGAATTCAAGAAATCCTTTGGAAGGAAAACCCAATGCTTTATTTAATTACACCTCAGGCTATTTTGGCCATACAGAGCGACAATATCGGCAATTTCTATCCAAGTAAACTCAGCGGTCCTAGCTACAATCAGGAGCAATGGTTTTTCAAAAATTAAAGTTTCCTGGAAATTCAATTCAGCTTTTTTAGTTAAAAGTTTTTTTGATTGGCATTTGATCAGCAACACTTAATCACAAAAAAATAAAAAAAACCTAAAATCAATGCTGACTTAGGTTTGAATTTTTTAAAATAAAAAAATGCTTGGCGCAGGGCTATCTTCCCGGGACCGTTAAATCCGAGTATTGTCGCTGCTGATTGTCTTTACTGCCGTATTCGGAATGGGAACGGGTGTTTTCCAATCGCTTGTGTACCAAACATCAGTAATATTACGACAGAAACACTTTCTTGTCAATGTTAAGTACAAATCAATAAAATTAATTAAAATTCACGATCCTGGCTCCTCTTCGAATTAGCATTCTAGGAGAGAGAAGAGAGAAATCGCATTATTATCTCAGCACAATAAATCCATGATTTAAATAGCAACTTGTTGGTCAAAAAAGTTTGTGAATTTAAATATTGCGGCTCAAGCTAAAGATTCAAATTCAAGGTTTACAAAAATCAAACTCTTAAAAGCTTGTGTCAACCCTGGGCAATATAGAGATCTCCCCATAATTTGCTAAAGCACTTGCCCGAATTCTGCTTCAATTCACCTGAAATCCTTAGTGTTAGCCCATCTTAGATTTTTTAGAGGGGAATAAATTTACTAAATCCATTTTCCACTTCACCTGCAAGAAAACAGTAAAGCAATGCTCAAGAAATCAAATCAAAAGCCATGGTTACAAATTTCAACTTTAAGCATTTTGTCTTTGTTTTTTGTACTTTCTAATTCAATAATAGTCTTCTCAACGCTACGAGGATCAGTTATCGTAGATGAGAAAAATTTTTGGGGACATAATGGCAAGCTTTCTAATACCAACTCAAAATCTACCTACGTAGTCTGCGACGGATATATTGGCAGCCCGCTTATACCAAATTCGTCCGAGGCGATTGGTGCATTTGCAAACAACTGTGAAGTCACTCCTCCTCCAGGAGCTTTGCCAATTATTGATGTTCCCGAAAATCATTCACCTAATTATGTTGGATATCCAGCTTATCCAGTACAGGCACCTGGCTCTGAAAGATTGTATTTTGTTTGTGATGGGTATTTGAATTCCACCTCTTGGTGCTCTTATGAATCTCACAAATCAGCCACCAAATTAGCCAGGGCTTCGGGGTCAAGATATTGGGAACAAGGACTAAACAGTATCAGAGGCAATAATATCGGCGCCCCGAATTTCGGGAGTCCTCAGACTTATGGACGCATAGTAGGGAATTACAATGCTGCTCCGTCCATCAATTCCAACATTTCTTCAAATAGTTCTGTAAGTTTTCCACAAGGATTCCCAGCAAGCACTTCTTACAGCAATTCTAATTATGGTAATTCAAGTGGTGGATTTGACATAAATGCTTTAATTCAAAACCTTCAAAACGGTAATGGCTCAATTCCTAATCTTATTAATGCACGAAAGATCCGAGCTACTCAAATTGAGCGCAGTCAATTACCTCAAGGACAAATTATTCCGCTCAAAGCTATTCCGCTGAACCCAAGAGCAATTGGAGGAGTTTCCAATATTCCAACTGACTCTCAGTTGATAAATGTAAATGGTGATTCTCAAGAAATTAATCAAGTTGAAGAAATTGTTTCAAGAATAAAAAATCCTGATGATTATTCTTCAGATTCATCAACTAATACAAATAGAAGCCAAGATTCAGGCTCAAACTCAAATTATCCAGATCATGTAAATGAAAATTATTCATCTCTACAAAGATCTCCGTCCAATGGCCAGTCTTCTTCTGAGAAGGCAAAAGCCGATCAAGTAAAACAAGAGTTAAAAAGATTTATTAATAGCGCTGTAAAAGAGGCCGTAGATGATGCTCTAAGTAATGCTCAGCCTGATCAAGAATATTCTGACGCTCTATCAAAAACTAATTCCAATTTCACAAATAATAAATCAATTAATAAATCCCAATATGACAGGGAATCTCGTTCTGGCTTCACTAATTCAACTCAATCAAAATTACAATCTCAATCTCGCTCTAATGATGGAATAAGAAGAAAGCAAATCCTAGATATTGAAGAAGAGTATCAAGAAGAAATCACTTACACACCAATCTCAAAATCCAACAAATCAACAAATCAAACAAATTCCAAAGTTAAATCTCAGAGCTCTTCATCAAATATTCCGCAAGATGAAAGTGAAGAAGAATACGAAGATGAAGAAGACGAGGAAACTTTAGGGACAGAAGAATCCAAGAAAGATTCAATCAATGAAATTTCATCCAAAGCTCCATATATACAAAAAGCTCCATCTACAAGGTTTGAAAACTCTGATGAAAATGAAGAAGCATATTCTGATGAGGAAGAAGGTGAATGAATTGATTTCTTATTTCTTCAGGTGAATCTTCCAAAGTCAAGACTATTTCAGTAGTTTGAAGTTTCTTTTCTCTTAAATTGTACGGGAGTGGTGTTCTTTAATTCTAATTCTTACAAAATTTGATTTTCACCATTTGGCTTGATGGGGTTTTCCACTACAAGTCCCTCTCCCCCGATTCTTTCAATTTCTTTTCCTTCAACTAAAACATAAACGGGTTTGTCAGCTGAAATAGATTGAATCGTTTGCAAAAGCTGCTTGTAGCGCAAAATCATGCTCCTGGAGCCTCCACCAGATACAAATTGGCCTGACAAATCAACAGTTAAACTTTCAGGATTTTCCTTTACAGAAAGCAATCTGGTACCGCGAGGTATTTCTGTACCAAATCCATCTCTTTTGTTTTCAAGAGATGGACCTTTTAAAAGCTTGCTGAGAAGTTTTTCTAAATTTATAACATTTTTACTTTTTTCAACTTTATTGACATTTTCATTTTTCTGAGAATTTTTGGAATCTTTCTTGGAGGCAAGTTCCGATAAATCGTTTTTAGCAGAATTTTCTTCCGTTAAATTATCTTTGACATCAATTGTAGACAAGTTGTTTTCGGTATTTAATTCATCTTCTTGCAATGGAAAGGCTTTTAGTATCGATTCTTCCTTATCAGTTTTGACAAAGAAAATGCTATTGCTAATATTTTCAGATTCTTCTGTTTGTGAATCTTCTTCTTGGGCTGTATCTAATTTCTTTTCGCAACCATTAAGAAAAATGGCCGTCCCAAAGCTCAAAGCGATGCATAACGCTAAAAATATTTTTTGAGTTGAGATGCTTAGGGATTTGATCATTGATTTGCTTATGAAATTGGTGAAAAGAAATATTTTGAGTAACTTCTTAGCTGAATTATAGTCTTAACTAGAATAAGACTTCTATTACAAAAAAACAATTATCTATTTTTCTACTGAGTAAAAAGTTTAGTCAAACTCAGTCTAATTTTTATGGAACTTTTGTCACTTTGACTGAATAAAACCAAATCAACAATTCTGTAATTAAGTGGGCGATGAATGAGCACGGTACTAAGGCAAAAATGAGAACTATTAAAGTATGAACAAGCTAGCCTAATCTTGCTAAGCTTATTGGATCTATTTTTTAATAAATTTATCTATTCACGAAATTAATATTTACAAGGTTAAAACTGGGGTCAAAAGCTAGAAGTGTTACAACTCATAGAAAAATTATTCAAACCAACTGCTGAGAAAACTCGTCGTGAATTGCAGCCTCTGGCAAATCGAATTGAAGCCTATAATGAATCAATGAGCATGAAGTCTGATGCGGATTTGGTTGCTCGCATTGCTGAACTAAGAGCCAGCTTAGATGCCAACCTCGATCAGAAAAAATTGCAAAAAGCACTTGATGAACTTTTACCAGAGACTTTTGCAATTGTCAGAGAAGCATCATGGCGTGTACTTGAAATGAAACATTTTCCTTGTCAACTTATGGGGGGAATTGTTCTTCATCAAGGTAAAATCGCAGAAATGCGTACTGGTGAAGGGAAAACTTTGGTTGCGACTTTACCAACCGTGCTTAATGCATTGTCTGGAAGAGGAGTTCACGTTGTAACAGCTAATGATTATCTTGCAAAGCGTGATTCTGAGTGGATGGGTAGGCTTTATAAGTTTTTGGGATTTTCAGTTGGTTTGATTGTGCCTCAGCAAAGATCAGGTGATAAGAAACTTGCCTATGCTTCTGATATTGCTTATGCAACTAATAATGAATTGGGTTTTGATTATTTGCGTGACAATATGGCTAGCTCTCTGGATGAGCAAGTACGTCGCAGATTCAATTATGCAATCATTGATGAGGTTGACAGCATATTGATTGACGAAGCTCGCACGCCGCTTATTATTAGTGGAGTACCTGAAGGCACAAAAAAAGAAATTTATCTTGTAATGTCAGCTCTTTCTGAGAGGCTTTTGAAAGGCAAAGATAAAGATGATGAGCAAGGTGATTATTATGTTGATGAAAAAGCCCGCAATGTAGTTCTAACTGATAAGGGAATTGCAAGTGCTGAAAAGGCTCTCAAGGTTGATGATTTGTGGGCAATTGAATCGAATTTTGCGCATCATCTCATTCAAGCAGTAAAAGCCAAAGAATTATTTAATAAAGATTCTGAGTACGTGATTCAAACCAATCCAGAATCTGGAAAAAAAGAAATTGCAATTGTGGATGAATTCACGGGGCGTATTATGCATGGCAGACGCTGGTCAGATGGATTGCATCAAGCAATTGAAGCGAAGGAAAAAGTTGCTATTCAAGAGGAAACATTGACCTTAGCTAGTGTCACTTTTCAGAATTTCTTTAGACTTTATCCTAAGCTTTCAGGTATGACAGGAACCGCTTCCACTGAGGCAGAAGAATTCAAAAATATTTACAATTTACCAGTTGTTCCGATGCCTACGAATAAGACTAATATTCGGGAAGACTGGGACGATCAAGTTTATAAGAATGAAAAGCAAAAGTTTTATGCAATTGTTGAAGAAATAATTGATGTTCACAAAAAAGGTAGACCAATATTAGTTGGAACTACCAGCATAGACAAATCCGAAAAGCTATCAGAAATGCTCACCAGACCGCAAGAAATGGTAAGTCTTTTGCTGAAAAGAGGAGAGAGACTTAAAGTGCTTCTCAAGGGATTTGATGGTGCAGATAATTTAAGTCAGCAAATTGCCAAATTAATTGATAGACCACTAAATATTAAGTATGAAGTAGCTGAGCAAATATTTGAAAAAGCACTAGATGATTCTTCATTAGCTGGGAAAATTAAAAAAAGTATTGAAATTTGTCTTAATCCTGAAAAGCAAGTTAGCGGTTCAGATTCGGATTTAGTATTTTTTATTGATACCTTTTTGCGTAGTTGCAATGCGGTTGAAGAAATACGCAAAGGAATTAATCATCATGTGCTAAATGCAAAGCATCACGAGAAAGAAGCTTTTATTATTGCTCAGGCTGGAAAACATAAGGGCATTACGATTGCAACCAATATGGCTGGTCGTGGAACTGATATTTTGCTTGGAGGAAATGCAGAGTTTTTAGCTAAAGAAAAAATATCTCCACTAAAGCTTGAAGTGGGAAGTTTGGAATATGAGGCAGCCTTTAATGAAGCGCTTGAAGAAGTTAGATCTGGTGTAGAAGAAGAACATCGCAAAGTAGTTGAATTGGGTGGTTTGCATGTGATCGGAAGTGAAAGGCATGAATCACGAAGAATTGACAATCAGCTTAGAGGACGAGCAGGCAGACAAGGTGACCCTGGTAGTACTAGATTTTTCTTAGCTTTAGATGATTCACTCATGCGTATTTTTGGTGGTGATCGTTTGACCGGCGCAATGGAGTTTTTAAAAGCTGAAGATGATTTGGCTATTGAAGCAAAGCTGGTAAATAATGGAATTGAAAATGCTCAACAGAAGGTTGAATCACACAATTATGATATTAGAAAGCGTTTGCTTGAATATGATGATGTTCAAAATACTCAAAGAAAAGTAATTTACGAAGAAAGACAGCGGGTATTGGAAAGCGGCAATACCCCCCAACCCCCTTATAAGGGGGAGACAGAAGCGGATAATAATTCTCAAGAAGTTGCAGAGACTACGCCTAAATCAACAATTAGAGAGAATTTCATTGAAATGCTGAGAGAATCAGTTGACTCAATTGTTTACACTTATCTCGATCCTTCTAAGCCCTCAGAGGTTTGGCTAGAAAAAGTTTTGCCTGAAGGGATTGAAGAAGGTGAAGAAATAAATACTGATGAATTGCCAACACAATTAGACTTGGTTTTGTCTGCGCTGGATGCTAGCTTCCCAAGCATTAATTCACGTTTTGATTTTGCCAAGCTTTCTGAATTGTCATTCTCTGAATTATTAGAGACTTTAACCGAATATGCAATTCAGGCTTATGAAGAAAAAGAGCAAGAACTGTCATTAGAAGTTATGCGTGAAGCAGAAAAGCAAGTTTTACTTCAATCAATTGATCAGCATTGGGTTGAGCATTTGCAAGCACTAGATGCGCTCAAAGAAGGAATTCATTTGCGTGGTTATGGAAATAAACAACCATTAATTGAATACAAAACTGAAGCCTTGGCTCTCTTTGATAGGTTAATCAGTTCAATTAGAAAGCAAGCGATTATTTGGATTTTCCATACTCATGCTGTCAGAGTCAAGAAAGATCTCGCTGGAGTTATTTAGGTTTTTGGTTCAGAAATACACTTAACAGAAAAACATCTTGAGACTATTTCTCTGGGCTTTATTTCTTTACTTTATTTCTTTACTGATCCTATTTCAAATATAAAGGCTCTTTAATTAAAGAGATTAGGACTTTCTAATGGTTCATAAAAATCTAATTTCCCAACAATAACTTTGGCTGCTTTACCATTCTTTTTACTTAAATCTCCAGTTATCTGAAGCTTTCTTCTTTTCGCACCAGACAAGTAACACATTGTTCTCCATTCATCTGTTAACTCCGAGGTCTGTATTTGATTAATATTTTTAAAGTCTGGTTTATCTCTTTTATCTATGCCATTAATCTTTTCTACAATGAATTTGGCTTTTCCTTCATCGTTAATTTCAAAAAGACTTCCTATTATTTCAGCTCCTTTTAAATCTATTTCTGAACTATTTTCTATATCTTTAATTTGTTTAATGAAATTATCGTCCAAAGTATTAAATACACTTAAATCAATATTTTTAAATTCTTTTTTGTCAAAACTGTTGAATTCGAGCAGGTCATTATTTTCACTTTTTATAAATAAGGTATCGAGTAAATCATCTTCGATATATTTTTTTGTTACTCCAACAATTCCATTTCTTCCTAAAAAGCTTTCAACGAGATGAACTGGTATGTTGTCTCCTAAAACCTTCTCTGCATATTTCTTTGGAGTTACTGTTTCAATTTTAGATAGTTTATCTAAGTTATCTAAATATTCACGAATAACAGTTTTTGTTAGATTCTCTGTATTGAATAAACGGCTTCCCTGTTCTTCTTCTATGGGTACCAAAATCTTAAAAACAAAACTACCTTGTTGAGTATGTCCCAATCTTAAATTATTTGTTTTTGATATCTGAAAAGTTTTCCTGAAATCCATAAAACTATGAGAAATTTTATTTAAAACAACATCAGCTAAGTCTATAGGAATACCATCATCAAATTTATTTTCTTTAGAGGTAAATCTGCTGACAATGGGATAGTGAAGTTCTAAAAGTTGTTCATAAATTTTCCAGAAATTTTCTTGTGTGTCAGGTAAATTCAAACTAAGAAGTATTAAATAAATATTTTGTTCTTGATACTTTAAATATTCACCAACTCTTTCATTCCTTGGTACAAGAGTCCAAAGATCGGAATGATTTTGATAAGTCCAAACCACATATTTATCGTCAGAAGATATGTAGTTTTCCCAGCCTAAATTTTCAAACGCCTTAGTGAATTTTTCTTTTGGAATAATTTGCATTTTCATAACTAACTTAGTTTTGTTGGCTTCGAGAAGAGTTTATTTAAATTTTCTGGATTTAATAAGCCTGTTTTAGGAATTTGTATCCAATTACTTTTCTCAGCGTAGGAAACCTGTTTAAAGTAAGCACATTTTTGTATTTTAGTGTTGTCTTCTTGAATTTCTAACCATTGGTGGAAGTTTTCTTTTGGAGGAAGCCTAAGAATGATTATTAATAAATTGTCTATGCAGCGAATTTTCTCGAAATATTCTTCGCCAATATTATATTTGATGAAATCATCCGTTTCCTTCAATTTATTTGGAGAATAACAGGACTTCAGCTGAAAGCGATAATTACACCCATATGGTCTCTCAAAGGTTTTGTTTCCTGATTTTTTTTCTCTCACAACTTTTTCCAGATAGCCATCAATACCTAAGTTATCACAATCACGAGATGGGAAAGATACAGCCAAAGAAGCATAGGAACAAACAGCTTTTAAATAGCCCTCAGAGATTCCACTAGCAATGCGATTTAATTCTGAATCAGAAGGCATCATACGTAAGCGTTACATGAAAATAATATTAAAAACCCATTTTATAAAGCAATTAAATAATAAGCAAAATATTAAATGGTCAAAAACAGCTGCAAGCAAAGACTCTTATGTCAATATCAGGAAATTCTGCAAAGACTTCATTCATAGAGCAAATCAGAAATAAACAGTTCAGGTTATTTGACTATTGATTCTAAAGCTTATCTAGAGAAATTAATGAATCTAACAAGCTGGGTACAATTGATCATAGATGTGATAACAGAAGAAATTGCTCAATCGATTGAAATAGAAAATGAATTTCAAAGACCAAATTCAAGAAATGCTGAAATCGCTGAGTGGTGAGGCGAATAAGGTAATAACAAAAGAAAAACTCACTCGCTGGGTTGGCTCAGTCAGCAAAATTGTTGGATTAATGATTGAAAGCAAAATCCCTGGAGCCATGATTGGTGAGCTCTGTGAAATAGTCACTGATAATGGTGATCGTCGTATGGCAGAAGTCGTTGGTTTTAGAGGTGATACTTGCATTTTGCTTTTGCTCGGCGCAGGCGGTGGATTGCATCAGGGAAGCAAAGTTTATCCAACTGGCAAAACTCTTCAGGCCCCAGTTGGAAATGCCATGCTCGGCCGCATAATCGACTCACTTGGAAATCCACTCGATGGCAAACCTCTCACTGGAATAAAAGAATGGCGTGGTATTGATGCCGATCCACCTGAAGCATTTGGCAGGCCAAGAATTGATGAAGTATTTGCGACTGGAGTTAGAGCGATTGACTCTGTGCTTACACTTGGAGTTGGTCAGCGGGTTGGATTGTTTGCGGGTTCTGGTGTTGGTAAATCCACTTTGATGGGAATGATTGCACGTTATAGCGATTCGGAAGTTAATGTAATTGCATTGGTTGGTGAGCGTGGTCGTGAGGTGCAGGATTTCATCGAAGAGAGCTTGGGCGAAGAAGGCATGAAAAAATCGGTGGTTATAATTGCCACATCCGATCAGCCTGCTATGTTCCGCCTCAAATGCATGTTTACCGCTACTACTATTGCTGAGTATTTTCGTGATCAAGGAAAAAAAGTTATGCTAATGGCTGATTCAGTAACTAGACTTGCAATGGCAGGTCGTGAGGTTGGTCTTTCAATTGGGGAACCACCAACCATGAAAGGTTATACTCCCTCAGTTTTTTCTATTTTGCCTCGCATACTCGAAAGAGCGGGTAGATCCAAAAAAGGCTCTATTACTGCAATTTACAGCACCTTGGTTGATGGTGATGATTTCAATGAACCAATTGCAGATGCGGTTAGAGGTATTCTGGATGGGCATATTGTTCTTTCGCGCGATATCGCGGCCCGTAATCATTTTCCTGCTATCAACATATTGAGCTCGGTCAGCAGATTGTTTACTGAATTAGCAGATAAAGACCATCAGAGAGCGGCTGGTGATTTTAGGAATAATATGGCAATGTATCAAAAGTCTGAGGATTTGATTACGATTGGCGCATACAATAAAGGTACCGATCAAAGATTGGATAGAGCTATTGATTTGCAAGATTCAATTAATTCATTTCTGATTCAAGGCACTCATGAACCAACTCCTTATAAGGAAACCGTTAAACGTCTAAGACAAATAATTGGGACTTGAACATTAAGATGTCTACTTGAGTGATTTTATTGACTCAACTTACACAAGTCGTTTGATTTGATTTAAGAAACAATTCTGAAATAATACTGAAACCTGATCCAGAAATGAATTCAGCACGGCCCAGGATCATTTCTAGAAACGATTTATCAAAAAGAACAATTATTTTGGCGAATACGAGTTATTGATTTACAAGTGTGATGTTCCTAAAGGAATTATTTAGACAGCAATAAAATTCCCAGTAGCATCTTGCAGTCGTATTCATTAATGATTATTTCAATGATACACGCCAAGAATTTTCAAGTCTATGTTTGAGATATTTCAACAGAAAAATAAAATTAAGCATAATCAATTCAAAGCTCCTTTGATTTTGCCTTAAAATGATTAGACATAATAAATCGCCAAAAATCATGACAATATCTCTCCCTCAAATAGCCTTGGAAGAAAAAGAATTTAATCACAAATTCCGCTGGACAGCCCCAGAAGTAAAGCTATTCTCTGGCCGTTCAAATCTGCCTCTAGCCAAAGAAATTGCAGATCACCTAGAAACTACTCTTGGTGGCATCAATATTTCCCCTTTTTCTGATGGTGAGCTTTATGTCAAGGTTTTAGAAAGTGTCAGAGGTGATGATGTTTTTGTTATTCAACCAACTGCTCCTCCAGTGAATGAAAATCTGATGGAGTTACTCATTATCATCGATGCTTTGAAAAGAGCTAGCGCCGAAAGAATCACGGTTGTGATGCCTTATTATGGTTATGCGAGGCAAGATCGAAAAGCATCAGGGCGTGAACCAATTACTGCTAAATTAATTGCGGATTTATTGAAGACAGCAGGAGTTCACAGAGTTATTGCGCTTGATTTACATGCTAATCAAATAATGGGTTTTTTCAATACCCTCGTGGATCACCTCTTTGCAAGCCCAATTCTAATCGATTATTTGCAAAGCTTAAGCTTAGTAGAGCCAGTTATTGTTAGCCCTGATGTAGGCGGCGTAACTAGAGCTAGAGCTTTTGCTAAGGGCTTAAATGATGCTCCTTTGGCAATTATTGATAAGCGGAGATCTTTGGTTCAGAAAAACAGTATTGAGGTCATTAATCTAATTGGTGATGTAAAAGATAAAAGTTGCGTGTTGGTTGATGATATAGTCGATACTGCGGGTACCCTCTGCAAGGCGGCCGAACTTCTTCTCAATAAAGGAGCAAAAGAAGTTTATGCTTGTGCAACTCATCCTGTGCTTTCAGGTAAAGGCGTTGAAAATCTTGCAAATTCATTTATAAAGGAATTAATTGTTACTAATTCAATTTTTCTTCCTGAATCAAAGAAACATCCTAAGATCAAACAGCTATCAGTTGCACCATTACTTGCGGAAGTTATTTGCCGTATTCATAATGGCGATACTGTAAGTTCTATGTTCGAGTAAGAGATTTAAATTTAATTCTCTCTGCCAGTTATCTCTAAGATTATTGAGTAGATTTTTGGGAAATCAAGGGAAACAGATTTAGCTTTATTTATTACAAAAAATATAATTACTTCATTCAAAGCAGAGATTCATTTAGAATTGATCGGTTTTCCTTCCCAAAAAAGGTTTGATTTAGAGAAGGAAAAACTGAGACCTATCAAACTTACTCACTCATGTTATGCAAAAAACATTTCCTGTACGCTGAGATGGCTCCTGAGGCAAGCTCAGGATGACAAAATTGAGTCTTCTTTGTCATTCCGAACTTGTTTCGGAAACTAAATAGAATCATGCGACTTGCGTAAAGTGAGTTACTAAATCTTAATTGACTCTGCTTTCTTCCGGTCTAGCTCTGCACCCTTCTTGTCACCAATTCTTTCTTTGGCATATGCTCTTTCGGTATAAGCATCTTTATAGTTTGGATCGAGCTTAATCGCTTTATCTAAATCATTCAAAGCTCCCTGATAATCATTCAATTCAACCTTAGTATAAGCTCTCTCATAATAAGCTTTTGGATGACCTGGTTCAACTGAAATAGCAAGCGTAAAATCTTCCATTGCGCCAGTATAATCTTTCTTTTCTCTCTTGGCATAGCCTCTTTCACGATAAGCTTTGGTGTATTTTGGATCGTATTCTACGGCTTTATCCAAATCAGAAATGGCTGCATCAAAATCTTTCAATTCAACTTTTGCATAAGCTCTTTCAAAATAAGCTCCTGGATAATTCGGATTTAATTCAATTGCCTTTGTGAGATTCTCAATTGCTTCTTTGAAATTTTTCAACTCAATTTTTAAATAGCCAAGCTCGTAATAAGCTTTATGAAATTTAGGATCTAGTTTGATTGTTTTGTTTAAATCATCAATGGCAGCATAATAATCTTTCTTGTCGATTTTCACATAAGCTCTGTCGTAATAGGCTTTTGCATAATTAGGATCAATTTCAATTGCTTTAGAATAATCATCAATGGAGCTTGCATAATCAGCTAATTCTCTTTTTACATAGCCTCTTTCTCTAAAAGCTTTTGCAAAACCAGGATCAACTGTGACAGCTTGATCTAAGTCTTTAAGAGCTCCTTTGAAGTCTTTTAATTCAACCTTGGCATAAGCTCTTTCAAAATAAGCATTTTTGTTTTTCGGATCTAATAAAATTGCTTTACTTAAATCACTAATTGCAGCGTTATAGTCTTTTAAATCTATTTTTGCGTAACCTCTATAATAAAAAGCATCTGCATATTTCGAATTTGCTTTTATGGCTAAATCAAAGTCTTTAATTGCACCCTTTTGATCGCCACTATCAATTTTTGTGACGCCTTTATTGTAATTTTCTTCTGCAGTATCTGCGATTGAGCTAAAAGAAAACTGTAACAATCCCAAGCAGAGAGCAAGCAGAAAGCACATTTGTATTATATTTGTAAATTTGTTTTGCATAGTTTTTTGCATTGTAGTGTTTACCTCCTCAAATATTGGCTAGTTTTCTGCTTTTTTGATCTAGCTTAAGGCAGTCTTAGTTTGAAAATAATAGCTCAATTCAAAATATTTTTTATCTACATTAATATTGATTTACAGCCGACTAAACAAGTTTTCTCTTCAGGGATTTCAGAAAACATGACACATAAAAGTTGTGATAATTATGTAAATAAATTTCTTCGGCTTTGGCTTCCTAACTTCCCAGTTGAGCAACATGAATTAATTGCCAAATACGATCGGCTCGATTAGCGCTCAGATGAAGCCTAGTGGCGATTTCTTGTGGTGAAGCTTTTTTGATTTCTTTTAAGGTAAATTGTTTCTTGATTTTTTCTCTTGTTCCCTCTCCAATTCCAGCTAAATTATCAAGAAAAGACTCTTTCATTGTCTTAGTGCGTCTTTGGCGGTTGTATGTAAGCGCAAATCGGTGGGCTTCGTCTCTAGCTCTTTGAAGAGTCTGCAGCCCAGGTGAATTTTTTGGCAATATTATTTTCTGACCATCAACCGTATAAACTTCCTCTTCCTTCTTTGCGAGAGAAATTATCTTTACTTCATCCTGCAAATTAAGCTCTTGAATTGCTTCACAAGCTGCTGATAATTGTCCTTTACCGCCATCAATAACTATTAAGTCTGGTATGTCAGTATCTTTATTAGGATGAGACTTGAAATAGCGCCTATAAACAGCTTCTTTCATCGAGAAAAAATCATTATTCTGATCAATTTTTAGTTTGATTTTTCGATATTTGCTTTTATCGGGCAGCCCGTCTTTGAGCCTGACACAGCTGGCTACAACTTCTGTACCTTGAAGGTGCGAAATGTCGAAACAATCAATTCTATTTGGAGCAATATCAAGCCCTAAAGCTTCTTGCAAACTATGAATTGCCAAAATCAATTTTGTTTTTTGTTTTTCCTGGCCTTCTAATTCTTTCTCAGCATTTTGCGAAGCCAACTCTAATTGTTCTTTTTTCTCTCCACGTTTCGGGAAAATCACAGCAATATTTCTGTCTGTGAGAGCTCGCAAAAGATTTTCTAGTCTTTCGGCAAAAGGTATTTGTTCAATTGTTGAAAACAATAAATCATTTTCTGGTACGGAGCTTGGTACTGGAGCTAATGCTTCGTCAGTGACTTGCCCTTGAACAGCTTCGTCTTGAGAAGTTTTATAATGAAGAATTTGTCGCTGGATTACTTGTCTCTGAATAAAAATTTCTTTCGGAATATCCATGGCTTGCCTGATTAAATAAGCTTGCTCAAGTGATGAGAAAATAATTTCAGGTAAAGTCTGAAGCACATCAGTTTGCATGTTCACAAAATAACTTTCACGCCCAATCAGTTTTCCATCACGCATTTTAAAGATTTGAATTGAAAGACTCTCATCGGAACAGGCAAAACCAATTAAATCTCTCTGACAATCAGGATCATCCGAAATAATGCGCTGATCTTCAATTGCACGGTTTAAGATCTTTATTTGGTCACGCAATTTACCTGCTTTCTCATATTCCATTTTGTCAGAAGCCAATTGCATTTTCTCTATCAATTCTTCAACCAAAACTTCATGTCGCCCAGTTAAGAACATTTCAACTTGCTTCAAAAGAATTTCATATTCAGCTTCACTAACTAACGCTTGACATGGGGCTAAACATTTACCCAAATGATAATTCAAGCAAGGTCTATTTTTAAAAAGCGGGGTGTTTCTTTTGCGTAATGGGAAGAGCTCTCTAGCCGTCTGTAAATTTCGATACATTTCACTGGCATCGGTATATGGACCAAAAAGTTTAGCTTTCGGATATTTGCGTTTAATCCATTTCAAATCTCTAACAGGTATTAAGCGCGGAAAAGCTTCGTCATAGGTAATAGCAATCCAGGGGAAACTTTTATTATCTTTTAGAAGTACATTGTATTTAGGTTGATACTTGTAGATCAGGCTTGCTTCCAGTATTAGAGCTTCTTTTTCATTTTGTGTAATGATTGTCTCTAAATTGATAATTTGTGGAACCAGGACTGCAAGCTTAGGACGCTCTTTCCAGTTTTTCTCTTGCCAATATGAACGAACTCGGTTGCGAAGATTAATGGCTTTGCCAATATAAATTGGAATATCTTTAGCATCTCTAAAAATATAAATTCCAGGGGTATTAGGTATATTGCTTAAATCCACCATTTAATTCTTTGAAAACTTGTTCTCCTAGTATTAACTCTCCATTGAATTGCAAATCATTCAATTTGACTATCCAAATTACAAAAATCGAAAAAGCCTTATAAATTGGCTAAACAAATTTGTCTAATACCAAAGAATAAGGCTTTTAATTTGAAATGAAAGATGAAATGAAGAGTTTATAAGCTTGAGAGCGGCTTATTTAACAGCCGTTGTGGCTCCAGGAGCTTTGCACTGAGTTGGCTTTAATTTAACTGCAAGATTATCACATTGAATTTTGCATGAATCCGCACAAACCTGAGTTACTTGCTCTTTAGTCAATTTGTTTTTATCGCTTTTCATAGCAACTTCTATGCACTTCACTGGACATGATTTATTGCAAGATTCAATAAAAGATTTGTCAAATTGTTCGCAAGCACTTTTGAGAATTTTTTCTTCTTTTTTAGCTTTATTCTCACTGCATGAGCTGATTGTAAAAACAGCTAAAACAAGAATCAAAGAATTAATGGCTAATTTTGTGTAATTCATTTAGCCTAAAGGGTTTGTGAAACATTACTTTTCAACAATTCTAGACTGAATAAGCTGTAAATGTAAAGTTTCACCAGGTTATGGAGAGTAAAGACTGAAGAAATTGATCTGGTGTCTTGTGAAATAAATCAGTATGTTTATCATACCAATATCGATAAGCATCCATCGGTGTTCTCACCTTAATTTCTTTCTTCAAGCTGGTATGAAGCCTGTTTATGTTGTACTGCTTCATAAAAACTAATAATGATTCTTTCATTTCATTCA
>DUDU01000026.1 GCA_005110395.1 Candidatus Melainabacteria bacterium | reverse complement strand
GGTCTAATGAAAAATACTTTCCTTGGAATCGATATTTCAAAAGATAAATTTGATGTTTGCCTTTTTATCAATGATTCCAAATTAATCGGAAAATTTGATAATAATAAATCTGGTTTTCATAAACTTCTAAACTGGTTTGAAAAAAAGAAAATTGATTTAACTTCTATTCATGCATGCATGGAAGCAACTGGCAAATATGGAGAAGATTTAGCTTATTTTCTCTCAAGCAAAAACATAAAAACTAGCATTGTGAATCCAGCATCTGTTCACTATTTTGGAGAAAGTAGCATAACAAGAAATAAAACTGACAAAATAGATGCGGAATTAATCTGCAAATTTTGTGAAATCAACAAGCCAGATACCTGGAATCCACCGACTGAAGAGGAGAGAGAAGTAAAAGAAGTCACCAGGCTAATTGAATCCTTGGAAGCTGAAAGACAAAGACACAAAAATCGTTTGGAATCAAGATTGGTTTCAGAAACAGCGATTGAAGCCACAAAGAATTCAATTAAATCATTGAATGAACAAATAAAGTTTTTGGAGAAGAGAAAGAATGAATTGGCAAAAAAAGATAAAGAAATATCAAAGAAAATTGAGCTGCTAGAGAGTATACCTGGAATAGCAACCAAAACAGCCATAAAATTTACGTCGGAAATACCGAATATTGAGAGATATGAAAATGCAAAGTCGTTAGCAGCAATGTTTGGAATAACACCGAGTCAGAGGCAATCGGGAAGTTCAGTGAATTCAACAAAGATATCAAAGAAGGGGAATAGGAGACTGAGGAAAGCATTTTACATGCCAGCAATATCAGCGATGCAGCACAATAAGTTTGTGAGGGAATTTGTAGAGAAACTGAGAGAGAAAGGTAAGAAAGGGAAAGAGGTAATTTGTGCAGCGATGAGAAAGCTGATTCACATAATTTATGGGGTATTGAAATCAGGAAAACCATTTGACCCAAATTATCAAAATCCCACATTGTCTACTTGACATTTAAGACGGTATCTTTACAGGAGGCGGGGGAGGTACGAAAAGCAGAATTCTGTAGCAAAACAACTCTTTGAGTGAATCATTCCAGCAAACTGTGGGGTGCTAAGCTCTAAAGCCCTCTCTTATCTAGATACTTTACGCAAGTCGCATGATTTTATCTAGTTTCCGAAACAATCTTGAAATAATACTGAAACAAGTTCAGTGCAGGACGGAATGAGAAAGAAAACTTAATCTTGTCATCCTGAGCTTGTCTCAGGAACTATCTCAGCAAACAGAAAATATTTTTTGCGTAACATGAGTTATCTAGTTACTTTCAATTGAAGCAAAAAACTCTTTATACCTCTTCCATGACCTTTTTGTAATCGTCTTGTAGATACCCAATTGAATTGTGCGTATAGTTTAAAGTGCAACTGATTTTCCTCTTTCAAGGTTAATAAAAAGTCTTCAAGACTATCATTCCATACCGAATTGTCTTTAGGACACTTCTATTAAGCCTCTTCAAACCCCCAACTTTTTGAGAGGGGGCTTTTAATTCTCCCTTTGAGAGCCCCTTTTCAGGGGTCGGCGAGAGCCGGGGGTTGAAAAAGCTTAGTTATTAGAAGCTCCCTTTAGAGTATTTTTATGCTTTCTTGTTGAATTTCACTGAATAAAAGGGGATCAGCATTGTGATATGGGACTATATCTATTTTTAAATCCCAACCAGATTTTATTAAACAAGATATAAATTCAATTTTTTTTGCTCTAAATTCTTCCCTTGATAAATCTACATTAATTGCTAGATCTATATCTCCACCTTCTTTTTTATCATCTACTCGACTACCAAATAAATAGACATCCACATTACCAAAACTATTCAGTATGCTATTTTTGATCATATCTTTCATTCTATTAGATAATCTCATTGATATACCTCTTTGCAAAATCCAGAGAATTTGAATAGTATGTTTCTAACAAATCAAAACTATTTACACAAAATTTCAAATCTTCTAATGCCTTTCTTAGCTTGTCAGGATAATCATGCTCTAATTCATTTCTGATTTCTCTTAATTCAATCCAATTTTGCAAACTATCAATTATCTTTTCTCTTTCTGCGTTGTACAATACTTCGCTCATTTTTGAGCAGCTTATACCCGCAACTTGAAATAATAGATTAAAAATCTTATCACCCAAAAAGTCTTGAATGGACGCAAATCGTTTCAAATAAGCTTCTAATACTGCTTTCTCATAAGTCTGAAGTTCAAGAAAGATAGCTTCATCATAAATATCCTTTTCGCTGAGCATTTTCTCAATATAAAGTTTGTATTCCCTTAATGCTGAGTAGTGAATCTTTAATTTCAACAACCTTTTCTTCAAAATTTCTTCTTGATTAATCATGCAACAAATTATCCTTTCTTCTTTGCTTGCAATTGGTATTTACTCAAGGGCACCTCTATCAAGTCTCTGCAAATCCCCACCCATCTGAGATGGGACTTTTAGTTTTCCCATTGAGAAGCCCTTTTCAGGGGGCGGCGAAAGACGAGTGTTGAAAAAGCTTAGTTTTTAGAAGCTCCCTAAACATCATTTCATATTATTTATTTGAAATGAACTAATAATTTGATTTTTCATTATAACTGCCGAACTTACACTAAATTAAACCAAAAACTTTTTATACCCTTTCCCTCGCTTCTTCAAACTGTTTGACGGCTTCGCCTAATATATACCAACCAGAGTCAATTACGCCTGAGATAGCTTCTTGAATTTCTGCTTTGTGCCTTGAATTGATTGCTTTTAGGTCAAGGAAAGGAATATTCGCTTTGAATGTCTTTTGTTGATATGTAAGATTGATAGAATCCATAAAAGCTAAAGCCTGCTGTTCATTGAGCCTTTCCAAGACTTGTTTTATTTCTTCCCATTTGTCTCCATATAAATTTTCTAGCAGTGAAGCAACTCTATCAGTAGATAAATCGGTATACAATGAAGGGCTCATTAACCTTCCAAGTGGCAAAGTGAATAATGCGGCATGCGGATGAAGAAACCACAATAAAAATTTGTTACTGTCGATAGTATCTAACTTATTTTGAAGTCCAACAATATCCAAGAAATACATAACAATAGTTGTATTAAATTCAATTTTGGTTTGTATATTTGAATAGTAGTCAATGAAAGTAACATTTTCATTCTGCAGTAATCCCCTAGCTACCCCATCAGGATAGTCAATGTAATAAATTTGATATTCCGGATTTCTACTTAAAAACTTACTTAGCCTGGAAAACAAAGTAACAATTCCACCCATTACTTTTGAGGGACAAAAAAAAGTTATGACTTGAGGATCAATCATTTTCATTAGTCACCCTAGGTGTATAGCTTGCTCCAAAAGAGAGATTTCAATGCTCCAAGAAGAAGCTTCTTCTCCTTCTTTGGCAAATTAGGAATGAGAATCAATCTAATGGCAATTGGAAATTTTGTCATTAGAGTATACGAAAATCTCATGAATTGGGAACAAACCTTGATTATGCAAGTAAGTAGAAATTGCATAAGATTTAAGACCGTTTTTATAATTTGACGAGTTAAACTAATGAGCTTGTGAAGCTTGCTTGCGACATTTTTAGGTGGCAGAGGAAAAGTCTTAAAAATCTCAGGAGTGAGCTCAGTTGATTGCAAATATTGCAATAAATGTTGTGTTGAAGCTTCAACGGAGTGATTTGCTAGAGCATAATTCAAGCAAAGCTGACCTGTTTCCCGTTTAATTTCATCGGTTGAAATATGATTGACAATCTCATCAAAATTGTGGGGTGCTTTAACTAAAGGGTCTTCAAAGAAAGCCTCACCAAGATACGACCCCACACAAAAGCCCTCGGATTCAAACAGCCACCTGAATTTAATCATATTAATTGGCATCTTCGACCAACTCCAGTCAAGTGGAACAGCCGGTATTCCAAGTTTAGCTGCTTCTAAACAGGAAGTGCCTTGTGCGAATAAGATATCGACATTCTGATTAATATAATTATTTAGCTCCTGCTTCACTATTTTTCCCGCAAATACTATATTAACTTTTTCGTCTACAGGAATTGCTTTAATTTGCTCTTCAAGTGAGCCATATCCAATAATGTGGAAGTTGGTAATTTTGTTATATTTTTGCGAATAATGACTTGCATTTTCTAATATATTCAATAAACAAAAGTATTTATCTTCATCTAGTCTTCCGAGCCAGGCTATATTAATTTCTTGTTTGGAGATAATACCACTGCTCGAAACATTGCTATTACTGGTTATAGGAATTGGAGTATAACAATCAGCAGGGATATTAACTTCAAGAACATTTTGCAGCACCCTATAAGTTTGCAATTCAGTCAAGCAAAGAGACTTGCAGTCAACGAGTTGTTGAATTAAGGTTTGCAAATAAGTTAGTTGTAGTTGATCGGTCGTTTGAAGAATGATCCTCGCAGATTTATCTGATAATTGCTTGCAAAAGGTTTTATAAGATGTTGACACATCGCTGGATAACCAACTGAAGCTTTCAGGGCTGATGCTCCAGAAAAGAAGTTTACTGTTGGAGGTGAGTTGTATATCTTGTTTTAGCATGTCAAGATAATGCAAGAAGGTAAAAAGATGAGTATCTTGATTAATAGAAACAGTTTTTCCCTCAATGTATTTAATGAAAGTAATTTTTGATGAAGTAACAAGTCCCTCCGCGCTTCCGTCTTCATAGTCTATATAAAAAACTTTTAGACCATATTCTTCAACTAGTCTTTCTGCAAATCTCACACAAGCCGTCACTCCTCCTCCTACAACTCGGCAAGGTGCAAAGAAATGAATTGAGTCTATTTTTGCATTATTGGATGACATATCGAAAATATTTTGCTTAAATTAGTTTTGTAGCTAATGAATTCGATTTTGAGAAAGCATACCAGCATGAATGATTTTTCAAAAGTGTTGAAAGAAATTCCCTATGAGACGAGAAATCTAGGGATTAAGGCTTTAGAAATTTCTGAATTTCCTCTTTCAAGAACCTCGTTAGAGCTTGTAAAAAATTACATCGAAAGAGAAAAGAAAATCAATTCAAAAATCTTCATACAGGCCAAAGTTCCAAAGGCTGCTTTACAAAGTGCCGTTCTTTTGCAAAAACTAGGGTTTTATTGCATAGAAATTGCTTTAAGACCATCCGTTGTTTTGAAGACTAGCGCTGCCTACAAGCTCTTCCGTGAGGAGCCACAATCTTTCATTCCCGCTGGCTTTGATCCAGGAAAATTAACTGTCAAAATACTTAGCAAAGATTCTTTGGAGCAAACAAATCAAGTTCAATCCATTTCTGCGAGTTCATTCACAGCGGATCGTTTTCACCAAGACCCCAATTGCGCTGATTTTGTGGCCGATCAAAGATTTGTTTTTTGGGTTGACGAACAGCTTCAAGATCCATCGGTAAGATTTTTCATTTTGGAATATAAAAATAGTGTGATTGCTTTTTCTTCCCTCCGAGAGAATGATTTGGTCTTGATAGCTTTTAAAAAAGGTTTCCAGAACAGGAAGCTTGGTTCTTTTTTCTTCTTGCAAATTTTCAAGCAATTAGATGAAGAAGGTTTTCAGAGCTTAGCAACCTCTATATCGGCTTCCAATACAGGCATGATAAACTTGTGCAGCAAATTGGGCTTCAAATTCCAAGATCCTTCTATGACCCTTCATTACTGGACTAGTAATTCTTTAAACTTATGACTATTCCCTTTAACCGACCCACTCCCTTCGGATCGGAATTAGAATACATAAAACAGGCTATTGAAAGCACACATCTTTCAGGAGATGGTTTTTTTACAAAAAAGTGTCATGCCTGGATTGAAGAACATGTTGGATGCAAAAAAGCTTTATTAACTCACTCATGCACAGCTGCTCTCGAAATGGCGGCAATACTAGCCAATATCGGTGTTGGTGACGAAGTCATTATGCCATCCTATACTTTTGTTTCAACAGCTAATGCTTTTGTTTTAAGGGGAGGAATACCAGTGTTTGTTGACATAAGACCTGATACTCTCAACATTGACGAGAATAAAATCGAAACTTGTATAACGGAAAAGACTAAAGCAATTGTTGTTGTGCACTATGCAGGCGTAGTTTGTGAAATGGATTCCATTCTTGCGATTGCGAAGAAATACGACTTGATAGTAATTGAAGACGCCGCACAGGCCATATATTCAAAGTATAAAGGTAAGCCTGCCGGAAGTTTTGGTCACATGGCCGCTTTTAGTTTTCATGAAACGAAAAATCTCATCTCGGGTGAAGGCGGAGCCTTAGTTCTCAACGATTCAAGCTTAATTGAAAGAGCAGAAATTATTCGCGAAAAAGGCACAAATAGAAGTAAATTCTTTCGTGGACAGGTGGACAAATATACTTGGGTCGATCTGGGTTCCTCTTATCTTCCCGGTGAGATTACGGCTGCTTTTTTGTTTGCGCAACTTGAAAATGCAAAAGCAATAACTGAAAAACGTTTACAAGTTTGGAATAGTTATCACAAAAGCTTTGAAGAACTCGAAACAAAAGGGATTACAAAAAGACCGGTTATTCCGCAAAATTGTGAGCATAATGCGCATATGTATTATTTTATTTTTCCATCATTGGATTTGCGCCAGAATTTTATTAATCAAATGAAGTCAGAAGGTATTCACTGCGTTTTTCATTATATTCCACTTCATTCATCCCCAGCGGGAAAACAATTTGGAAGAACAGGAAGTCCAATGACAAATACAGATCGCATATCGAATACTCTAGTTAGATTACCCATTTTTTGTGATTTATTAGCTTCTGAGTCTTCATTAATAATCAACAAGACAATTCACTTTTTGGAGGGATGAGGAGGAGTGAAACAAAAAATAAAAACAATTTTGGACAAATATCCTCGTATTTTCATCATTGTCAAAACAGTCCGCCAATCTATTAATCATGCTTTTCTTGCAATCAAAAAGATATTTTCATCAAAGTATGATTTGCGTTTATACTCTATCTATAATCAGTTTTTGGCACTGAGTGGATTGGATGGTAGTAAAGCTACTGTGGACATAATCGAGGAGAGTAGTCTCAATACCAATTCATATGATCTTGAAATAGAAAAAACAATTCTTGAATACTACAAGGTAAATAAAGATAAGTTTGTTCAACGGCAAATTATACAAAAAGAATCTCAGAATAAAAATATTGGAATTCTTTTTACGGAGATTTATGCTGTTGGTGGACACACTCCCCTAATTGAGCGATTGGTTGAAAGTTTCTCTTCTACCTATAATATGAAAGCATTTGCAACACTAACCACTAATCATTCCCATCCCAAATTAGAAAAGAAAATCAACATCGAAAGATTTCACTGGATTTTTGGTGAAATTAGTTTAATTAAATTTGTACTCAGATTATACAATTCCATCCTCCAGAAGCAAATAGACGTTCTTTTCACATATCTTCATCCACATGACATAGTAGCTGTTGCCGTATTAGCATTATTAAAAGAGCATAGTAATGTAAAAGTGTGTTTTGTGAATATGCAAGATCATTTTTACAACCTTGGGTATAAGTTTGCTCATATCATTGTTGATGCGAGACCTGCAGGACTACACATTACCAAAAATATTCGTGGATATAAGAATACAATTCTTATGCCTCTTCAGCAAAAACACAAAGCGGAGACATTTTATTATTCAGATGAGGAAAAGATGCAACTCAGGAAACATCTTGGAATTGAAGAAGGTGAGTATTTCACACTAACGGGCTGCGCCAGCTTTAAGATATTTGACAAATCGGGATCGAAATACTTTGAAATGATTAAAGTCTTATTAGAAAAAGAACCGTTAATTAAGCATATTGTAATGATGGAATTTGATAGACGAGAGTATAAGGATATTATCAAGGGTATATTTCAGGATTCACCACAATTATTTGCTCGTCTAAAGATAATAGACAGAGTGTCAGAATATGATATTTATATGCAAACTTGTGATTTATTAATTGATAGCTTCCCACAAGGTGGTGCACTTATACACCTTGACATGATGCGTAATAAAAAGGCAACTGTTGTTAAAGTAAACAAAGATAATCCATTCCAAAGTTTTGAATTTTATTTACCACCAAATTATGAGTATATGTACGAGAATACCGAAGATATGATCAGAGGGATATGTAAGCTTCTCCACTCTCCTGAAGAGCAGAGTAAAGCATCAGGGGAATTATACAATTATTATTTAGATAATTATGAATTTAATGTAGTTAAAGAAAAGTATGAAAAGCTCATTGTGAATTCCGAAAACCTCGAAACGCTTTATGAGGCTCATAAAATAGACATTCATAACCATTACTATTGAATAGATTGCACAAATTCATGAAAGCTATCAATTCACTCTTCTATTATGCGGATTCCTTTTACTTGATATTGATAAAAAGAATTTACCAATAATTAAATATGGCATTATTCGAATAACTCCTATTTTCTTTATAAAGCTTTTTATTGACAGAAGTATCATTGAAAAAGCAAAGTCAAATTTAGAATGAAAATAGTTAAAAGATTTATCATTTATTCTTTCGTTGTATGAACTTGCAATATTTTCTCTTGCAATTATTTGAAAAATACTTCTATCGATAATTAGTTTGATTGGATTATTTGAACTCATAAGTTTGTGAAAAAAGTCACGCTTGGAGAATGATTTCATCGCCCCTACTACATTATTGCCATGCTGCCTATACAAAACCAAAGGCTCGTATATTGGTTTAATTGCTCCATGTTTCAAACTAATTAAAGCAATCCATAAGTCATGATGAAATGAATTTTTGATTTGTTGCTTAGGAAAAGGAAGAGCCATTTCTAATACTGTTTTCCTGAACATCATAGAGCAACCTGTAATTGTGTTGCGAAGAATGAGAAGTTGAGAATCATAAATTTCTGTATTTCTACCTTCAAATTGCCAACATGATGGATGAATCAAGTTATCATCAGCATCTATTAGCTGCAGGTCACTATGAACACAGCTAATCTGTAAATCGTCAAATTCTTTTACGAGTATTTCAATTTTTCTTGGTAGCCAAATATCGTCTTGATCACAAAAACAAATATACTCATGTTGACTATTAGCAATTAATTTTAGTCCTTCTTCAAAAGTATGATATGAACCAAGATTCACTTTGTTTTGATGCAAAGTAAAACGTACATCTTCTACAATGATTTTTTTTATTTCTTCAAACTTCTCATTAGATGAACAATCGTCAATTACGATACATTCCCAATTTGTATATGTTTGCTCTTTAATAGAGTGTATTTGTTTAACAAAGAATTCAATATTTGGATTGTATGTTGCCATCACAACTGCAACTTGCTTATTTGTATTCAGATTTTGCATTTTTGTTAAATTATCTAATTAGAAATTACAACTCAGAAAATTAATGGAAATTTCTCACGCAACGATATTCCTGAATGCTTTGTTGTATACCACTTTGTAAATCTATTTCAGCTTCAAAACCCAATGCTTTCAGCTTAGTAATATCCATGCATTTTTTTAGCATGCCATTAGGCATAGAACTATCCCATACTATTTCTCCTTCAAAACCAACTTCTTGTGCAATCAAATGAGCAAGATCTTTAATGGAAATATCAAGGCCGGTACCTAAATTAATTAAATCTGAAGATTCAAAATGATCCATTAAGTGAATTAATCCTCTTGCAACATCGCTAACATGTATAAATTCTCGCAGAGGAATACCAGTACCCCAAAGAGTAACTTGTTTTAGATTTTGTTGTTTAGCATCACAAAAACGCTTTATGAGAGCTGATAGAACATGACATTTTTCCAAATCGTAATCATCATTGGTTCCATAAATATTGCATGGCATTGGGCAAACCGTAAGCATTTGTTTTTGTTTGTGAAAATACTGAGCCATTTTCAAACCAGAGATTTTCGCCAAAGCATAGCCTTCATTTGTTGGCTCCAAA
>DUDU01000025.1 GCA_005110395.1 Candidatus Melainabacteria bacterium | reverse complement strand
CTCTGATATTCAAAATCAATCTCAATATTCGACCCTAAATTCTGGAAGGAGGTGAAGCTAAAAAATATTAATCAAATTTGAACCATCTAAAGGTAAAAGAGAAAGTTAAAACTTTGTTGAACGGATTGTGAATTTTGAGTAGCAATATTTCTGAATTTGGGAGAATTCATGAGTCTTAGCTATTATTGAACTTCTGATCCTGATCAATAGTTTGTTCAAAGAAAAAGAAGGTTTTATTTTGAAATGAGATTTTGCTTTTTTGACTATTTTTTATCTTGCGAATTCGATCCACGAAAAATATGGAAATTCAAATAAGGAAGTTTTATAGAGTTCATCTTCTTTGCTTATCTGAAAACTAGATTATAAAGTAATTGTTAATTTTAGGTCGATTCTAATTTCGCTTATCGAAATGTGAGTTACAAGAGGTTATCCTTTTTATGCTTTATTTTTTACATTTGTTAAATTGCTCGTTTAACTTAAAAATGTTGCTTTTACAAATCGGTTTTGATTCTTTAGCCGATTCAGTAGGTTTTATTTACAGCTTTACAGATTGGCAAGCATTCAAGCGAAAGCCAAATTTTTTATTTGATGTTTTGGGAGGGAGCTGTTAAACCTCATGACATCATTAGCAGCACTTACTCAGGCTATAAGCAATACTTCTCCTTCAGTTGCTGCTACAAACTTTTCTAATTATTCATCAGCTAATATTCCTTCTCCAAAATATAGTCCTCCCAGTGCTCAAAACAATATTGTTAACTGGAAAAATAATTCATCAGTTAAATCTCCAAACAACCAATCTAATGTCAGCTCTGATGGAGATGATCCAAAAGATCCTATTGCTTCTTTCTTGAAGTGGCTTGGTACTAAGGTTGTTCCTGATGCTGCATTAAGCTTCTTGACCTATTATGTGACTTATTTGATGGCTCACAATGTTCTTGCTACATCTGTGAAAGGAGCTTGGTATGGAAAAATCCCAGGAATGAGGGGTATTCATAATAATATTGTTGAGATTAATAATGCAATCAGGAATCATTTGGGCAGTGAACAGTTTGCAGAAATTATGGAAGGAATTGGTAGGCCAGGCTCAAGAAGAAGTGGTCAGAAGTTTTGGGAAGAAGGCTTTGACAAAATAAAAGATAATATTCATACAGTACCTAAAACATTTATCAACTCATATGAAACCATATTCCGC
The DNA here is from genome assembly GCA_005110395.1 of Candidatus Melainabacteria bacterium. Taxonomy (GTDB): domain Bacteria; phylum Cyanobacteriota; class Vampirovibrionia; order Caenarcaniphilales; family Caenarcanaceae; genus LMEP-10873. The sequence goes on along the minus strand of DUDU01000025.1, from coordinate 17,026 downwards.
AAGTGTAATCGCCTATTTACAGGTCTTACAATTGCAATATTATCTTATTCAAGAGCTGTTTTTTTTACGAGTGTTCGCTCTTCTGATGACAATGACGGAAATAAAGAACCAGAATACTTTTCTCTTTCATCAATAATGGCAGCTGCATTCCCTCTAATCTGTGCTGCAATGTATTGGACTTTTTATGAAGGTATCCCTTCACGCTCATTGAAATTTGCTGAAAAATTTTATTCTTATGATGAGGAAAAGAATTTATTTAAGCTAGGGAAAATACAAATGTATTTTGGTGATAAGCATGATGGTAAGCTGTTCCCTGGTAGTATGCAATCACACATGAATCGCTTAATTGCGTGGATGAAAAATTTTTTGAAAGGTGCAAAAAGATTTCGTATAAATTTAGCAAAACCTACTGAAACTATTACGAGTGTTGGAGTGTCTCTTACAACTGCTGCTTTAGCAAGGAATACAAGAACAGATGGAACTATAATAAGTGGTTTATTTTCAAATTTAGAGAAACTCATTAACTATGGACTTAAACCATTTAATAAAAGAGTAAATTTACCACTATCAAATTTTCAGGGTTTGGAGAATACATTATACGTTCCTGGGTTTTCCAAAGATAATCAGCCAAAAGATCTGAATCCAGGATACAACCCGTCTGGAAATGGAATGGAAGCAGTCTATTTATCAATTTTCAAAACATTAACTAAAATACCAACGGATATCATCACGTTCTTATTAGCTTTTAAGTTTATGAATTGGTTCTCTCAAAACGATGATGAAAAGCATAAAAAGGCAAAGCAAAGTAATTCTTCATCTTCCAATGAAAAAACAAAACAGCAATGGACGCTGCCACAAACAGCGGGTCTGGGTCTAACAATAGCAGCTGCTACTGCAATCCCAGTTGCATATTCTCTAAGTGAGGAAGATGATAGGGAGAGAAAGCAAAAGAAAAATGGAAGACAGCTTAGTTATGCTTGAATTACATTACTACTAAAAGAAATTTAGACTACATTGAAAGTAAATGTACTAAACCCACCAAAGGAAGTTCCAAGTCTCCCTATTTCACCACATGTTTTAGCATTACGGACATACGTTGCAACACTATCTGCACAAGGCCCTAAATTGAATAGAGATAGTCGGTTAATACAACAAAAGTAGACCTGAAAGTCATTAATTAACTTGCATACAATACGTGAGCAACTAAATGCAGGTCAGGAAATATATTTAGTATGAGCCAAAAGAGTTTTTCTCTCAGAAGCAGCATGAGAAAGTTTAAGCGAAGCTCAATAATTAGTTTTATTAAGAAATGAAAAGAGAAATATTGTTACTCCAGAATTAGATAATATCTGGAGGCTTGGAGGCGGATTCATGAATTGCATTACAGCCGCAAATTTATTGTAAATTCATTTATGGAAGACAATTTAAAATATATTAATTGCGAAATCCTATTCTTTTCAAAAATCCTTAAAGACACAATAAGTTTGAGCTTGTTCCATACATAAAAAATATTTATTACTAAGCCAAAAGCCCTCCCAAATTCGTGAATGACAATTTACTATATATGCTAAGTTCAAAATTAAGATCAAAAATCAAACAAAAATTAAGCTCTTTGGAAATGCAATAAAATATTAGTTAATCATTTCAAGTATTAGCTTTTAATGCATTTCACTGGAATCTCAAAAAAGAATCTCAAAGTACTTAAAGCCACATCACAAAAACTTCTTAAAAATAAGTCCTATGAATAATATTCGCAAAGTTTTGTTTTCTGCACTGATGCTCACTTCGCTTTCTTCTCTCAGCATCGGTTTAAGCGAAAGTGTTTCGTCCGCAATTACAAGCAGTTATGACATTGTGACCAAAGGAAAAGCCTCATGGATAGGCGAGCGTTTTCAGGGTAAAAAGACAGCTAGCGGTGAGCTTTTTGATATGAATGACTTAACCGCTTCTCATGCGACTCTTCCATTTGGCACCATGGTAAAAGTTTTTTCTGATAAAACAAAAAAGTCTGTCACTGTCAGAATCAATAATCGATCTGAAATTGATAGCGGCCGAATAATTGATTTATCCAAAAGAGCAGCCGAGCAAATTGGCCTAATTGAAGAAGGAATTGGTTTAGTAACTCTTGAAGTTGTAACACCAGGAACAAAAAGTACTACTACAAATACAAGCACCACCAAACCAACGAATTCAGTTGCAAGTACAAATTCAAAATATGTTATTCAATATGGTTCATTTTTTGATCTTGATAATGCAATCGAATTAAAACAAGGACTCAAAGCCAAAGGAGTTGAAACTACTGTTGAATCAACTAAAACTGATTCTGGCAAAACCTCATACAGAGTCAATAGCACTAAATCTTTCAACACCCCTGATGATGCAAAGCGTTCTCTCTTATTGATTGAACCACAAGATGGAATTATTGTGTCAGCCAAATCCCCATCAACTGAAGTCGCAAAAACTAATACAACAACAAATAAACCTGCAACAACGACAAGTAATAACTCAGCTAAGTCAAATAATTCAGCTTCAAAGAAATATGAGTATGGAATTCAATTTGGTGCATTTGAAACAGTTGCCAATGCTCGTGAATTGCAGAATAAACTCTTAGTTGAAAAAGGTATTAAAACTATTACCTATCAATTCCCAGATGATAGCCGCAAACTTTATAGAGTACTAACCAATCATGCCTTCCCAACTAAAGAAGCTGCTCAAAAGTTTCTTAAGGAAATGGAATCGCAAGGAATAATTTTGACCTTTTTATAAAAGTGAATTTCAATTCCAAAATTAATTAATAAGCAAATTAAAAGACTGTGTAATCTCTTTCTGGCTGTTTTTGTGAATGTTTCCAGCGGTTTTATTCATGCATACAGATTTTTGTTTTCTTGGAAAGCACCGGTTTGCAGATATAAGCCAAGCTGCTCGCAGTATGCGCTAGAAGCTCTAAATAAGCACGGCTTTATAAAAGGCTGGTATTTAGCGTTAAAGCGAATAGCTTCTTGTCATCCCTTTGCGGAAGGTGGTTCTGATCCAGTTCCAGATTGATGTGTTCTTTGATTTTGAGAAATATTCAGGACTTCCTCAAACGCTGCATTTTTCAAATCCCTCAATCGATTGAAATTAATATGGGTAAGTCCTTATATTCTGGCAGCAAAACAATTCAAGCTTTCATGCTCTCCCCAATTCAAGGCGGCTAGTGAGTAATCACATTATGCTAGTATTGGATTTTGCAAAATTTCATTTCAGAAACACTTTAAGAAATTACTTGATAAATGCTCATTCAGACCTCAATTGAAAAAGAAATAAAAGATTTTATAAAAAAAGAATTTGCTGGCGAAGATTTTGATTCAAATATTCTTGCTTCTATTCAGGTTGATATTCCCAAGAAAGTTGGCTTTGGTGATTTAGCCACAACCTGTCCACTCAATCTTGCAAAATGGCTCAAGCTCCCACCAATAAAGCTTGCTGAAAAAATCAAAAATCATTTAGATCAAACTTTGAGTGAATTCTGTCTCCAAATCGATATTGCTCCTCCTGGCTTTTTGAATTTTCATTTGACTTCTGGCGCTTTTGCTGGGCTAATAGATTCACTTAATAATGAAGATTTGATCTCTGTAAATCATGGAAAAGACAAACCCAGCTTGCTAATAGAATATGTTTCCGCAAATCCAACTGGAGATCTTCATTTGGGGCATGGAAGAGGTGCAGTCGTGGGAAGTGCACTTGTCAGCATTATCAAAGCTACTGGCAGGGATGTAAAATCTGAATTTTATATTAATGATGCAGGTGAACAAATTCAAAAACTTGGCCGTTCTGCCTGGAAGTTATATAAAGGCGAAGCCCACTCTGAAGGTGATGAATATCCTAAAGAATTGATTGAGCCTTATGTTCAAAATCTTTCTGATAATCTTGATTTTAATGAATTGACGAGCATAGTCAAAGATCGCATTTTGAATAAGCAAAAAGAGGTATTGGCCTCCATAAAAGTTGAATATGATAAATGGGTTAGTGAAAAGCAAGATGTTCACGAAAAAGGACTTCTGGAGAAAACTCTTCAACAGCTGAAAGGTAAAGGCTTGACTTATGAAAAAGACGATGCACTTTGGCTGAGCTCTTCAAATCTTGGAGATGAAAGAGATCGTGTTTTGCTCAAATCACCTACTCAGCCTAATGAAGCTAGAAAACCAACTTATTTGACAGCCGATATTGCCTATCACTTGAATAAGTTGGAAAGAGCAAATGAATTACTCGATATATTCGGGGCTGATCATCAGGGACAAGAAATTAGTTTGAAAAAGTCCTTAGAAGCTTTAGGAGAAAAACCTGAGAATCTCAATATACTTTTTATTCAATTTGTTAGTCTGAGTGAGGGTGGACAAGAAGTCAAAATGTCCAAGCGCACAGGTTCAGTTATTGCGGTAGAGGAAGTAGTTGAAAAAGTTGGTTCTGATGCTTTTAGATTTATGCTTTTGGCTTCCAGCGTAAATAATCGTGTGGTTTTTGATATTGATTTAGCTCAGAGAAGCGATGATCAAAATCCAGTATTTTACGTTCAATATGCTCATGCCAGAGCTTGCAGTATTTTACGCAATGCCACAGAAAGCTTTTTTGATGGTAGCCCTCCAATTGTGACAAAAGATGAATTGAAAACCAGCCTCACAAATATATCTATTATTAATGTCGCTTTGAATTCTTCTAATGAGAAAGAAATTCAATCTACCAAAGAATTAATCATAAAATTGTCATATTTCAATAATGAAGTCAATCGCTCAGCAGATACGCTCAATCCAAGCAGTCTTGCTCATTATTTACTTGATTTAGCTGCTCTTTTCCACAATTTCTACACCAATTGCCGAGCAATCAATAAGGAAAACAAAGAATTAACCCTAGCAAGATTGTCTATAATTCAGGCTTTTCAGAAAGTATTAAATAAAGGATTATCTCTTCTCCTTATTAATGCTCCTGAACGTATGTAATGCGATTGGTAAAGTAAAGTTTTTGAATTATTCTCTCCTCTCTATAAAACTTCAGAATTACTTAATAAATTGTTTCATCAAAATCCATTGACTTAGCTTGTCTGGAGGGTAAATTGAATAAATACAAATACGTTGTTGCGGTTTTTTAGAAATGTGAATTCTGCCTGTTAGATTGTCATCTCATTCAACGTAGAGATTCAAGATTCAAATTATTCCTTCTCTAGTAAATTTAGTGTAGGCAACTCTTTTTCGTCTTTACTTAAGTAAAGGAGGGACTACCGTAGAAACCTCAGCGGCACCTCCAGAACTATCTCAAGATGAACAAACAACTTTTTCGCATGCAGATATGACTCTTGGCATAAGATTAAAAACAGCCCACTTCGGAGAACTTCCATTTACGGGAAGTGGAATCTCAAAGTCATAATTTCTCGATTTTATTACATGTCTAAATCCATCCACTTTTTCTTGTTTGTTATAGAATAGGATGGCATAAGCCAAAATTCACAAGGAAGTTTATATGTCTCGCTGGAACGCTCATTTATACGATGTTTCTCTCAAATATATTTCCGACTATGGAAAAGAGTTAGTTGCACTATTAAATCCAAAAAAAGATGAATTGATTGTGGATTTGGGCTGTGGTACGGGCAGTATTACAAATGAGATTGCTGTTTCAGGCGCAAAGCTAATAGGTGTAGATTCTTCGCCTTCAATGATTCAGCGTGCCAAGGAAAAATTTCCCAAAATCGAATTTATAGAAGCTAATGCCACTGATTTTCAGATCTCGCAAAAAGCTGATGCAGTTTTTTCTAATGCGGCTCTTCATTGGATAGTTGCCGAGCAGCAAGAAATAGCCATTCAAAATATTCGTGACAATCTAAAGGTTGGCGGTCGACTAGTAGCAGAAGTCGGTGGAAAAGGAAATATACAAAAAATTATTAGTTCTATAGATGAGACTGTTTCAGCTGCTGGCTTCGATAAAGTAAGCTTTGAAGATGTTTTCTATTTTCCCTCAATTGGTGAATATGCAACACTTCTCGAGAAAAATGGGTATAAAGTAGAAATGTGTCATTTGTTTGACAGACCAACTGCTATTTTGAATGGTATAAATGGATTTAAAGATTGGGTCAGTGTTTTCGGCATCTCATTTTTTCAGAATGTTCCTTCAGACAAGCAGTCAGAAATCATTGATAAAGCAATTAAGCTTATGATGAATAAATTGGAAAAAGATGATCGTTACTTTGCTGATTATGTCCGCTTAAGAGTTATTGCAAGAAAAATTTAGTTCTCTTTTGTCGATAGAAAAACCAGCTTAAGGAAAACTCAGAATGAACAGTGAATTGATTTTGAATAATTCGCAAAACAATAATTCCGCTAGTAATTACTGTGATTGCAACCGTGATGATGAGCATCTCAAGATACTTTCATGGATTCATTGGTTTTTCGCCATCTTTAAAGTCCTAACAACTCTTTTTCTAATTACTTATTTTGCTTTTCTTAGTGTAGTTTTCAAAATTGCTAGCAAAGCTTCTTTAGACAAAAATCCTAGTATAAAGCCATTGCCTTCTAGCGAATCAATCGTTCAAATAATGCTTTGGCTTGCAATTGTAGTAACTATCATTCTTCTTGTTGACATTGTTTTCCAGATTTTGACTGCAATTTATTTACCTCAGAAAAAACATTGGTGGGTTTGTTTTACTGGTGGTATTTTAAATTGCCTCAGTATGCCTTTTGGAACCCTAATTGGCGTTTGTACATTAATAGTCTTAACTCGGAGTTCAGTAGAAAACCAATTCAAAGCTAATGCAGAAAAGAAGCTCCAAGAAAGATTTCAGTAAAACAAAAGCTTCTACTCTTAGGAAAAAATCCTTTTGAATAGAAGCTTTTTTATTTGTATTCTTCTGAGTAATTGTCGAACTTTACTTAAAAGCCCATTGATTCAAGCTTTTCAACATTGATTTTTACATCTTCAGCTGATTTATGAAGTGCGGCTTTTTCTGCATCTGTAAGTTTGATTTCAAGAATTTGTTCAACACCTTTGCTGCCAATCTTGACTGGAACACCAACATAAATATCTTTGAGTCCATATTCGCCATTTAATTGAACACAAGATGGTAAAACGCGTTTGCGGTCTTTAACGATTGCTTCAACCATTTCGGCGCTTGAGCTTGCAGGAGCATAAAATGCGCTTCCAGTTTGTAAATGATTGACGATTTCAATTCCGCCATTTCTGGTTCTGGTATTAATTTCTTCAATTTTGTCAGCAGGGAGTAAATCAGTAATTGGGATTCCAGCTACAGAAGAACAACGTGCTAAAGGCACCATTGAATCACCATGTCCACCAAGCACAAAAGCCAAAACATCTTGAACTGAAACATTAAGAGCTTCCGCAATAAAAAACCTCATTCTAGCGGAATCAAGAACTCCTGCCATTCCCAAAACACGATTGGCTGGCAATCCAGTTACTTTGCGGGTTAAATGAGTCATTACGTCGAGAGGATTAGAAACCACCACAAAAATCGCATTGGGCGAATGCTTGAGAGATTCTTTTGCTACTGATGAAACAATCTCCGCATTGGTCTTGAGAAGATCATCACGACTCATGCCAGGTTTGCGAGCAATTCCTGAAGTGATTACTATTACATCTGAATCTTTGCTGAGCGCATAATCATTTCCGCCAATAATAAATCTGTCATGAACTTCCACTGGAGCTGCTTCTGATAAATCCAAGGCTTTTCCGGTTGCCAAACCAGCCACAATATCAATCAAAACCACATCCGCAATATCTTTCTCGGCTATTCTCTGAGCGGTGGTTGCTCCTACATTTCCTGCTCCAATGACGGTAACTTTAGGTTGTTGTAGACTCATATTTATTTTCCTTTATGATCGGTGTATTTCTATTTTGATTTTGATAATGTTGTTTATAAGCTATGAAAATATTGTCAAAAATCAATGTTCCAATTATGGCAAGCCTGTTCATATCAAGCAAGTGAAATGCTGATTCCCATTAAATCGTATAAAAATCTTAATACTACCCAAAGAGAATTAGGAGAGTGATAATATTAATAACTTCGAATTTCTCAAATTTTGCGGATGTAATTCAGTGGTAGAATGTCAGCCTTCCAAGCTGAACGTCGTGGGTTCGAGTCCCATCGTCCGCTCCACTTTTAAAGTTTTTGAGTCTCTCACATAAAGAAAAAAACAAATCATTTAGAACAATTTCAATTGTTTCTTGAGCTTTTTGTATTTAAAAGAAGCTTAAATTTAATCAATAGTTGGCATAAACTATGGGGAAATTGCTTAATAAGTAGTACTGAAAAATGGTACTATTTAAGCATGAATAAGCGAGACAAAAAAATTGACGAAATTGTCAATAACCCTCACAAGGTAACTTTTGATGATTTATGCAAATTTTTAGGTTTACTTGGTTATTCAATTTTAAGTTCTGGAGGATCTCATTATAAAGCTTCCAAAAATGGGGAAAGAACAATTTACTTTGTTAAGCCCCATGGTCAAGGAGATAGTAAATATGTTAAAGAAACCTATATCAAAAAAATCATCAAAGCAATCGGACTTTAAGAAGCTTAATGGATATAAGATTGAAATTGATTCTGATGATGAAGGGATTGTGTATGCTTCAATCTATGATTCAGATTTTGTTCTTCTTGGGCAAGGAAAAACCTTGAATGAAGCCTTTGACTGCTTGTCTGAACAATTGCAAATGGCTTTAAATGATTTAGATCCAGAGAAATATTCAGGGAATTTCAATCTCAGGATTCCACCAACGCTTCATGCAAGGCTAGCTAAGGTTGCTAAGTTGCAAGATAAAAGCATCAATGAATTAGTTATCGGTGGAATTAATCAAATTGTCAATTTATGAGCCGCTTTTCAGAATTTAGAAATTTGGCAAATATTTCATCTTTTGACTATGCTTTCGATAATCACTCAACTCGGTTTGATGAGATTGAGGATAAGTTGTGAATTATTTAGCTCCTTTTTTAATTTGTCATATGTTCCTTTTGTAATCCATTTCCAACGAATGCCCTGACAAACTTCATTATCTTGTACTACTTCGTAGTGTTGTTTTGTTTTAATATTAAGGTCATGTCCTAGAGCTAAATCAAGTGTCGCCAGAATGTATGGCAAGGGTTTTGGAAGGTCTGTTTTTGTTGCTTGGATGCAACGAAGACGCTCCTTTTTGTCTTTGTCAAAAGTAATTTCTAAATCATTTTTCCAATGAAATGCACGCAATACATTGTGAGTGTGTGCATAAGTCCAACCATAATTGGGATCCTTGCCCTCGTCAATCAAGTATTTTTTAATTTCCGATAAGTTCTTGTTTTTTTGTTACTGAACTCGCTAGGTTGAATAAAACTTTCTTTATAAATAATTGCGCCCCAAGGATCTTTGCCCCAGTCTTCTAATTTGTAGAAATTATCGCTAAACCATTTGCTTATATTGGCTTCGAGTGGTTCTCTATTGTTCCATGCTTCAATTTTTTCTCCGTCAGTTATTTCTTCTTTGCTTAGTTGTTCCATAATTTCACCTCCTTGGTTTTATGGTGATTGTCTATGATTCCAGGAAACTACTCAATATTGAGAATCCTCATTCTTTCCAACACTTGAGATTCTGTTAGACCTAAAGAGCTAGCAATTTGTGGTATTTTATAGCCCTTTGCCACAAGACACTTTATCTCATCATCGTTTTTCTTTAACTTTTCAGCTTCCTCCCTCTTTAACTTTTCAGCATCTTTGTCTTCCTGAGATTGATTTTCCATAATTTCACCTCCTTGGTTTTGATGGACTAATACCCAAAGAGTTGAGTAAAGCTAGTTTGCTTCATGGGGATTCCAGCTCACAAAGATTTTCAATATACTGAAAACCCAATTTAGCTGAGAGAATTCACTAATGAATTAGCCTCTTCTACCGCAACTTTACCAACAAATTTATTTACACTCATTCCAGCTTCTTTGGCTGCTCTGGTAATTGTCAAATGATCTTCGGGACTCAGTCTGATTGTAAAGTTTCCTGAAAAAGGAGTTTCTGGCTTAACTTCGTTCTCTTCACACCATTCAATATAATCATCGATTGAATCTGAAAAAGCTTTTTCAAGCTCGTCAACTGATTTACCCTGAAAAGTAATTTCACCTTTAATTCCGATTACGTTTCCATGAAAAATTTTGGCATCCGAATCATATTCAACTTGCCCAACATATCCTTTGTATTTCATCATAGATATTTTCCTTTCCTAAAATAATCTGAATTAATTTCAGCATCCAATAGAAATTTTCTGATTGAATTCACTTGCCCTTTATCACATTCATCTCCAATAAAACAAAAAAGGGATAAGAAGAAAACCCCCTATCCCTTTGAAATAAGTAAAAAATACTTTTATTTAGACATAAGCAGCTTTGAGCTTTTCAAAGAGAACTGGATCTATCTCTAGCGAATGATTAACTAAAGCTCCTTTATTCTGTTGAAGCGCAGGCACCTGCTCAGAGTAACAAGGTCTTTCAGTATTTTTATAAAGAATTCCCATAGGATATCTGCCGTCATTAAGCATTGATAATTGAAAAGCTTGAAATGGATCAGTGCAGTCATACTCAGGATTTTCTTCAAGAATTTTGTATGTTTGCGCTTTATACCATTCAACGTTTTGAACCTTATTATAAGTTGGGCAAGTTTGAAGTATTTCAACTAAGGCATAACCTTTATGTTCCATAGCTTGCTTAATTACATCCGCTGCGTGTTTAGGATCGCCGGAAAAAGAACGTCCAATAAAAGTGGCTCCAGCAGATAAAGCTAATGCTAGAGGATTAATCGAAAATTCAATTGCTCCTTCTGGAGAAGTGCTTGTTCTAAATCCACGTTTACTAGTAGGAGAATACTGTCCTTTTGTTAATCCATAAACTTCATTATTTTCAACGATATGAACAATATCCATATTGCGACGCATATTATGAATTACGTGGCCAATACCGATCCCAAATCCATCACCGTCACCAGTAATTGCAAAAGTTACTAAGTCAGTATTTGCTAAGTGAACACCACTAGCGATAGTTACTGCTCTTCCGTGCAATGTCATATAACCATTTGCATTTATGTAGTCTGGGAGCTTACTTCCGCAACCAATACCAGAAACCAAAATTGCTTGCCAAGGAGCAACGCCTGCATTTACCAAGGCTGTTTGAATGGCACTTAAAATTCCAAAATCACCGCACCCAGGGCACCAGGTGGATTTTTGATTAGATTTAAAATCTTTAGCTGTAACTTGTGTTCTTTCGAGAGTGATTACCATTATGGATAGTCCGTTTGGGTCAGTATTCTAGTAAGTTTTTAACTTCGCAAATTTGCTTTAAATAGCTTAACACTAAATCAAAACCATGAATACAAAAATCTAATCCCTAATCGAAAACAAATAATTTGTGAAATCTTAAGAAAATATTGAGAAAAGATGTTGACAAGATTAAAACGTTGTGGAAAGATTAAGGTATAAAGATAAAAGATAATTTTAAAAGTTTCTCAATATAAAACGTTTCTCTTTAATAGCTCACTTTAACAATTAATTTATTAAGAGGTCGAAATAATGAAAGTCTTTCAAAGGCTTTGGACAAATTTGAAAAGTACGGCTCATGCCGCTTGGGAAGTCCCTGTAAATGGGATGTCAAAAGCAAATGCTGATCGTGCGAAAGCTGCAAAAGACAGTGTAACTCCTCATGGCGACCATTTTGAAGCAATGTTGGCTCATGCCGAGAGACATTCTTTTGATGAACCAAACGATATTTTTTCTCAGCTCTTTTTTCCTTTTCAGCAAATGTTTAGTTCCAAAGCTAATTTGAAATTAGCTCATGAGCAAGAATTTGCAAGGATAGATGAAGATATTAAAGTAAAGAAAGTTCATACAATAGGTGGATTTCTTGGATTTGGTGGGAAAAAAGTAGAATCTGAAGCAGATATTCATGAATTAGCTTCCTTAAATGTTAGAGAAGCAGCAAGGGGACATTTCTGGAATGGAGTACTTTCAACAGCTGATTTGCTTGGCAGTATTTTTGGTATTGGTAGTTCTTTATGGGGGCTTTTATTTAGTGATCAAAAAGGTGCTTCGCTTACTAATTTGCTTGCTAACTTTACTCAGGTTGGCGTTCAATATTTTTCAAGGGGTAATGCTCAAGTTCAAGTTGCTGCTCGTATTTTTATGCAATTTGCTTTTCCTTTTATTGGGAACATGCTCTGCTCATGTGATAAACCAAGTCAAGGCCAAATGACGCCTGAAATGTATCAGCAATTAATGGCGCAACAGCAAATGATGCAGCAAATGCAAAGCGGAGGAGTTAATGGTCTTACAACTGCTAATGCATATTAAAATTAATCGCCTTCGAAAGCCATAAATTTGAGCCTTGATTCAATAAAGTCCATTAAGTCGCCGTCAAGCACTCTTTGCGTATCCCTTGTTTCATGCTTTGTGAGAGGATCTTTTACACGTCCTTCATCCAGAATATAAGAACGTATCATTTGCTCAGAGCCAAAACCTGCTGATGAAGATTTACCTTTAATTGCCGCAATTTCTTTTTCTCTTTCTTCGATCTTAATCGCCAAAAGCTTAGATCTAAGTATTTGAAGTGCAAATTCTTTATTTTGATGCTGGCTTCTTTGCTGATCACATCGAATTGCAATTCCGGTTGGTATGTGCCTAACTCTAACGGCGGTTTCGACTTTGTTAACATTTTGTCCACCCGCACCACCAGAACGCATTGTGCTGATTTCTAATTCATCATCTTTCAATTCAATTTCACCCTCTAAATCCTTCATAATTGGTGAAACTTCAACTCCTGCAAAACTGGTTTGACGACTATCATTACCGGACTTAAATGGTGATTTGCGCACTAGTCTATGAGTACCTCTTTCCATCTTTAGATAACCAAAAGCTAAAAGACCTAAAATTTTGAAGCTCACAGATTTAAGACCAGCCTCTTCACCTGCTGATTTTTCAATAATTTCAATTTGATAGCCATTGATTTCAGCCCAGCGGATATACATTCGGAGAAGCATTTCAGCCCAATCTTGAGCATCTGTCCCGCCAGCACCAGCATTAATACTAAGCAAAGCATCTGCTGAATCATATGGTGAATTTAACAATTGCTCCATTTGAGCTTTTTCCATTTCCATTTTCAGCTTATTGAGCTTGGAAATATATTCTTGTGTCAAAGGTAAATCATTCGATTCTTTGGCCATCTCAGAAGCAACTTCACCATCTTCAATCAAAGAAAGCCAATTTTCATATCTAGTAATTCTTTTTTTGAGATAAGCTGCTGATTGATTCAATTCAGACATTTTTTGTGAATCTTGCCAATTGCCTGAGTCACTGAGAGATTTTTCAATTTCTTGAAGCTTGGAGTATGAGTCTGCCCTGTCAAAGATAGTCGCGCGCATTTGCTATATGCACACGCAAATCAACTAATAAATTGTTTAATTCTGTGAGGCTTCCCTCTAAACTGTCATCTGAAACCATAGATATCTTGAATCATCCATTTGGGTGAAAACTTGAAATTTAGATCATATCGTATCGATAGCAGATATTTCTGAGATGTTGCAAATTCTTGCAGTTCTGAAGACGAATCTTGATTTAATGACTTAAATTTCAATATTCTTATTTTCAATCGACGAACCATAAATAGTTGCAGTACAATTCATTTTTTAATATTCTCCAAATAAATTATTAATTCATGAAGACTCCCGTTTTTACAATAATTTTTCTCGCTACAATTACTCTTTGCTTCTTGGTTTATGATTCGCTTATGACAAGAAATTGGATTGAATTAGTCCAAGATATTTCCTTCTTAGTGTTAGGAGGTATTTTTTCTTGGCAAATAAGAATTGATAATAAAAAAAAGAATTCTTTAATTGATACAGATAAATTGGCAGTTGAAGTAATACAAGATGAGAATAAGCAGCTGAAAGAAAAAATGAAAACTTTAGAAGTCGCCCTAAACAAATTAATTAAATAAGTTCATAAAAATTTAGTTTCTCATAACGATAATAACGATTCCATGTGTATTAATAAAATTGATAATCAAATAGCGAATAAAAGAAGCTTAGGAAAACATAAGCCAGAATAAACTTCAATGCGCTTTCTTAAACCCAAGATTTTGAATATTACTCAAGCAATTTTTATAATTTGTTTGGTTAGCTTGATTTGTTCGGCTCTTTTGTGGGGTAAACGTATATTTCCTGAATCATTTCAGCTTGGTATGCAAAGTCCCATCAATTTGACTACAACTGAAAAAACCGTTGTGCTCGATACCGAAGCAATCGCAAATGCAAAAAGACAAGCTAGAGAAGAAGCAATACAACGATTTCTCAAATTTCCACCAATTGAAAGAAATGATGAGTTAAATGAAAAGTCATTAAGAGATATTAAAGAGATTGAAAATGCCATAGATGAATTTATGAAATTGCAAAAAGAGCATAAATTTATAAACAAATCTTTATCGACACAGTCACAAATCATATTAATGCTGATGCCAGAAAAGGATTTCAGCGAAATCATAAAAATTCCTGGTGATCACGAAGATATATTCTTAAAGCAATTATCAGATTCATCTTCTGAAACTTTCTGGCAAGAATTAAGAAATCAAGAAAACAGTATTCAAAAAGCAAAAGAAGAAATAATTTCACATCGCAAAGATTGGCATAATCGTTTTCCTGAAGAAATTAGCAAAAAACTTATTCAATTAAAGATTTGGAATTTAGATATTAATTCATGGAAAAAAATTAGACCTCATCTGAAGCCAACTACAGAAAGCATTTTGAAGTACGGATACATTGGTTCTTTACCCGAAGATACTCTAAACAATATCCTCATTGCACAATCATTTAAACCATCAAAAGAAGAATTAAGTTTTTTAAAGTCATTATTTGAAATAAATTTGCAAGCGAATCACTTTATCCAAATGAAAAGCTTGAAAGAAATTGAAAATAAAGTCTCTGACTCGATTGAACCTATTTACAAAGAAATGCCGGCTAAGTCCGTAATTGTAGGAAAAGGGGAAATCATCAATCAAGATGAGCTCTCAATCATCGAAGAAATGAATCTAAACAAGCAAGAACCTAATTGGTCATTGTTATTTGAATCATTTGGAGCAACTTTGCTTGTAATAATCTCTTTCATAATCTATGCAAAATTGGAAAAATATCAATTAACCTTCAGGCAAACATATTTATTATCTTTTCTAATTATTTGTGCATCGGCTTTCTCTGGATTGTTAGTTTTTAATATGCCAACTGCCCTTCCTCTAGCCGCAATTGCTATGACAATTGGATTGATATTTAAACCGACAGTAGGATTTTCGACAGGCACACTTTTTGGTGTTTTGTGTTGGCAGGCATTAGAAGTTTCTCCTGCTGAGCTATTCCCTCCATTTATGGGGATTGTGGCGGGAACAGTTCTGAGCCAAAAAGCCCAAAATAGAGCTGACCTTGCGAGAGCTGGTATTTGGCTTGGTGTAATTCAAATTGCGGCTTATTTGTTTATCACAGTAGTTTCTAAAGATATACTTTTTTCGTGGAGAGAAATATGGATACATGGCTTATCAGGCTTAGGAACAGCTATTTTGGTTTCAAGCGGTATGCCATATTTAGAATCTTTATTCTCCGTTATTACTCGTTTCCGTCTTCAGGAACTCTCTGATTCTAATCAGCCACTGCTTAAAAGATTGCATGATGAAGCCCCAGGAACCTATGAACATACTCTAGTGGTTGCAGATTTAGCTCAAGATGCGGCCAAGAAAATCGATGCTGATTATGAATTAGTGAGAGTAGGTATTCTTTATCACGATATTGGCAAGTTATATAATCCGCAAATTTTTATTGAAAATCAATTTGATGGTCAGGACCCTCATGAATTGATGACACCCGAAGAGAGCGCAAAGGCAATTATTACGCATGTGACAGCGGGTATTGAGATTGCAAAAAAATATAGATTACCAGAAGCTATTACCCATTTTATTCCTGCCCATCAAGGAAATTCGAGAGCGGGACATTTTTTCTTAAAGGCTTGTCAAGCAGATAGCAATCTCAAAGATGATTCAGCTTTTAGATATCCAGGACCAAAGGCGAACTCTAAAGAAACAGGAATTGCTATGCTTGCTGATACGGTAGAAGCCACGATTAGAAGCTTAAAAACAGATAACAAAGATTTG
This sequence comes from Candidatus Melainabacteria bacterium, assembly GCA_005110395.1. Lineage (GTDB taxonomy): Bacteria > Cyanobacteriota > Vampirovibrionia > Caenarcaniphilales > Caenarcanaceae > LMEP-10873. The sequence continues at coordinate 856 of DUDU01000025.1, read as the reverse complement.
GTCAAAGAAACTATAAGTAACTTGATTGAAGCAAGAATAAAAGATGATCAGCTTTCAGAATCCACGCTAACTCGGAGGGAGCTAGACAAAATTGCAGATTCATTTTATGAAAGCTGGCGAAATAAAAATCACGAACGTGTCAAATACATAAGTGATTTGAAAAAGTAAGTAAATCTTTAAATGCAATAGTAAGAGATTGATGTTGCTCTGCTTGGAGTAGCTAGTCAAATCGTTGATGAATTTGTCCAACTGGTTTTAAATGCTAGCTAAGTAATTTGGTCTAGATGCGAAATTTGAGATTGGGTTCTGGTTGGAAAAACTTAAGGAATATTATGCTTATCTATTATGAATGTGAGGGTGTTCAAAGTATTTGTGGCTTTTGATGAAAAATTCATACTTCAATCTAATTCAATTTACTTTAAGTTTATTCATCATTGTATTGTTGACAGTCTTTATATTGAAGCAGTTTCCAGTTTTAATAAACGAACATACTCTTAATGATTGTTTCAAGATAATTGAATTTTTTTCTCTTATTTGCTTAATAGTCTTGTCAAAGATCATATTAAGAGAATACAAAATAAATAGATTGAGAATATTACTGTACATTCAAACTTGCTTCTTGAATCTTGGACTTATGGGTATTGAAGAGTCTAAAGAACATTTGGACTTAATTTTAGAATCTGATCCTCCTTTAAAAAATGATTTGTTTTTTCAATTATTTCCAGCGATAAATGGAATTGAATCTTTCAACAATCACACTGAAAATTACAAAAATGAATTTTATAAATTAACTGGTAAAAAAGTTAAAAATTTAGAAATGGAAACTGGTGAAAAAGAGAAATCTTCCTTTAATTTA
>DUDU01000024.1 GCA_005110395.1 Candidatus Melainabacteria bacterium | reverse complement strand
TATATTATTAAACCACCAGCAATAATTCGCGAAGCCCGGTCTGACAAGAAAATTGCTCAATTGATAATTCCTAATCCTTCTGAACGCTCGATTCCACCTGAACTAGATGAGCTGGTGAGGAGTTGCCCTCTTGAAGGCCCTCCTATAGTGAATCCACCAAGGAGAACAGACACAATCTCTTATACCTCAAGTTTGATTAGGGGAGAATCGAAACAATTGGGATCACCTAAATGTGCTTGGGCATATTCAGTTGGCCAGAAAAAACCGAACCATCTGGGCGGCCGTATTGTCCTAACAATCAATATGGTTGGCAATTCAATTTCCTGACACGCTCAGTAAGAACACCAATAATATATATCCAAGAACTTGGGCAGGAAAATTGGGTAACAGCTCCCTCTCCTACAGGCGGATCTGGCTCTTGGAAGTCCTTTCCTTTTTGTACGAATGCAAATCAATTGAATATTATGGTAGCTCCCTCATTTGAAACTTATTCTGTTCAAAGAATGAATGATATGAAACCCCAAATGAATGCTTTAACAAGCTTAACTGGTCAGGGAATTATGCAAGGAAGATGACGAAAATAGATTGTTTAATTGTTGATACAAAACAATCTAACCGTTATCATGAAAACAATTAGATGAATTAGAACAAGAATGAATTTAATTCGTCTATAAATTCTTCATGATTAAATTTTTCAAATTGAAACGCCTAATAATCTTCAAGCTAATAAGCGATAGCAGCACTTTCCATAATTCCAATAAAACTAAATAGATACACCATGAAATTTCATAATTATTTTCACTTACTTTACTTTTTCTCAGTATTTAGCTTTTGCATCTATTTATCTGCCTCTAACTTTCCAGTTTTTGCCGATAATCCATACAATTCTGGCGGCGGGAAATATGGTGAACCCAACAGTCTAGAATCTGCTGATTATGATTATTCTGGCTTAGGTTCTGGACAAGGATATTCAAACAACAATATCCAGTCAAATAGCTCTCAGTCTTTCAATACAGCAAGTCCACAATCTTCTCCATACAGCCAAGCTCCCAGTCAATCTCTCAGCAAATCTTCTTATCAGAACAATTCAATGAATTTGGCTAATCAAAATTCTTCTGTACAATCCTCACCATATCAAAGTAATAATTCATCAGCGGTTGCACCTGCAAAAAAAACCTGGGATAAGATGGGTTCTTGGATTCAAGAAAAACGCACCAAAGATATTGAAGATCCTGAAAAAAATGTAGCTAATCAAAGAATAGAAGCTGGTAAAGCTCGAATAAAAGCCTTAAAAGCCAAGGAAAAACTTGATAAGCATATAGCTGATTCTGAAAGTAAAACCCAAGAATTGCGCAGAGAAGTAGACCAAGCTCAACAGCAAGCTGATTTTTTAGAGAATCAACTGAAATTTCAAGAAAGCAATATAAGTCAATCACAAATCAAGTAACAAATTTTTATCTCATTTTAAAGATCGAATTGAGCTAATTGCCTTTCAGAGTTTAAAGATTTAAGTTTAAAATTTACGTTAAGAATTCTAAGAACATCTACAGATTCTTATTTCCTTCTTTTCATCAAGACCAACGACCATAATTGCCATATGAAACTTTTTAAGCCTCTTGCCATAGTTTTTATTCTGTTACTCAGTGGTTATTGGCTTTGGTGGGGAAGCTCTAATGAAAATGAGCAAAAGGGGAAAACTCAAATCGTAAAAGAAGAGGCAAAGAAAAAAGAAGAAACGAAGAAAAAAAATGTTGAAGAACAAAAGAATAAGGATGAACAAAAGGTTTCTCAAGAAATTCAAGTAGCTTTAATGCGTGAGAATATGCTTGACAAAGGGCTTGATATTAAGTTTAGAATCACTGGAAAACAGAAAGACAATCTTGTGATCAGTTACTCATTATTCAACGATGTTTGGTCTCACAGAATGCAAAAAGATGGAGCAATTCAATCACTATGCAACTCTGGTTTTAAAAGGGTTGAAATGACGGACAACTATGATTGGTCAGTATATTGGACTTGCAAATCTCTAGAAGGCAGCAAAGTCAACTTTGGCAGTACTAAACCAACTAGCCTCTCTCTAGAAGGAAGCAAAGCCAAATTTGGCAGTACTAAAGCAACTAGTCTAAAGCAAAGTAATTTAAAGCTTGGTCTTGATTTAATAGGTGGAGCGCAATTGATTTTTCAGGCTTCTCCTACTGAGCAAACTCCAGAAATCAATCAACAAGTTATGGATGGTTTGCTCAAGGTAATTGAAAACCGAGTCAATGCCTCAGGGACAACTGAAGCCACGGTACAGCAAGTTGGAGTTGATCGCATAATGGTAGAAATTCCTGGTGTCAATCCTGAGCTAGTTAAGAGACGTTTGCTAAAAACTGCCAAGCTTGAATTTAAAGAAAGAAAGATGGATTTGCAAGGAAAAAGCCCGCAAGAAATTTTGCAAATGCGCAGCCAAATTGATCAATATGAATGGGTAAGCAGTGGAGTAACTGGAGCCGATCTCAAAGGAGCACAAATATCACCCGATCAATCTGGTACAAATTGGACTATTGCCTTTGAACTTAAACCCGAAGGCGCCAAGAAATTTTCTGAAGTTACAGGAAGACTTGCCGAATATACTCTCCCACTTGGCATTTTCCTCGACGATAAATTAGTCTCCGATCCAGTCGTTCAGTCTCAAATTTCACAAAATGGTCAAATTACAGGCAGTTTTACAATTGATGAAGCAAAAGACTTGTCCGTTCAATTAAATGCTGGTGCTTTGCCAGTTCCAGTTAATTTGATCTCGGAAAGAACGGTTGGAGCTACGCTTGGACAAGATTCAATTAATAAAAGTTTGCAAGCTGGCTTAATCGGTTTAGGTTTAGTTGGAATTTTCATGGTCTTGATTTATCGTATGCCTGGCTTATTAGCAACTTTAGCTTTGATGGCTTATACCCTAATTTCACTTGGAGTTTTCACCAGAGGCATTACTCTGACCTTGGCTGGAATAGCTGGTTTTATACTCTCAATCGGTATGGCCGTTGATGCCAATATTTTGATTTTTGAGCGAATCAAAGAAGAATTAAGAAATGGCAAAGCTATTTATAAAGCTGTTGAAGAAGGTTTTCACCGAGCATTTCCAAGTATTTTTGATAGTAATTTAAATACTTTAATTGTGTGCGTAATACTCGGTATATTCGGGACAGGCTTAGTAAGAGGATTTGCAATCACTCTGGCCGTTGGTGTCATTGTCAGCTTCTTCTCCGCTATTACTATTACAAGACAATTAGTTGATTTGACTCTATTAATTCCAGCACTCAAAAATCCAATTTGGTATGGAGTTGATAATAAGAAAAAAGAAGTAATTAGCAATTAGCTTATTTATATTGGGTTAGCTTTCTTCATCTAATCCGACAAAGACTGTATTTTGCTCAATCTTTACTGGATAAACTTTTATGCTGACTCCAGGACAGCTAGTTGACAATCCTGTTTCTAAATCAAATTTCCAACCATGCCACAAGCAGCTTAATTCTTTTTCTTCGAGTATTCCATTATCCAAGGGAGCTCCTACATGTGGACATGAATTTTCGATGGCATGAACTTCTCCGCTTGTAAGCTTAAATAGAGCGATTACTTGATTATTTATTTTTAGAGGTTTACCTTCATTTTCTTGAAGCTCGTCTAATGATGCAACTGGTATAAATCTCATTATTTATTTTTTCCACCTTTGACCAACGACTTTGATTCAGGTGTTGGAATCTTTATATCAAAAGGAATCCCTCTATGGAACTGAATTTGCTTGAGAAAAATGGAAATAGACTGACTCATACTTAATCCTAAACTAGACAAAATCTTTTCTACATCTTCTTTAAGAGCAGCGTCAACTCTTACTTGAATCGCTTTATCTTTTTGCATAATTCAATACTTTTTCAACACTTTGTAGTGACTGTTACTAGAATTATACCTTTTCACTGACTCTTCAAAACTAAAAGATATCATTTCTTCTTGCTTATTTTTCAGCAGTTATCGCTTTGTGAAGGGGACTAAAGTATTCACTAGGCAAGTCTTTTCGATAAATCCCTGTGATTAAAGGAATATCATCCTGAACGTTTGAAGCTAAATCGGAAATCAAATGAACTTCGCTTTCAAAAGTTCTCCAGAACTGGGGAGTAGCTCTAACCAATTTACCTGTCATGCATTGAGTTCCTCGAAAATAGTGCTGCATTTTTTCATTAGCCCTCTTGTTTATGAGCGCAAATACTGTGGCGGTTTCTTCTGGGCTTTCATATCCCTCGAAATGCTTAAATTCGATACCAAGCGGCTTCAATAGATTTTGAGCTTCAGCATAATGCATTTCCGAGTAACCATTTACAAAAACATCGTGATATATAGACTCTAAGAGTAGCTTTTCACGCCACTTATAGGCTTTTAACTGAGATTTACCGATCGTCTGAGCATTATTCAATATTTTTGCGGTTGCTAAAGTTGTACCAATATTATTCGAAAAGGTCCCCCAAGAGCCAAAAGCCAAAAAATTACAATCTTTAGGAATTGCTTTTGTATCCCAAGCGCCATTGAATAATCTGGCATCAATTACAACCAATTTCCTTTTTTCAGCTTCTTGCAATTTATTAATTTCGGCGGCAAAAGACTTATCAATCCTCTCTTGCTCTTTATCATCCTCAATATATTCATCAACCAAACCATTTGGGCGACGCGTGAATACATAAACCAAAATATCAGCTTTTCTTCTCTCGGCTACTTGCTCTAGATTGAGTTCTTTGAGACGTTGTTCGGCCAAGAGATTTGCTTGAGCCATGCTTTCAAAGAATTGAGGTGCCTGAGGATTTGATATTTTGATATAAGCTTTTTGACTTGGAAGATATTTTGCCAAAGCAATTGGTATGAGTTCATCAGCTCCCCAAGTAAGAGATTTGGTTTGTATACCATGCGAAAACAAAATTTGATTAAATCTGGCTTGAGTATATTCTTTTAGCTCTCTTGCAAGTGAATCGGCAGAATCTCCCATTCCATAAATCACATCCACAATTTGCAAATTCATAGCTTTGGCAAGTGCAATTGAAGCTTTGAGTTTAAAAAATTCACGTTCATGTCTATGAAGAATAATTGCAATTTGCTCATCATCTCTGCTTGAGAGAGAATGAATACCCATAAATGAACCAACAATTACTATTTTTTTTCGGCTTTTGAGATAAGGAATATAAGCTTCAGGGTGTTGAATTAAACGATCAGCAATTACAAATGCAATTTCTTCTTTTGTGGAATCTGGTAGAAGATAATAAAGTTGCCTTACAAGTGAATCGGTTTGGCGTCTTGGTGAAAGTATATATGGTGGATATATTTCCTCAGATCTCCCATCCAGAGTTGAAACGTCTTCGGGATAAATACCTCTGCCTTCTATGTCTTGTTCATTTGGAATTTTATATACTTCAGGATTGTTTTTAATTGCTTGAATGACTTCATTTAGAGAAGCATTATGAAAATCATATCTATCTTGCAAACTTAATAGAAATTCTCTGGACCATTTATTCTGATAGCAAAATTTGGCATTGCTTTTTCTTGAATGTTTTTCGAATGTATTTTTAGGAAATAAAGCTTGCTTTTCGGCTATGCAATTTTTCTTCAATTGATTTGGAAAAGGTCCAAACACCAATTCATCATTGACGCAGTATTTTGTTTGAACATCAAAATAAAATTCTTTAGGGCATTTCAATGAATGATTGGGTTTGGCAGAATATATGGCTTTGGTTATCAGTGCACCGGAAGAAGGATCTATAACCGGAAAACTTGAATTATTTCCTTGAATTTCTTTTACTCTGGTTAGAAAAAACTTCGATTGTGTTTTGTTGATTTTAAAACTATTACTGGGTGAAGTGCTGAGAGGGGTATTAAGCTTTTTTACTTCATCAGCATGAATTGCCAAAGACACTGGGAGTAATAAATTCAAAAAGCAAATGATTGAAAAAACAATTTTAATAATTTGAGGCTGAATGGACAAGATGACTGAATAAGAAATCTAAACTACATTCAAACAATATAGCTAATATTCCGTAAATTCTGTATCGCAGGCTTAATGAATAATCCAAAAAAAAGAAATCGTTATAAATTACATTTCAGCTAATTTGGCTTTTACCATATTAAAATCATTAGTATTAACAACACCATCTCCACCCCAACTTTGAGTTAAATCAGAAACATTTCTTACCCTCTCTGAAGGGGATGGATGAGATGAAAAAAATGCAGTATTCCCTTGTCCCTTCTTAGCCAATTTCTCAAAGAAAGTAACCAAACCTTTTGCATTCCAACCTGCACTATGCATATTTTCGGCACCAAGTCTATCAGCTTGTCTTTCTTGATCGCGGCTAAATTTCAGGAAAACCCCTTGCGTAAGCATCTGTGCACCATTAAAAATCGTGGCACCACCTCGGCTACGGCTTAACGCTAGCTGCGCAAGAGTAAGTCCAAGTTGAGCTTTTGATGATCTTTCCATCTGATTCACACTGTGTTTGGCAACTACATGTCCGATTTCATGAGCCATTACGCCAACCAATTCATTTTCAGTATCAGCAGCTTGAATAAGCCCTCGGTTTATATAAATAAATCCGCCAGGCAGCGCAAAAGCATTTATTTCCTTACTATCAACAACCCGGAATCTATATTGAATATTAGGTCTACCTGATTTCGCAACTAACTGCTGACCAATCTTTTCAATATATGGATTTGATAATATGCGATTCTTTTTTTCAACTTGGGCTGCCGCTTGAGCGCCAACTCTGATTTCTTGCTGTTCCGTCATCCGGAAAATACCAGCCAATGCTTGCAAACTGACTTGGCCAAGTAAAAGTATTAAACAAATGGAAATAATCGTTTTGAGTTGTAAGTTTCGGGTCTGCATATTGATGAAATAGAATTATTAAGTGTAAGTTTGCAAAATAAACCTGAGAAAAATCTAATTACTTTGATTATATTTCACACTAAGTTTTTATCTGTAGAAACTAACAGTAATCTAAAGAATTTAATTTCTTAATTCTGAATATTGAAACTTTCTTACTTTTTTGAAAGTGGATATCTATTAATTGACATACATGAAAAGTTGTAGATAAAAAGTTTAGGTATTATCCAAGTTCACCTTTTTCAGGGTTATTAATGTATGTTCGGACTTCTCTTTGTGGGAAAGGAATTCTAATACCATTTTGCTCAAAGGCTTTTTTGATTCTGAGATTCAATTCACGCTTAAGAGACCATTGATAGCGTGGAAGAGTTTTGATTAACATACGCATAGTAATTGCCGAATCTTCAAATGATTCTAAACCCAACATTTCGGGCTCATCAATAATTTTGTTGGGTTCTACTTCTTTGAGTTCTGAAACAGTATTCAGCATAATCTTCATTACCTGCTCTATATCACTATCGTATGCAACATTCACTTTATAGTCAATCTGAGAAAATTGATTAGTCAAATTCTCCACCAATGAAATATCTTTGTTGGGAATAACAATTAGTGCTCCTTTTGTATCTCTGAGCCTGGTTGCACGTAAGGAAAAATCTTCAACCGTACCCTCATGGATTCCTATTCTGATTACATCACCAACGCCAAATTGATCTTCTAATAATATTGATAAACCATTAATGACTCCTTTAAAAAAGTCTTGAGCAATAAAACCAACAGCTAATCCGAATAACCCAGCACCAGTCAAAACAGAGGTCGGATCAATACCAATTAAAATTAAATAAGTCAGAAGAACAATAACGGCAACAATCCAAGTAATAGTAGTCTGAGAGACTTTTCTGAGTGTAATGGCTTTGTTGTAGCTTCTATTAAGGGGAGACCAATTCTCAAGTGCATAGTTCTGAAAGCGCCAATTTATAATAAGTTTTGATACTCGATTTAATAATATAAAAGCCCAAAAACAAACAATAAACAATAAGAGTGGTTTTAGAATTCCATTATCCAGAGCCAATTTGAAATCACGCGTTGCTGGAAATAATTCCAAAATAAATAAGATTGTAATAGTCCAAATACCAATAATTGATATTAAAAGACTTTGGCGGGAAATCCTCTCTCTTGTAGTTACAAGAATAAGGTTGAGCAGAATTGCCGCGAATAGAATACCTAGAGAAACAAATATGGATTTCTTGAAATACCCATGTGAATTTTCTCGCTCAGCTTTTTCAAAGGCCTTAGATAATTCATCAGTCCAAAAGCCACCCAGCTCAAGAGATGAATTAAAACTGGAATTATTTACATCTTTATCTGTAATGGTTATTAGGTGCTCATAATTTACAGTTATTACATTGAAACCTGAACCTCTTCTCAATCTTACTTTGGGTTTTAATCCATTAAATTGAATGTTTTTGAGTATTTTTTTTAAGCTTGAATTAATGTAATTAGCCCTATCTAGAGCAGTCATATCATCGGTTGAAGAAACTGTAAACAAATTTCTACCATTAAAAGCAATTTGAGCCGAATCTTTATTACTTGGTATGTAGTAATTTACATTTTTATTCAAAAAGCTAATCGAATTATTTGCAGCTTGAGTATTGGTATCCGAATTAGAGTTGCGAGCTAATGCTTTATTGAATGGGAGGAAAATGGATATTAAGAATAAGCATGAAACGAATAATATAAGTGTAAATATTTTATTTATTGATAATTGTTTGGCTAACAGCTTCATTATTGATATGAAAAACCTTTTACTGAAGTATTCAGGTATTTAAAGTTTAAGTAAGTATTAAATTAAACAAATTTTGAAAGCTTCTAATAATCAGGTTTGCGAGTACTTAATTAATAATTTTTGATCTTACCGATGATTTTACAGAAGCTTGTTGGAATTATTCTTTTTCTGCATAATAGCTTAATGATTTCCCTGTAATTCTATGAACTCTAGTTTAGAAAATGTTTCAATAAGCAAGCATGAATAGCTTAGAGCGTAACAAAAACTGGAACAGACTTAGGACTTCCAGGTAATTTGACAAAAACCCTATTGTCTTGAACTCCAGGAATATCGCTAAAAACTGGCCCAGCTATTGCATTACAATCTATGCGTCCATGAGGTGGAATACTATTATTTAAGAGACAATTCGCAACCGGAATTTGACCATCAAATTTAATTGGAAAAGATTTACTGCTGGCAAAATCAGTTACACGTAATTTAGCTGGATTTAGTTGTTTTTTGACTTCATCAGTAAGAACTATTTCTTCGGAGGTTTCATTTTTGATTTTCCAAGATAAATAGATATTGCCACTATCATAAAAGGGAATTGTTTTATTTAGTTCATATATAAGCCTAGGAATAGGTGATGGAATTCTAGCTAAAGTAATTGCTCCCGCTGGAGAACTTCCACCTTCTATGACTATTACTTTATTTGAAGAAGCCTTGTTCTCTTGATTATCAGAATAAATAACGGCCTGTAATGAGCTATTCAAGTTCTTCTTGTTTGAAGTTGATTTGCCTTGGGAGTAATTTGCCTCAACTGAATCATGAGGATTGGGAAAGAAAAAATAAGTATTGGGTAAAAATTGGCCAGTTTTAAATTCAATCAGGCTAGCTCGATATGGATTTGTTTTGACCCCATCAATAGAAGGGTTAACAAAATCCCAAGAGAATAAAACCCCAAAGAAAATCAAAACTCCTAATAATAATGCTCTTAAAAAAGTGACCATTCTGTAAATTTAGGCAAGTGAGGCACTACTCAATAAAAGTCAACTGCAATGAATTTTGAATAGATTATTAAAAAACTAAAATCTTTCTGTAAATCATATTAACACTACATTGTGTAACGTGATACAAAATAAGTTTCAAATTTGAAATTTTTCAATAAGTTGTGAAACTATCTCTAAAAGCAGCAAGACAAGATATTTATTCTATAGGCAGAAATCTCCAATAAGCTGTGAAATCAGGTTGTGAAAAAATCAAAAGATAAGTTTGACATTTGAGATTTTTTTTGCAATTATTTAATTCCTATTGAATTCATTCAATTCAAGGTATCTAGAAAGCAAAATTTATATTGAAATTCTTTATAAAAATCTAGACTACTCATAATAAAGCTACAGAAATAACAAGTATGAAGCACACAGCATATCAAATCGGCGTACTCAGAGACTCATGTGGGGATGACTCTACCAATAATATTTTTGAACTCACTTTAGATATTATTCAGTGGGCAAAAAGTATTAAGGAAAGTTATAATTCTCATTCCTCGTTGGATGTACGATTTGATGAATTGAATATTTCAACTGCTGCTTCTTTAAGTTATGCAATTTGGCATAATTACAGCAAACAAGAAGAAGCACAAACTCAAGCAATTACAGCCTAGTTCATTTTTAAACTAAAGTTGAATTGTTGAGTTTACACTTAAGCGCTTGTAGCTCAGTGGTAGAGCACTCGGCTTTTAACCGATTGGTCGTGCGTTCGACTCGCACCAAGCGCATATTTTCCTTTATTCTCTTAAGTTCCTTTATTAGGAATTATTGTTTAATCAAAAAATAATTTTCTGACAAAATATGATTAGTTCTGAGCAAGTCGAAAAAATTCTCATTCAAGGTCTTCAGGCCAGCTCAGTAAAAATTCAAGATGATGCAGCTTTGCATGCTGGCCACCAACCCAACAATCCAGCTTATTACACTGTTTATGTTTCTTCTCCTTTATTTAAAGGCAAAAGTCTTGTTCAGCAACATAAAATGGTCTATGAATGTCTGAAAGAAGAATTAAAAGAAAAAATTCATGCACTTGCAATCAAGACAAAAATTTCTGATTGAAGTGATGATTCGATTGCATCTACCAGCCAGTCTTGTCAATTCAGCAAATTTTATACTTTAGATAAATGAGTGAGATAAATAAATGAATTTTTTAGACAATCTTTTCAAATCAAAGCAAGCCCGAACTTCTTCTTTCAATCGTTGGCCTGGTCTTATCAATGCTTATAGAGATTATCTAAATATTGATTCTGAAACGGAAATCATAAGTCTTTGTGAGGGTAATACTCCGCTAATCTTATCTCCAGCTATTGCTAAAGCCTGTGGTGTTCCTGGGCTTAAAGTTTATATCAAGTTTGAAGGAGCCAATCCAAGTGGAAGCTTTAAAGACCGTGGAATGACAATGGCAGTTACTAAAGCCATTGCAAGTGGATTGCGTATCATGATTTGTGCTTCGACTGGTAATACTTCTGCCGCAGCGGCAGCTTATACTGCTTGTGCACGTTCTTTGGGCTACCATGACGCCAAATGTGTTGTGCTTGTGCCAGATGGCTACATTGCGCTTGGCAAGCTCGCTCAAGCCATTATTTATGGTTCACAGGTTATTCAGGTTGCTGGTAATTTTGATCAGGCACTGAATATAGTTCGAGAGTTAGCTGATAAACATCCAATTGCCCTGGTCAATTCAGTTAATCCCGATCGAATTGAAGGACAAAAAACAGCCGCTTTTGAAGTCTGCGACCAATTGAATGGGTTCGCCCCTAATATCTTGTGTATTCCTGTTGGCAATGCTGGCAATATTTCTGCATATTGGGCTGGCTTTAAACAGTATTACAATTTCGGCGTCTCAAAAACAAAACCAAGAATGTTTGGTTTTCAGGCAGCAGGAGCAGCTCCAATTGTTTTAGGTAAGCCTGTAGAAAATCCAGAGACGATTGCAACTGCGATTAGAATTGGGAATCCAGCTAGTTGGCATATGGCGGAAGCTGCTGTAAAAGAATCAAATGGCTTGATTGATTCAGTGACTGATGAAGAAATTATTGAAGCTTATAAACTCATTCACTCAGCGCAAGGTATTTGTTGTGAGCCAGCTAGTGCTGCTTCAGTTGCAGGGTTAATCAAAGTAAGTAGGCAAGGAAAAATCGATCCCGAAGCTACTATTGTTTGTGTTTTGACTGGGCATGGGCTTAAAGATCCTCAAACGGCAATAGACTCATCTCAATTTTCGCCAATTAAAACTGAAGCTTCCATGGATTCAGTAGCTAGAGCATTAAACTTGTAATTTTGATATTGAGTTTAATATGAAAAAATTACTTGTGACCATTCTGGGATTGTTAATTGCATTGGCACTGGCATTGGCATTGTTCTTATCGGTTTCTACTCCTTGGTCAAGAGATAAAGCCATCACCATAAAACCAAAAGATACAAAATCTCAAAATATTACAACTCAAAATATCCACACTGATTCAGTTTTCCTTTATATTCCTGGAAGCGGTGAGTCGAATCAGAGACAAGCTAGAACTCAAGAAGCTAAATGGATAGCAGATCATACAAACACTGAAACAATTGTTATAGATCGAGGGAATTGGCCATACCAAATTGAAGAAAATCTGAGCAATCCAATGGCAAGGCTAATCGGCACAACTAAAATTCCAACTACCCAAGAAATTGCAAAACTCATTCAATCAAATTTGAATAAAGGCAAAATTACAAAAATCTTTTGTCATAGCGCTGGTTGCTTTGAAACTTATGCAGCCCTCAATCAACTTAAACCTAATCAGTCACAAATTCAGACAATCATTATTTATTTTGTGGCTTCCCCTTTGCCAGAATCATCACTAGAAGAACTTAAAGCAAATGGGTACAAACTTTTTTCAATACTCGATCCTTATGATGATATTGCTTGTAGTAGCATTTCTAAAACTGGTCCGGAAGCGTGGCTTTATGCTTTGAATCTAGTTGAAGATAATCTCAAAAATTGCCAAAAGAAATACTCACTCAAAGAGTCTATCAAAGCCCATGATTTGGCAAATTACAATTTAAAATTTATGGAGATTTATTCTGCACAAACCTTTTTAGAGACTTTATGATTCTAATTAATCAATAAAAATTGTTTTTTGAAAGTGAGGGCTGTACTCGTTCAGTATAAGCTTCGCATAACGCTTATCTTGCTTGCTATATAAACCTTTTTTGACATTTCCCCAGCCTTGATTATAGGCAATTAAAGACTTTTCTAAATCCTTCTCAAAATAACCTTTGGAAAGCAACATATTGAGATATTTAGCAGAACAAATCAAATTGGGCTCAACTTTAAACAATTCTTTGCCTGGGATTTTGCAAATAAATCTTGCCGTTGCAGGCTTAATTTGAGCTAATCCAATTTCTCCAGATTTCCCAATTACATTTATTCTAAACGAAGACTCTTTTTGTATAAGCCCCAACATTGTTGCCATTGCCTTCTCATAACCCAAAGTATCATCCAAACCTTCTTCAATAATAGCTCTATCAAGTGCTTTGTAAATTCGGCACCAATTTTTGTTATCAAGATTAATAAAATTTGGCTTGATCGGACAAATGAGCCTCTTATTTAAAGTAGGATTGGAAAATTCGTTTGAGAGTGAATTGTTTTTCGAGGGATCTTTAAGCGCTGAAATATTTAGATTTGAATTTGTGATTGAAGTGAATGAGGTTGGTAATATATTTGGTACAGCTGCACTTGAGACAGTGTAGGGTGACTGCCAAATTGTTTCAGCGCTAGAGTTCAGAGAAATAAATGGCGAAATAAAAGACCAAAGAGTTGCAAATAAAATCAATCTAGAAAGTATCTTTAGACTTTTTGGATGATTTTTGTGATTTTTTTTATTTAGAGAAAACAAATTTTTAATCTTGCAATTTAACTTAATTAATAATTTCATGCCCTTCTAAAGTAAGCACTATCAAATTCTGTTAATCTTTTTTGCATTCACTTTATCTAAAGTTTATGAAATTGCTAATCCTTTAAAGTTGATAAACATAAAGTTAGCAAACATAGCTGAGTGCAAAATCATCAAAAAACAAATTGCTCAAAAATATAATGCTCAAAGTCTTAAATCATTCATTAGTTCATCATTATCTAGGCATACTTCGTAATAAAAAAAGTTCAATTGTACAATTTCGTTTTGCTTTGGATAGACTCAGTCAAATTCTCGCTTTAGAGAGTGTGGCGAATTTCCCCCTCTCAATGATTGAAATTGAAACACCTCTTGAAAAGATAAAAGCTCAAACCCTTTCTCATGAAGTAGTTGTAGTACCAATTCTACGAGCAGGTTTGTCGATGTTGCATTCATTTACGCATTTTCTTCCTGACTGCCAGATTGGCTTTATTGGGCAAAAGAGAGACGAAGAAACTGCTGAAGCTTTTGAATATTACCGAAATTATCCGAATTTGCAAAACAAAAGAATTATTATTATCGATCCCATGCTTGCAACTGGCGGTTCAGCGACTGCAACAATTGATTCGATTATAGAAAAAGGTGGAGATCTAAATAACATTCAATTAACTTGCGTAATTGCAGCTCCTGAAGGAGTATCTTGTGTAGAGTCTAAATATCCAAAGCTTCCCATTCTGACTGCAACTCTAGATAGATGCTTGAATGAGAAAAAATACATTTTGCCTGGATTGGGAGATGCTGGCGATTTATGGACTGGCACTAATTGAAAATTGTTTTGAATGCTAGACAAATACTTCACTCAACATGTACAAAATAATTCTCTTCAATTTTGGCTTAGGGAATTTATATTATTTGGATTAAAAGAAGCAAAAGCTTGCATATTTGCAGGTTTATTTTTTTTCTTATTATATATTTCTAATCATATTTCGCTATTTGGCTTAGCTCGCTATGACTTCCTTTTCATTGCAGCTGTTTTGATTCAAATTATTTTGTATGTGACTGGACTAGAAACCAAGGATGAAGTAAAAGTAATTTGCTTATTTCACATTATTGGATTAGTACTTGAAGTTTACAAAACCAATCCAGCCATTGGCTCATGGAGCTATCCTGAAGAAGGCTTTCTGAAAATCGCAACCGTACCTTTGTATAGTGGATTTATGTATGCAGCTGTTGGTAGTTATATTAGCCAAGCTTGGAAAGTATTTGATTTAAATCTAAGCGATTATAAACATTATAAATTGAGTATTATTCTTGGATTTTTGATTTACTTGAATTTTTTTACTAATCACTTTATTTATGACTTTAGGCTCTATCTAATAATGGGAGTAAATATTCTTTTTTGGAAAACAAAAGTATATTTCACCGTTACTCACAGACATTCAATGCCACTCATTTTAGCTTTTGTATTAATTGCTTTTTTTATATGGCTTGCCGAAAATCTTGCCACCTTTTGGGGAGCTTGGAAATATGGATATCAACTGAATAATTGGCAAGTAGTTTCATTTCATAAAATAAGTTCATGGTTTTTATTAGTAATTATTAGTTTCATTATCGTGGCTGACTTGAAGTATTTTAAGAAAAATATATTACTGAAATCTTGATCACCAGATTTCATATTTCTTTTAGAACAGAATAATTAATACTCAAGAACAGCAATGCTTGTATTATCTGGAGCTCCAACTTCATATGTATCTTTCAAAAGTTCATTACATAAATCTTTTAGTGATAAATTTTGCTTAAACCTTTGAGCCACTCTTTCCTCGGAAGCATATAGTAATCCATCACTGCAGAAAAGCACACGATCACCCTTGTAGAGCTTCATTTGGAACAAATCAATCCCAAAAGCTCCTTGAATTCCTCCCATATAAAAAATCAAATCTCCGCCTTCACCCGTTTCTGGATCGAAATCAACACTATGATCTCTTGTTAAACGAAACATAGTTCCAGAGCGCCAAAGATAAGCACGGCTGTCTCCAGTATTAGAAATATACATCTCATTGGTAACTTGATCTATTATCCCCACAATTAAAGTGCTGCCAATATCTACTTTATTTGGCGACTTTTGAGCCCATCCTAAAATTTGATTATTTGCTTCAATTACAGTTTTTCGTAGCCATGAACCATGATCTAATGATTTGAGATTCATCATAAGTCCTTCATTCATCCATTTTTTTTCAATGAAGCTCATAATCATGCGACTAGTTTGCTTGCCTTCTTTTGCGGAACCGATTCCATCAGCAACACCAATAATCCTCACATCAGAAGTTAAAATCACAGTGTCAGCATTTTCTTTTCGCTTCAATCCAACGTCACAGAGAGCATGCCCACTTCTAGCATCTTTTGCAAAAGAAATCTCTTTACGGTTATCATCAAAATAGTCAGGAGCAGGGGCACTACTTCCTCCACCAGCAGTTTCTTTGAGCGAATATGGCAATTCATCAAAACTAAGATCTTGCAATGAACTTAAATGAGCAGCAATTGCTTCAGGATAAATTTTCTCTTCTAATTGAAGAACTTTTTGCCTTATGCTATCAGCCGTTTCAAATCCACTTATTTCTGTTACGGCCTGAGCAACAATTGGTCCTTCGTCGACATTTTCATCGACCAAATGAACTGTACAACCTGTGACTTTTACTCCACGCTTAATAACAGCTTCATGTACATGCCTTCCATACATACCTTTGCCACCAAAAGCTGGAAGTAAACTAGGGTGAATGTTAAGAATTCTTTGATTATATGCCTTTATAAGCGGAAGGCTTATCACACGCATATAGCCGCACATTAAAACTAGATCAACTTTTTTATTCCAAAACTCCGTTGCAAGCCTGGCATCAAATTCTTCTTTAGAATTAAATAGATCTGACTTAATCGTCATAGAGGGAATTCCAAAACGTTGAGCCAATTCTAGAGCCGGAACATTTTGTTTGTTGGAAATGAGTAATGCAATTTCAGCATTTATTTTGCCTGATTGAATAGCTTGGAGAATGGAGGGTATATTGCTTCCAGCCCCTGAACAAAGAATTCCAATTTTAGCTTTTTTAATCACTGAAAAATTACGCTTCTATTTTTGCTTTTTAATATTTGACTTGATGTCTATTGTTTGCTCAGAAATTTCTCGGCAGTTTATAGAAATAAAAGTTAACAGTTTTATTCCCCTATTTGACAAACTTTCTTTAAGCATTCGAAATAGGAGACATTTGGTTGATTTTTATTAGGGAAATGGCCAAGAATTTAACTAACTAAAACTTTTGCAAAGCTCATTAGATTCATGAAAATAAATTCACTTAAATTTCCCTCAAAGAGTCTCTCTTCAAACCTTCTAATCAAGCCTATTAAAAATTCTTATTAAAATTTTAAATAAAAAATTGACTAAAACTTTAAATTTTAGAATTACTAGTTTATTATTACGAACTTAAATTGTTAATGAATTGAATTTTTCTAAAGCGTGTAAAAACTTTTTTTAATTCTATATTTTGCTCTGAGCTTGTTATCTGAGTTTTTATCTGAGCAAAATAATCTTGTTTCAAGTCAAATTTAAGCTTTTGTTCTTGAACTAGTCTTTAAGATAAAGGCATAATTTTAAGCTAATTTGCTTTTATACCAATTGTTTACTCTAACGTTACATCTGGAGACATAATAAAATGTTTGGACCACACTTAGTTCTCGAAGGCTACAAATGCAGAAGAAAAGATAGACTATCTAGCGAATCTTCAATTCATGAACTTCTTAGCAATTTTCCTGCTCGCTTAAATATGAATATCATCATGTCGCCAAAAACTATGACTTATAGTGGCGGTGATGTTCCTGAAGATTCAGGTGTTTCAGGTTTTGTAATTATTGCTGAATCTCATATTGCAATTCATACCTTTCCAGAAAAAGGTTTTTTTACACTTGATATTTTTTCTTGCAAACCTTTTGAAATCAAAGAAGCAATTGAATTTATTTGCCATCATTTTGAAACTGAACACTTTGAACATCAAGTTTTTGAACGTGGCCGTGAATTTCCTCGCTGTGAAAGTAGATCAAGCGATATAGTCTCAACCGACCGTACTAGATATGTTAGTGGAAGAGAATTTTCATTAGTTAGATAATTTTAGGGTCACTTCTATTTCTTCAGTTGATCTCGATCCTGTCCTATTCTGTCCAGAATTCATGTAAGGATTATTTTCAGTATAGTTACAGGATCTTTTTCTCCTATTCAGGATGGATCTCAGGTTCCCTAAATTAAGTTCGGGATAAAAAACTTAAATTTATAGAGGATCTCTCAAATAAATTTTGCTTAGACTTTGACAATATAACTAAAATCCAATCAGGCTTTACACGCCATTAGCTTCAAAAGAAATGATTGAAGTATAGAATTATTATTTGCAATTATTATTTGCAATTATTTTTTTTCTTATAATTGGAAACATGCTAAGAATCAGCGTCCTGACATTAAATCATTGCTCAAACAAGGCAAAATCAGTCTGCTACGAACTAAGATATGAAAAATAAAAAACATTTTCCCAATGCATTAATTATTAGTGCCTTCTCTCTATCATTATCTTTATCGCCAATTTTACATGTTAGCGCTGAAGACAATCCTTCAATGGCACAAAACAGATATTCTCCTTCTCCTATGGCTATGCAGCTAGAAAACAGAGGCATTGAACTTGGCAATCAAGGAGATTATGTAGCAGCTATCGAGGTTCTTTACGAAGCCTGGAAATTGAATCCGGAGAAATCAAATGATTTTGCCGAAAATTTAAGCAAAACTTTGAATAATTATGCAGCTCAGCTGGCTAAAGCAAATAAACTTGATGAAGCTTTATATCAGCTCAGAAAGGGGATTTTCTTTCAGGATGATAATAAAATGGCTTTTGACAATATGGACTCAATTTATAAGATGAAAAGCCTCAATCCAAATGATATAAATGTGAGATTGACTGAGGCGCGCAAACTCAGAGCGGATGGACAATTAGAGCAATCAGTTTCGGAATACAAAAAATCTATAGACTTGTCAAAAGCTGGCACTCCTGAAAACTATAAAGCAAAAATCGAATTAGCTCAGGTTTATCAAGTGGTTTTTGGCAAATATATTCCAGCTCCATCAAGTCAACCATTGTTCTATAAAGCAATTGAATTAAGCAATCAAGCTATAAAAGAAAATCCAAAAGATTTCAGACCTTATTTAGTTCAGGGACGTGCTTACTTGACAGCTGAAAAACTACCTGAAGCAATTGATGCTTTTGAAAAGGCGCTTAAGCAAGATGGCTCTAATGATGGCGCAATGGAAGGCTTAGTTGGTACCTGGAAAAAAGTTGTTCAAATTGCACCTAATGAACAAGATAATTTATTGGGCTTAAGTAATGCACTGATCCGCTCAGGTCATGGAGATGAAGCAAAACAAGTACTTGAAAAAGCTAAAGGTGTTAATCCAAATAATCCTGAAATTGACAAGCTAATCGCAACTTCAAAAGAAAAATCAAATGAAGTTCAATCAATTCAGATGGCAGAAAAAGCGCTGGAAGCTCAAAAAGCGGGAAAAATCGATGATGCCATTACTCTCTACGAAGTAGCGGTAAGACGTTTACCTCCTGTCCCAGCAACTTCTGATGTTTATTACAATTTGGGTTTGGCTTATCAAGCTAGAAGTCGAACAGCAGATGCAATTCAGGCTTATAATCAAGCACTAAAATTCAATCCAGCTAATGATGACGCTAAAAAAGCCATTCAAAAAATAAGTAATCAAATTGCGGCGGACAAGCTAAAGAAGACCTCAGAACAAGCGGTTAGTCTACAAAGTCAGGGTAAAACAAGTGAAGCAATTGCAATTTATCAAAATATTTTGAAAGATAATCCTCAAGATGCTCAAACTCATTTCAATTTAGGGACAGCCTATCAAGAAGCAGGTAAAGTGAATGAAGCTCTAAGTGAATATCAAGTAGCCGCTCAAATTGATTCAAAGAATTCTGAGTATTCATCGGCTGTTGCTCTTCTTAAACAGTCTTTGAACAATAATGCAAAAACTGATCAAGTAAATGATTTGATTAGAGAAGCCATTGAGCTGCAACAAGCTGGCAAAACAGGTGAATCAATTCAAAAATACAAAAAAGCAATTGAAATGGACACTGCCAGCGCACAAGCACACTTTAATTTAGGAACTGCTTATCATTCATCCAATCAGACAGCAGACGCTATTAAAGAATACCGAGAAGCCTATACGCTTGATCCAGCCGGTTATCCTGAAGCAAATTATTTTATTGCCAATTTATTAGAAACTCAGAAAGACAATTCACGTGCTATTGCTTATTACAAGCGTTACTTGGAAGACCAAGCCAAGGGGGAATATTCTGAAGCTGCTAAAGAACGAATCAAAGTTTTGAATTAGATAATTTCCGTTTGAGTATCGAAGCAAATAGTTTTAAGGAAGTTTAAAATCAAAGTTTAAATTCAAGTTTTCAATAAAAGTCCCAAAAATCTTTTTCATATTTAGTCCTTATCCATAAATAAACTTAAATGACTTCAATTCCAATTGATATAGAAATTTACCGAGCAATTCATACCGCTACCTGCTCTGGAACAACATGGGATCAATTCAATCTTTTTGTAACGAATAATAGTCAGCATATTTGGTTTGGTTTGATAATCATTCTTGCTTTGATTAAAGGTAAAAAGGGAGCTTATCCTTTGTTAATGTGCTTTGCTGGATTTTTTGTGGCTTGGCACTTATCAGATGAATACTTGAAACCTCTTTTCAATAGACCTAGGCCTTTTCTCGAATTAGAGGGAATTTGCGTTTATGGACAAAAGCCTCATTCATTTTCATTTCCATCAGGACATATGCTTACAGCTTGCACAATGGCTATGCTCATTACTCTCTACGACATGAAAAACAAAATTTCAATCATACTTGCTTGGCTTTTCGCCTTTTTTGTTGGTTATACCAGAATTTATTTAGGTGTTCATTTCCCTACAGACATTATTGGCGGTGCCTTTATGGGATCTGCAATTGCAGCGGCTTGGTACTATTCAACTGAATGGGCAAGAAAATTTTATAAACCTGAATTAGATTAACTGATTTGCCAATGATGGATATCTTAGGTGCTTTTGGTGTTGGGCTTATATTACTTGCCTACTTTTGTAATACATTTTCCTACATACGAAAAGATGGCAAGTTGTATTTTGCTATGAATGTTTTAGGCGCTGCACTTGCTTGTTACACTTCTTGGTTAATTCATTACCTTCCTTTTGTCATTCTAGAAGCAACTTGGACTTTAGTTTCTATAGTCGGATTAATCAAATGTTTCTCAAACAAAGAATGACTTAATTCATTCCATAAGTAAATTGAGATTATATTTCTACCCTGCGCCTAATTTTATTTTCGTTACAATTAACACATACTAAATTAGGACAAGCAAAGGCTCTTTATACCAGCTTGCGATCGATAACCAGACAATTTTTCGTTCTGACTCCTCATGTTAAGGAGGTTGGGAGGTACGAAAAGTCTAGATCTGAACGCAACTTAGTATTAGGATTAAATTTATTCAGAAGAATATAAATAAAAGAATTGACCAAAAAATTGCCGAAAAAGATACAACACCTATGAATAATGAATTAACTATTTCTTTTGAGTTCTTTAAAGACACAGCTCTTATTTGGCTTAATCAAGGAAGTTTTCAGGCAAAAATCACTTTATCAAGCCATGAATGCAAAGATTTTACAAATTGGCTAATTGAAGATAACGAAGAAAGCTGGCCTTCAATTGGACTTCCTCTTCCAGGCAGCAATTTAGTGGATTGTTTTGCTCCTGAAAATAAACAAATTGCAGTTGAAGCATATGGATTCAAGGGAAAGACAATTCAAGCCTTCAAATTCACAGATATAGAATTCATGACAAATACCTTAGAAATAAATTTTGAATCGATCGAATTAACTTTCCTTGGTCATGACTTAAATACTTTGGTTCAGTCTGCTAAGGAACTAATTGAATATGATTCAAATTATTCATTATCTTCTTCAGCATTAAGCCCCAATTAGGCGGAAGAAAAATGTACAGCTCACAATCGCAGAAAACTAAATTCTTTAGTGCAAGACAATTAGGAAAAAGTTTATCTTTGGCTTTTCATGGATTACAAAATGCATGGAAGAAAGAACAAAATTTTAGAATTGAAATTATTGCTTTGATTTTTATTTCTGCTCTTGGATTCTATCTCAGAATAAATTTGCTTGAATGGATTTGGATTTTGATTTCGGCTTTTTTAGTTATTTCTGCTGAGCTCTTAAATACTGCTATTGAAAGACTAACTGACTTAGTTGTGGAGCGCCGGAAAACAAGTTTAGCTAAACAAGCTAAAGATATTGCAGCGGCTGCGGTTTTGACTCTCTCTTTTCAAGCTTTGATTGCAGGTTCAGTGGTATTTGTTCCGAAAATTTTAATTCAGCTTAAATTTACTTTTTAGGGATTTACTTTCTCAGATAATTCTTCAGTTCCTGAATTATCTTTTGGCAAATCAGAATTCTCATCTTTTTCGTTAATTGCTTTTTCTTTGAAATAAGTGTTTTGCAAATAATCCAATGAAGCCAAGGCCGCTGCTTGTCCAGCTTCTTTCTTGGAAGAGCCTTCCCCTTCACCCAATATTGTGCCATCAGAAAGCCTAATCTCAATTCCAAAATTTGGATTGTGTGGTGGACCTTCAGATTTAACTACAAAATACTCAGGCAAACCTAATTGCTTAGATTGAGTCAATTCTTGCAGAGCAGCTTTATAGTTTTCTTTAAGCTCGCTGGAATCAGCCTCTAGAATAATATCTTCATAAGATCTAAGTATTAGTTTTTTTGCTTCTTCAAAACCATAAACCAAATAAGTTGCTCCAATCAATGATTCCATTACATCAGACATTACTGATTCGGCCTTAATTCGGCTCCCGCAAAGTACAAATTTTCGCAATCTCAAATCAGATGCAATTTTGAAAAGCATTTTGTCGCTAAGTACATAACCACTAAGCTTAGTTAATTCCCCAGAATTGTATTTGGGGAAATTTACAAACAAATATTCATTGATTACAAATTTGAGAATGGCGTCTCCAAGAAACTCTAAACGGTCATATTCCAAATTATATTCAGGATGATCGAGCAAATATGATTTGTGTGTTAAAGCTTGAAGAAATAGTTGCTCATCATTGGCCTTTAGAGGCTTATCGATACCTAAAACTTTAATTAAATCTTTCATCTATTCATTTATGATTACTTGAAGCTACTTGTGCCTAGTGAATTCCAAAGAATTAATTTCATGATTTCCACAGTCAACTTCTCATTTATTCTTAATGTTAAACTTTTAAACCTCAATATTATCCAAATAAACATAACTTAGATTTTAATTTAGCAATGGCAAAAATTTATTACGAATCAGATGCTTCTCTAGAACCAATCAAAAATAAAACTATCGGGATTATCGGTTATGGAAGTCAAGGACATGCTCACGCACTTAATTTAAAAGATTCAGGCGTAAAAGTTATGATTGGCTCCTATGAAGGCTCAGCAAGCGGAAAAAAAGCCAAAGAAGATGGATTAGAAGTAGCATCCGTTGAAGAAGTTGCTAAAAAAAGTGACATTATTATGATTCTTTTACCTGATGAAAAACATCATTCGGTATACAACAATCAAATCAAGCCTCATCTTACTGCTGGCAAAACTCTCATGGTTGCTCATGGTTTCAGTATTCACTTCGGACAAATTGTTCCGCCACAAGATGTAGATGTAATTATGGTTGCACCTAAAGGACCAGGACATAGAGTTAGAGTTACTTATACTCAAGGCGGCGGAGTTCCTTCTTTGATTGCTGTGTATCAAAATGTTAGCGGTAAAGCCAAAGAAACTGCACTTGCATATGCTCATGGAATCGGTGGAACTAGAGGTGGTGTATTTGAAACTAACTTTAAAGAAGAAACCGAAACCGATTTATTTGGAGAGCAAGCTGTTCTTTGCGGAGGCTTATCGGCTCTCATCAAAGCTGGTTTTGAAACCTTAGTAGAAGCTGGATATCAACCAGAAATGGCTTATTTCGAATGTTTACATGAAGTCAAATTAATTGTTGATTTGATTTATGAAGGCGGCTTAGCAGCGATGAGACATTCGATTTCAAATACAGCTGAATATGGTGATTATGTAATTGGCGAAAGAATAATTACTGATGCAACCAAAGCTGAAATGAAAAAAGTTTTGACTGAAGTTCAAAGAGGTGAATTTGCTAGAAACTTTATTTTGGAAAACACCAGCAATTGCGCCGCTATGAATGCTAGAAGGAAACTGGAAGCAGCCCACCCAATCGAAGCAGTTGGTAAAGAACTAAGATCCAAGATGAAATTTTTAGGTACTAAATAATAATTATTGAGAAAAGAAGAAAGGGCAGGAATCCATAACTGCTTTTTCTTCTAATACAAAATCATTTGATGCAAATTACGCTTTTTGATAATTACTTTATTCAATCCGCTAATGACTTTCAAGAATTTGATGATTTTATTGCGAAAAACAAATCAATTGTATTTTCAGATACTATCGATACTAATCTTTCAATTCTCCTTACTAATAAAGAAAAAATCAGTAGAAGTGAATTAGCTAAAAATGCTGGAACTCCTTATAAGCTGAGATTGTATATTCTCAAAAATTCTGAAATAGTTGGCTGGTTTTATGGTGAGCAAAAAGACTCAGAAACTTTCCAGATGATTCAAACGGCTATTTTTCAAGAGCATCAAAACAAAGGGATTTACAAAGCACTATTACCCATAATTCTTGAAATACTCAAGGAAAAAGGCTTTCAAAAAGTATTTAGTAGACATAAAGCAACTAATAATCAAGTCATTATTCCAAAGCTTAGGCAGGGCTTTATGATTACTGCTTTTGAAGTTATTGATATATTTGGAGTACTTATACATCTCACTTATTACTTCAATGAAAACCGTCAAAAACTAATTAATTATCGAGTTGGTCAGCTTAAACCAGATGCATTACTCAAAGAAGCCCTTTCTTTAAATGAATGGAATTAAGATAAGAGAAAGTGGTAAAAATATAAGTTTTTCACAATCCAATTTATTTTGATTGTAGGGATAAAGACAGTATTGAAATAGAAAGGTTTCTGTTACTTCTCCATTGAATTCAACTTCGCATAGATTTCACAGCCACCAGCATTCTTTAAATCACACGCATTTTTATAATATTCTTTGGCTTTGAAATAATCCTGCTTTACTCCGTGACCCTCGGCATACAAAACCCCTAAGTTGTAACATCCACCACCATCATTCAATTTACATGCTTTTTCATACTTTTGAATGTCTGAACTTTCTGCATAAGCTAAGGCTGAAATAGACGAAAGAAGAAATAAAAACAAAAATAACTTTTTCATTTGTTTGGTAAATTCACATTCGACTGAATTTCTTGATACCAAAAAGAATAGCTCTTTAATAGCCTTTTATAAAGTTTTCTCTTTTTAGATATCCACTCAACATCATGGCAAAACAATTCATTTTTAAAGCTAAATAGATTACACAAAGAAGCACTGTCATTAAATGATCTCTGAAAAATGTTTACTATGACTAATACTAACTGGTATTAAATGTGCGACTGAATATTGCTTCAAAGTATTTCTGAATTCTTGTCTTAATACTTTTTGTATTTCAGGATGCGTCGACAAGTCATTATCTTTTGCAATAAATGATTTGCGGTTGCATGTTAGTAGCTTCTCCTGGAGACAATGTTTCCTCAAAGGCAGTTTGTATGCTTACTCCCGAACAAGCGGCTTTGGAAGGATCCAACAAAAAGATACAAACTTGATACCTCTATTTAATCCTTTTGTGTTATTTCTTTAACGTATTTGAAATGTCAAGCAAATCGAGACATTCTGATATGCCTAATCCTCTTCTTTGTGCTTCAGTTTCACTCCAACCTTCAGGACTCCAAGAATATCCCAAAATTCCTTTTGAATCTTTAAAAATCGCACCTTCACAAACATCTTTATTTGACGCATTAAGAAATCTGAATTTTGATCTTAATGGGTAACCGAAGATATCAAGAAAACCACTGGTTATTGTTAACATTGCTATGCAGATTAGAACTCCTAATAGAATGAATTTTCCATTTTTCTTTTTGAGATCACTTATTATTTTTTCTACTTCTTGTTTTTGTTCATCCATGGAATGATTTTCTCCTTCAAATAAAAAGCTCTATTCTTTCCGTTCCCAAATTAAAATCCCAATTAACAAAGGGGTTCATTTCTTATAGCCTTAGCTAACTATTGCTGATTAATAACGAAAATCAGTTCAGCGATCATAATCACCTGAACGGTTAAAGTAACAAAAGGAGCAAAAGGTATTTCCTCAATTCCTAAAACAGATTTCTTGTCGATCTTTTGGGCTCATCTGGGAAATGAGGATTAATTAAACAAGACTAATCAAATAAAGTATCAAAAACAAGTATTAAACAGTAGAAATCTTGTTATCTAAATATCCTGATTAAATAATCTGCCAGCGAAAGAAAGTCCTGATAGGCAGTGCTGTTTTTCCCTATTCCAGAGAATGAATTACCTTTACTCCAATAGTACAAATGTTTACTATGCCTAATACTAACTGGTATTAAATGTGCACCTGCATGTTGTTTAAGAGTATTCTTGAATTCTTGCCTTAATACTTTTGATACTGGATGCGCTGTATCCATCTCATTGTTAATAATTGCTAAAAGTTTGGTTTGAGGATTAAGTTGATTAATACAATAAAAAGTTTTGTGAATTATTTCCCCTTCAATCCCCAAAGCCAAAGGCGAAAGGTTTACTGGAACTAAACAATAATTTAAATTGCCAATTGAATAAACTGATACTCCATGTAAAGAAGGTGGATAATCGTAAATCAAAAAATCATAATTACTTAAATCTTCACTTTCCGCTTCTTCCGAAGAAAAACAAATTATTTCACGGTTTTTGTTTTTTGAGATTGTGATTTTGTTTCCAACTATACGTTTGAGATGCCTATCTGGGTCTTCATCAATCAAGGCTACTGAATAACCTAATTCTGTAAATAAAATTGCTAAGTGAGCAGACAAAGTTGTTTTGCCAACTCCTCCTTTACAAGCGAAAATCCCTAGACTTATACTTTTTTGCTCTTGTCTTTTGCTTGGATAATTTAAAGGATATTGCCAATGTATAGTTTTCATGGATTTATCCATTAGGCCTAATACTATGTCTTTTTTGTGATTAGCATCAATAAAAAACTTTGCCGTCTCAGAGAAGCCTTTGTAGGTCAGATATATACCACCTGCATAGTCTTTAGCATTTTCAGAAGTCAAAAAATGATAAAAGGTTTGGATTGAGGTAAGACTAACTAATTTATTTTTCCAATCATTAACTTCAATTAAATACTTTAAACCTTCTATATGAGCGACTAATTGAGGCCTTTGAGTGTAATGTTGCGGCTCAGAAATACTAATATACTGTCCTAGGAAAAAGTCTCTGACAAATTCTAAAGATGAAGTACTTCCAGTTGTTTGATGCAACATATTCAATTGTTGTGAATCTATTATCGAATCAATTTGTGTTTTTTATTTATGAGGTAATTGACTTAATCAAGGAAGCTAAATATATTAATCAAATAAAACCATTAAAAGAACTCAAGAAATAGTACTAATAAGCTTCGCCTCTGCAATTACTCATTGGATGATAATTATAATCATATTGGGTAACTTGATTTGAATATTTAGTATTAGGATATTCATACTCTGCTTCATTTGAACATTGATCTATTTGCTCTTCAACATATTCAATACATTGATCAACAGAGCCTTCATACTGATCATAATATTCATATGAATTACGATTTGGATAATTATCTGTAGCTGTGACAGGCTTATTGCTTATAGTATTGGGAGAAATTGGAATTATTTTTTGCTGAGGAATAAACGGCTTATCCATAATTGGAGTGATTGCTTTTGATGAACTGCCAACTTCTGAGTTTTTTTGTACATTGAGTGATTTATCTTCCAAAATTACAAGTGGAGATTCTGATTTTTTTGCTTCTGTTTTGGTTTGTACAGTTTTTTGTTTTGGCAGGTTGAGACTTGTGTTTAAGGAAATATTTGAGGAAGCTTTAGTTGAATTTGTTGAAGAAACAACTTTACTGTAAACAATATTTTGATTATTAGCTGGCTTAGAAGGAGTAATCTTCTCTTTGTTAGTTTCTTTACCTTCTACTTTAATAGTGATTGTATTTGATTTTTGATCAGTCTTTTTCACTAAAAATTGTTCAGATTTTTTCTCGCCTTTTGATCTAGTTGTTCCACTTTGAATATTATTTTGCAACTTAGGATCTGATTGTTTATTCACTTTAGCTGAAGCTACTGGCAATTTTTTAGTTTCGTCTAACTTATCTTTAGTTACCAATTTTTGATTGACTGGTACTAATAAATCATTTGTAACTTTGTTTTTTTCTTCGATTTTGTCTTGTTTTTCAGAAAAACTACTGAGAGGATTATCAGCAGCTTTAATGGTTTTTGCTTTTTTAGTCGCAGAGGCTATTAAAGTATCTCCATTTTCTAGTAAATCCAATACATTATTCAAATCATTGATTCTCAGCTTAAGATCATCCAACCAAGCTGCAAGATATTTAGGTCTATCTTTCACTTTACAAGGCGATGATTCATCAACAAAACTAACTGTCAAATCTTTGTCCATATGAGGTTCTGAAAAAGCTCTAATTTCTTCTTCGGCTCTAGAAAGCTTTTCAACTTTATCTTTTAGAAAAACAACTATATTGTCCTTGTGAGCGTCATTAGGTTGCGGTTTGACTTCTTCAGTTTTTTGCTCAACTTTGCTAACAACTCGATCTAAATCATTCATGGAAGAAGCAATATATCTTTGAGCTTCATCTACTTTGCATGAATCATATTTCTTAGCGTTTTGAGTTTTGGCTTCTTTAGTATTCAGCAAGCCTGCAGACTGATTTGGTGAAAAGGAAGCTTTATCTTCTTTATTTCTTTTTTCTTTGTTAAGTTTTTTTTCTTTATTAAGATTTGCTGATTGATTCTGTTTGGGCTTGTTAGATTTACTTTTATTCTGATTTAGGCCCCAAATAGCTGTAACTAATAGACCAATGCTAACGAGAAGAACTAATAAAACTTTGCTTAAACTGCGACTTTCTTTTCTATTCGCTTCTATATTTTCATTAGTAAAGTTAAAAGGCTCTTTATTTGGATCATCTTTCAAAAAAGGATTATCATCGTCCTTACTGTCAAAAGGATTAGCTTGCTCAGAAAGCCTTTGTTCAAATGGATTCTTGTTTTCTTCTTCAAAGTTCATTTGAAAATCATTATTCTTGCTTTTATCTGCATTATCTTTTCCAAGTTCTTCGTTCATATTTAAGGCTTTCCTCGCTGACTTTAATACTTGCTCTTTAGTATTTAGTATTGTGGAGAATTATTAAAAGACATTTAAGTATTTATACATTAAACCAAATATTCTTTCAAAAGGAAATACATAAGGCAAATCAAATTCAATTTTTAAGATAAATTTAAGTTAAAGATTTTTCAAAAACTTAAATTAACCCCAAAACGAAAAGGCCCAATCTGAACAATTTAATATTGAAATCCTAAATTTTAGAGATTACCTATAGGGATTACTTGAGAGTGTGTACAGAATTATTTACACAAAATCTCACAAGCTATAACTACTAAGCTTCGCAATAAAGGAAGGTTTGAGTAAAAATACAGAAGAAGAACTAAAAAGTGAATTAAGCAAATAAAGAAGAAATAGCCGCCATTCGCACAAAGACTCCATTTCTGACCTGTTTATCAATAAGCGACAAAAACTGATTGTCAACCAATTCAGATTCGATTTCTACATCCCTATTAACTGGACCTGGATGAAGTATTTTGATTTTATTGAGATCTAGCTTAGACTTATTAAGACTTTCCATACTAAGGCGAAAGTCTCTAATGTATTCTTCTTCACTCATAAAGGCTCTGGTTAATTCTTTGCCTTGTCTTTCTTTTTGTAATCTCAAAACCATTATCAAATCAATTCCTTGACTCAAAGTCTCAAGCAAATTATTAGAAGAATTAAGATGGTTTTCACTAACCAAATCATGAGGAATTAAATGTTTAGGTCCAACCAGAGTTATTTCTAGCCCAAATTGTTTTAGTAAATAAATATTTGACCTACAAACACGACTGTAAAGACTATCTCCCAAAATAATTATTTTCTTTCCTTCAAGCTGTGCAAGAGATAAATTCAATTCTTCACGGATTGTAAAAAGGTCTAATAGCGCTTGGGTTGGATGTTGATTTGACCCATCTCCCGCATTAATAACTCTTATATCAAAATCATTAAAAAAGCTTGCGAATTCCTCTGTAAAGCCATTTGAAGGATGCCTAATAATAACAAGTTTAATTCCCAAGTTAATTAAGGTGTTCGCAGTGTCAAAAAGTGATTCTCCTTTTTTGAGAGAGGAGGTATCAGGGTTTAAATGAATTACTTCAAAACCCAATTTCTTGGCAGCAATTTCAAAACTTATTCGAGTCCTGGTGCTGGGCTCATAAAATAAAGTGGCAGCAAAACAACCTTCAAAAGTTTTTACCGAATGGTTTTCGCTATGATTTTGATTCTTGTATATGAGGGCTTGATCGAATAAAGTCTCAATCCACTCTTTTGAAAGATTCTCAGTGCTAATTAGATGCAATTTATATTCTTAATAAGCCTCTAATCATCTTCTACTTCAGCTGCAACTTCTTCCCAAGTAACTAAATTTCTTCTGCGACTTTCTATCTCAGAAATAATAGATCCAGGATTATCAATTGGGTCACTCAGTGGACGAATTAAAATGCTTCTATTTTGTGAATTAACTAATTCAAGCGAATAATTGGAATCAAATTCTTCAACTTTCTTTTTTTTAGGAGCTATTTTGATTTTTTCAGATGAAATTGTCTTTTTTACTTTTACTCTTACTTTATTGATTGGTTCAAGGATTTGAGGGGAATAGTGAATCTTAAGAAATTCAAAGGAATTAACATTAATATGAATTCGACGATTAAAGAATATGGTAGCTTCTGTATCGCTTTCAAACACATCGACGATGAAGCCATTTCTTTTATTTAAAATTGCACCATCTAAAACTTCCGCATATTCAACTTCATCTAAGCATTGAAGAATACGAGCCATATCTCTTTTATTGAAGATTAGACCTTGATCGACTATACAGGGAATTTGAACTTCAGGTACTTGCATTTTTGCTAGATTCTCCTATTTCAGTTCTCTTATTGAAAATTCATAAAAGCTTAGAAACTAATTGATAATAAAAATTATATAACGCTTAACCAGCTTAATTAAATGTTCAGGCATATTAACTAATTGAAATTTAACTTTGAAGAGTCGAACTTGCATATACATACGGCCTTTTAAATTGAGAGATAAAATATATTTAAGTTTCCACAATCTATTAAAAGCTTTACTTCTTAATAAAAAGAAATTCTAAAGAGATTAAAGTGTAATCAAGATATCAATATCAGGTTCAATATTTTTCTAAAAACAAATAAACAAAGAACAATCTCATAAATTCAATGAAGCGAAAGATAAATAACGAAAAATCACTAATTGAATTCTTGGTTGACAATTTTTTTGACACACCTGAATTGGCGGCTCAAGCAGTAAAACTAGGAGTTGTAAGTATTAATGACAGACTCATTAAGCGACATGGCATTACTGTTAATGAAGAAACTGACAAAGTCAAAGTAGTAGGCGATGGAAAAATATTTGTTAGTCGGGGTGGCTATAAGCTTTTGGAGGGAATCAAAGTTTTTGGTGTGGATCCCAAAGATAAGGTTTGTTTAGATATTGGTGCTTCCACTGGCGGATTTACCGACTGCTTACTTCAATATGGAGCCAAAGAAATATATGCAATTGATACTGCTTATGGACAGTTTGATTGGAAGCTTAGAGGAAATCCAAAAGTTCATTGCATTGAAAGAATGAATGTTCGCTATTTACTTCCAGATAAGGTTTATGCAACGCCAGAAACGCCCAAAGCCACCCTCTGCGTAATAGACGTTTCATTTATATCAGTTATTAAATTAATACCGAGTATTCAACATTTGTTGACTGGTCCGGATCGCTCCGAATTTATTATTTTGATTAAACCCCAATTTGAGGCTGGTAAAAACCAAGTTGGGCGTGGCGGATTAATTAAAAACCCTAGTATTCATTTAGATATACTTTATGAGTTTGTAAGTAACGCTTATAGAGTTGGTTTAGACATAAAGAAAGTCAAGCATTCGCCTTTATTGGGTGCATCAGGAAATCTAGAGTTTATAGCATATGCAACCTGGCCAAAAGCTGGCCCACTGGTTAATCCAATGCTAAAAGACTGGCTCTCAAAAATCATTGAAATTGCTTATACGGAATTGAAAGTAAATTAACGATGCGTCAAGACCCAAATCAATACCGGACTTCTAGAAATTGAGGTTTTGTCAACTCCATTTTTAAATATTTGAATCTTTGGCTTTCTCCTTCTTGCAAGAATAATGCCGATGTTTCTGGATTGAAAAATTTTGCTGAAAGCTTGAAAAACCTCATCTCCTAGAGGGACATGCCTTTCGGGCCGAAAGTGTTTGGGAATCAATGCTGATTTTT